>NZ_LOPV01000582.1 GCF_001469865.1 Haloferax profundi
CACACCTACGACGGGTTCAACCTCGTCGTCGTCGACGAGAACGCCGCACTGTACTTCGAGTGGGACGGGAGCCTGTCGGTTCGGAACTTCGACCCCGGCGTCCACGTCGTCGTCAACGTCGGCACGCCGGACTCGTGGTTCGTCCCGGCACGACACCCCGAACGAGGTGAGATGCAGGCCGACAACGCCCGCCGTCTCTGGGAAGCACTCCAACCGGAACCGAGCGAGTCGATGGGTGCGTGGCGTGACCGGGCGGCAGATGCGCTCGGCGACCACGACTTCGGCGTGTGTGTCCACGACCCCGAGGGTCGATTCGGCACTCGTTCGTCGTCGCTCATCACGCTCGGAAACGAAGCGCAGTCGTACGAATTCGCCGACGGCCCGCCGTGTCAGAACGCCTTCGAACCGGTCGAACGTCAGCATTAAACCGCTCGCCCGACGTGTAGATTGTATGAGCGCGAGCGAAGCCGAATCCGACCTTTCTTCCGACGAGCGCGCGGGACTCGAACTCATCCGCGAGTCGGGCGGCATCCATCAGAGTGACTTCTGGAAAGAACTCGATATCTCCTCCCGCAAGGGAAGCCGTATCGCAGAGGTTCTGGAGTCGCTCGACCTCATCAAGCGGACGCAGGCCGTCTACAACGGGCACACCACCTACTACCTCGAACCCGCCGCGCGCGACCTCGACTTCTCGATGCTCATGGCGGGCGACATGCTCTCGCCGTTCATCGGAGAAGAGGAGATCAACGCGAACAGTAACGCATTCTCGCAGTGGCTGATGAACCTCGCCTACGAGGAATACTAAGCCACCGACGCGACCGAATCACCGATTCGAGGCCGTTTTCACCGTACAATTCTCTGCCCGACGATACAGACTCGCCAGTAGCGACTGACGACGTGTCGGGTCGGTTCGAAGAAGGATACGCGGAACCGCGGGATGCGGTCTACTCGTCTTCCGTCTCGTCTTCCTCGGTCGCCAGCAGGTCGTTGGCGACGAGGTGGTCTTCGATATCCTCGTTCGACAGTTCGACGAAGCGCTCGGACTCAGACGAGACCGTCGCCACGTCGACGCCGTCGGGCGAGATGCCGTCCTCGTTGGTGGAGGCGATGGCTTCGAGGGCCAGCGCGATACCGTCTTCGAGGGTCAGGTCGTCGCGGTAGTTCTCTTCGAGGTGTTCTTGGTGGTCGCCGCGGTCCGCACCGATTGCGACGGCCTTCCACTCGTAGGGCGTCCCCGAGGGGTCCGTCTCGTAGAGGCGCGGGGTGCCGTTTTCGACGCCGCCGATGAGGAGGGCCACACCGAACGGACGGGCACCGCCGACCTGCGTGTACTGCTGGATGTGGTCGGTGACTTCCTTGGTCAACGTCTCGATACCGATGGGTTCGCCGTAGCGGAGGCGGTTGACCTGCGACTGGCGGCGGGCGAAGTCGATGAGTTGGCGGGCGTCGGCGACGTGGCCGGCGCTCGCGATACCGATGTGGTCGTCCGCCTTGTGAATCTTCTCGACGCTCGTCGGTTCCATCAGTGGCGAGCGAGAACGCTTGTCCGCCGCGAGGACGACGCCCTCGGACGTTCGCACACCGATGCTCGCGGTGCCGCGCTTGACGGCCTCACGAGCGTACTCGACCTGATAGAGTCGACCATCCGGCGAGAAGATTGTAATCCCGCGGTCGTACGCCTGTTGTTGCGCTTGTCCCTGCATAGAGTATCACTCGAAATCGAGTTGCGTCGCGCCCGTGAACCCGCCCGGACCGCTGACGTCCAAGAGGGAGTTGCGGACGACGGCGGTCCGGGATTCGTTCTCGAACACGACGTCTCTCTCCTCAGAAATTCCGGCCCGGCCGTGTAAATACCTTTCCGAACAGGCACGCACCGTCCCCGAGACGCCTCGCACTCTCACCCCGACTGGGTCGTCGCCGACTGTGTCGATACAGGCGAGTGCAGCACGCCCCTCGTCGACGTACCCCCGCCGGACGCGAACGATGGTCTCGGCGACGCAGTCGTCGTAGTCGAAGCCGAGGACGGTCAAATCGGCGTCCGCACTGCCGGTGTCGCCGAAGAGGTTCTGCGCGGCGTACCAGAGTTCGCGCTGGAACGTCCCGCGGTTGAGCGACGCGTCGGGCCACGTCTCGATTTCGACGGCGAGGTATCGCCACCGTGGCCGGAGGTGCTTCGGGAGGTGCTTCATTCGGTGTCCTCGTCGAACGACGGTGCTCGCTCGGCGACGAGGACGCCGACCTGTTCGTGGACGGATTCGACGGCCGTGAGGACGAACCCCGCGTCGGTGAGGGCATCCGCGAGGAAGCCAACGGTCGATGGGTCGTCTACTTCGGGCGAGTAGAACGGTTCGTCCGGGTCGGGTTCGCCGAAGAACATCACGTCGCCGAGGACGAACCGCCGAGGTTCGAGGTCGGCGACGACCTGGATGGCCTCGCGTTTCTCCTCGTCCGAGAGGTGGTGCATGGCGAAGTTAGAGACGACAATATCGACGCGAGCATCGCGAGCGTCGGCTTGGGGCGTCTCTGACGACCCAGTGTGTACGTCGTCTGCGTCCACGTTCGGGTCACGGAACCGCCCCTCCCCGAAGTCGACGTTCTCGATGCCGACTTCGGCGGCTTTGGTCCGCGCCTGTTCGAGCATCCCCTCGCTGATGTCGCGCCCGACGACGTGCTTCGCGTCCGGGGCGAGTGCGAGGGCGATTGCACCGGTCCCCGTTCCGAGGTCCAAGACCACGTCGTCGGGAGACGGGTCGGCGTAGTGGACGACGAGGGAGACACACGCACGGTACTCGTCACTGTCCTGTGATTCGTCGTACTCCGGGGCGACTTCCGAAAAGCGGGCGGCGTGTTCCTCAATCGTCTTCTTCATGTCTGCCACGTTTGACGCCGGGGGCTATGAACGACTCGGACATCCGTTCTCGGTTGCGCTCGGCGAGTCGTCCCCACTCGCGGAGGCCCTCTAAAATCTGTTCGCGGTCGAAGCCGATGATTTCGCCGAGGCCGGCCAGTTCACGTGGTGCTCGGAGTTCGAGGTGTGAGTGCGGACCGCCGGAGACGACGTAGGGAACGTCGTAATACTCGACGAGTTCGCGGAGTTTCCGGAGGTCTGAGAGCGCCTGTACACGGGTCCCGCCGTCACTCCGAAGAACCGGGTCGAGGTCGAACTCGACGCGGACGCCGTTGTCGCGGGCGGCCTTCGCCAGCACGTGGTTGAAGTTTCCGCGACCGGCCATCGGTCGGGCGAGCACGTCGACGCGGGGTTGTTCGACGGCGAAGCGATTGAGCGCGTTCGTCCCCCCGCGGAGGATGACGAGTTCGCGTTGCGGCCGGTAGTTACCGACTGCCCCGCTGGCGTGTTCCGGGTCGGGGGCGTCGATTTCGACGGCGTCGACGATGTCCACGTCGAGTTCGTCTCGGAGGCGGTCGAAGTCGGGGCGGGCGTCGATGCCGCGAACCACGACACCGTCGTACCCGTATCTTCCGGCGGCGACTGCGACGCGACTTGCCGTGCTCTCGCCGTCCGGGTGTGCGTAGACCGCCTCGTACATACGCCGACGATGGGCGGGGTGGAAAAAGGGCGTTGCGTTCCGCCGCGGGTCGCGGGGGTCGATTCGAGGGGGAAGTCGATTCGAGGGGGAAGTCGATTCGAGGGAGTTTCGATTACCGACGTGCGAGGAGTGCCACGCTCACGAGTGCGACCACACCGGCGGCCAGTCCGAGGCCGGGAACCTGAACTCCCGAGAGTGACCCGGAGTCGGTGGTCGTTGTCGTAGTCGGTGACGAGTCCGTCGTCGTCGACTCGTCAGTCGACGGGTGGTACGTCAGTGTCGAGTCGTCGGGCATGTTCTTCGTCACGAGGACGCCGTCGATTTCGTGGATGGTCGTCTCGTTGTGGCGAACTTCGACGTGGACTGGCCCGCCGTGGAGTGGGGCCAACTCGGAGAGGTCGAAGGTGACGCTGAACGACCCGTTGGTCCCAACTCTGACGGCTTTCGACACGAGGAACGGATGTGTGTCTTCGACGGACTTGATACGGACGCCGATGACCGTCCCCGATTCGTACGGCGTCGTTCCCTGGACCCGTTGGTCTGCGGCAGCGTCCAAGAGTATCTCGTCACCTCCGTGGTCGATTACGGTCCCGCCGTCGGCGGCGACGACGCCGGAAACCGACACGAGAACCACGACGAGAGAGACGATGAGCGTGTGTGGAGGGCGCATCGTTCGAGACAACTCTGCCGCCCATCAAGAACGTTTTGATTGATAGACATTTACTCGACGAGACGTGCGACGGCGTCTTCGAGTGCCTCGGCCGCGGTCCGAACGTCGTCGGTCCGCACGTACTCACGTTCGGCGTGTGCCACTGCCCCCTCGTCGTCGGCGAGGACGCCGGGACCGAAGACGACGACTGGCGCGGGTGAGAAGTACGATGCCTCGGTGGCAGCGGTGAACGGTCGAACGTCGCCTCGCCCGCCGGCATCACGTGACGCTTGCGAGAGCGTCGTCACGAGTTGGTGGTCGGGGTCGGTGGCGAAGGCTTCGAGGAACGGCGTCGGTCGCTCGGTGAGTTCGAAGTCGACGCCGACGCCCGCGGGAACGACTGACTGAAGTGTCGAGACGAGTTCTGAGCGAAAGCCATCCGCAGTCTCTGGCGGAACGCTCCGCCGGTCGACCACGAGTCGGCACTCGGCCGGAACCTGATTCGAGTTCTCGCCACCGTCGACCATCGTGGGTGTCAGCGTCGCGTCGCCGAGGTCAGGATGCGACTCTCTGTCGTCGTCGAACTCTCGGAGTGCGTCGAGCACGGGTGCGAGGGCGTCGATAGCGTTGGCACCAGAGTCGGGTTCGGCAGCGTGAGCGGCCACACCACCGAGTGTGACGGTTCCTTCGAACCGGCCTTTCGCCGCCGTACACACGTCGAGTCCGGTTGGTTCGCCGACGATGTACAGGTCGCCGTCGACGTCGAGTGCGGCAGCACCCGTCGAGAGGAGTTCCTCGTCGGGCGTAATTGCGAGCGTCACCCTCGCGTCCGGTGCTGGGTCTGCCGCGAAGAACGCCGCGAGGAGCGCTGCGAGAGGTCCTTTCGCGTCACACGACCCGCGGCCGTGGATGACGCCGTCCTCACGAGAGTAGGGGACGTGCGGCGAGACGGTATCGATGTGCGTGTTGAGGACGAGATGGGTGTCTGGGTCGGAGGTGCCCTTCGAGGCGATGGTGTTGCCGGCGTCGTCGACGATGGGGTCGGCACCGTTCGCGTCGAGTGTCTCCACTAACAGGTCGCGCATCGCGCCGACGTCTTCGTTCGATGCCACGGGAACGGCCCGTTCGAGGAACGCGACGGGGTCGAACCCGTCGCCTGTCATCGCTCGCGGAAGACGATGTCGGCCTCGCCGTCGCCCTCGTGGACGGCGGGTCCGCCGAGGAGTGCCGACCCCTCGTCGGGAACGGTGACAGAGAGCGTTCCACCCGGCGGAGAGACGTCGATTGGGTCGTCGCCGGAGACGTGGCCGAGTCGCTTTGCGGCGGCGACGACGGCGACTGCGCCCGTCCCGCAGGACTGCGTCTCGCCTTCGACGCCGCGTTCGAAGGTGCGCTGGCGGAATCCACCCTCACCGTCAGGTGAGGCGATGGTGACGTTCGTTCCGTCGGGGAACAACGGCGCGTGTCGAATCGACGGGGCGACTGCTTCGAGGTCCACGTCGTCCACGTCGTCGACGAACGCGACAGCGTGGGGAACGCCCGTGTTGACGGCCGTGACCGTGAGGCCCTCGACTTCTGCTTCGACGAGTTCCTCGTCGCTGGCGAGAGGGACGTCGCGGGGGCGGAACGACGGGACGCCCATCTCGACGGTCACGTTACCGTCGTCGAGGGTTGCGCGGCGGGTGCCGGCCGGCGTGTCTATCATAATCTCGTCGGACCCGGTTCGTTCGGCCGCCCACGCGGCGGCGACGCGAGCGCCGTTGCCGCACATGGCGGCGACGGACCCGTCGGGCTGGACCAGCGTCATGACGACGCGTGGCGGGTCGTAGCGGGATTCGAGTGCGAGAAAGAGGACGCCATCTGCGCCGCGTCGGTCGCTTTCGTCGAGTGCGATGCCTGCATTTCGGTCACAGTGCGTTCGTGCGAACGCGGGTCGGTCTGGGACTGGGTCGTCGGCATCGACGACGAAGAAGTCGTTTCCGGTGCCGTGGAACTTTTCGAATGGGACGGTGTTTAGTACGCTCATGGTTCTGGGTGGTGTGCTTGGTCAGTTGGGGAGTTGCTCGGATGCGGTTCGTTCGAGGGTGGTGATGTCGTCGAGTGTCTCGCGACGACGGGCCACACGGGCACCGTCGTCGTCGAGGACGACTTCGGGGGGTCGTGGCCGCGAGTTGTAGGTGCTCGCCATCTCGTAGCCGTAGGCCCCCGCGTTGCCGATTGCGAGGACGTCGCCGCGTTCGGGACGGGCGACCGCTCGGTCTTCTGCGAAGACGTCGCTCGTCTCGCAGACGGGTCCTGCGACGATGGTCGAAACTGCCTCGGCGTCGGGCCGAGAGAGGTTCGAAATCGCGTGGTACGCGTCGTACATCGCCGGTCGGAGCAAGGTCGTCATACCAGCGTCGATGCCGACGACTGTGGTCTCTGGGACCTCCTTCACGGTGTTGACCGCGGATAGGAGGACACCAGCGTCGGCGACCACGTAGCGCCCCGGTTCGATAGCGAGTTGCGCGTCGGTGTCGCCGAGTGCCTCGCGCGTCGCGTCGGCGACGGCGGCGAGGTCCAGTGGGGGTTCGTCGTCGTGGTACGGGACGCCGAATCCGCCGCCAACGTCCACGAATTCGAGGCCGTCGATGGCGCGCGCGAGGTCACCCATCCGGCGGACGAGTTCGCGGTGTGCCGAGAGGTCGTCGCCCGAGATTCCGCTGCCTGCGTGGGCGTGGACGCCCACGAGGTCGAAGTCGTCGCGGACGCGTTCGGCGATGCTCGGAACGCGGTCGATTGGGATGCCGAACTTCGCGTGGCCGCCGGTGGTGACCTTCTCGTGGTGCCCTGCACCGACGCCGGGGTTCGCCCGGAGGCAAAGACGCCCGTCGAACCCGCGGTCAGCGAGGCGGTCGATGGTGTCCTCGGCACCGACGGTGACGGTCATCTCGGGGTTCGCTTCCCACCGGTCGACGACGTGGTCGAGGTCGGCGGCAGGCGGGTTGACGGCCGTGTAGCGGAGTCGGTCGCCCGGGAACCCTGCGTCGAGGGCGCGTTCGACTTCGCCCGCAGAGGCGCACTCGGCGTCGAGGCCGGCGTCACGGACGGTTTCGAGGACCGCCTGACCCGTGTGGGCCTTCACCGCGTAACTGACGTGGGCCTCGGGGAACGCCTCGCGGAGTCGGAGACAGTTCTCGCGGACGCGACGGAGGTCGGTCACGTACAGCGGCGACCCGAACTCGTCGGCGAGCGAGAGAAGGTGCTCGCGGTCCCAGTCGGACAGTCGCCGGACGGCCGGCCCTCCGTCGCTCATTCGCGCAGTGCCTCCTCCCGACGGGTCGCGTCGAGGGTGTCGTCTTCGATGTCCAGTGCGACGACGGCGGGCTTGTACGCGCCGCCAGCGAACAGGTCGTGGTCGCCGAGTGACGACTCCACGAACCGGGTGAACGCCCGACGGTTCGCCGGCAGGTGGCCGTAGTGAATCTCCTCGTCGACGAGGTCGTAGACGGGGATACGTGGCGTGAGAAGCGTGTTCTCGCCGACGATAGAGTTCTCACCGACGACGAACCCGGAGGTGACGCGACACCCAGCACCGAGTGCTGCGCCGTCTTCGACGACGACCGGTGCGTCTTCGACGGGTTCGAGGACGCCGCCGATGAGCGTGTTCGCGCCGAGTTTCACGTCCGCGCCGATTTGCGCGCACGACCCGACGGTGTCACACGAATCGACGAGAGTGCCGTCGTCGACGTACGCCCCGATGTTCACGAACGAGGGACTCATCATGATACAGTCGGACCCGAGGTACGCGCCGCGGCGGATGACGGTTCCGTCCGGCGTGTTTCGAGTGCCACGGTCACCGAGGTCGTCGGTGTCGCGGAGGGGCAGGACGTCGTGGTAGCGAACGTCGCCGTACTCGCGGGTGAGTGTCTCGCGCAGGCCGAAGTTGAGGAGGATACCTCGCTTGACCCACTCGTTGGCCTCCCACGAGGTCACGTCTGACCCCGTCTTCTCGGCCGCGCGCACCTCGCCCGCTTCGAGAGCAGAGAGGAACGCGTCGAGTGTGTCGAGTTCGTCGACGGTCGCCGACGAGGCGTTGACGTCGCCGTCGTCGTATCGCTGCCACAGTTCTCGTACGTCGGATTCCAGACTCATTCGAGTACCTCGGTGAAGTCGTACCACCCGGCGTCGCGGCCCGAGAGCCACGCCGCGGCGTCGAGAGCGCCGGCGGCGAAGACTCCGCGCGACCCCGCGCGGTGAGTGAGTGAGAGTGACTCGTGATTTCCAGCCAGTAATACTTCGTGTTCACCGGCAATATCCCCCGCCCGTCGGGCGTGGACTCCGATTTCACTCTCGGTTCGGGGTGCTTCGCCCTCGCGTCCGTGGACGCGTGGGGAGTCGCCGCGGACGTCGTCGATGTCTTCCAGTAAGGTGAGCGCCGTTCCGCTCGGTGCGTCGCGCTTCGCGTTGTGGTGCGTCTCGGTGAGTTCGATGTCGTAGCCATCGAGTGCGGGGACCGCCTCGCGCACTGCACGGCGGAGTGCCGCGATGCCGCGCGAGAAGTTCGAGGCGTAGAGGACCGGCACGTCCTCGGCCGCCTCGCGGAGCGAGTCGAATCCGCCCTGACTCAGGCCAGTGGTACCAGAGACGAACGCGACGCCCGCTTCTGCGCAGGCGGCCGCGTACTCGACGCACGACGCTGGCCCGGTGAAGTCGACGAGTACGTCGGGAGTCTCGTCGGTGAGCAGGGTCGGCAGGTCGGCGGCGTCTTCGACAGCGACACCTTCGACCGACCCTCCTGCCGAGCGACTGACTGCGAACGCGACTGCGACGTCGTCGCGGTCGGTGGCCGCGGCGAGGACTTCCTCGCCCATGCGACCCGTCGCTCCGGTGACGGCGACGCGGACCGTCACTCGGCGCTCCCTCCGTCAGTGACTGCTTGCTCGGCGGCGAGTTCGTCGAGGATACGTCGCATCTCCTCGGTGTTCTCCTCGGTGAGGCGGGTCAACGGCGGGCGCAGGCGTGCCGGTCCGTAGCCGCGAATCTCCATGGCCTCCTTGACCGGGATGGGATTCGTCTCGACGAACAAGTGGCGGTTCAGTGGACCGAGTTCGTGGTGAATCTCGCGGGCACGCTCGTAGTCGCCTTGCAGGGCCGAGTGGACCATCGCACCCGTGCGCGCCGGTTCGATGTTGGCCACGACGGAGATAGTGCCGACGCCCCCGACTGAGAGCACTGGCAGCGTGAGGCCGTCGTCGCCGGAGAGCACCGCGAAGTCTTCGTCCTGCGTGTACTCGACGACCTGTGAAATCTGGCCGAGGTCACCGCTGGCGGCCTTGTAGCCGACGATGTTCGGGTGCTCTGCGAGTGTCGCGGCCGTCTCGGGGAGGATGTTGCTTCCCGTGCGGCCGGGGACGTTGTAGACGATTTGTGGCAGGTCGACTTCGTCGGCGAGCGTGCGATAGTGCTCGACGAGACCCGACTGTTCGGGCTTGTTGTAGTACGGCGAGATGAGGAGCAGTGCGTCTGCACCGGCGTCTGCGGAGCGTCGAGAGAGTTCGAGCGCTTCTCGGGTCGAGTTGGACCCGGACCCAGCGATGACGGGCACGTCCTCGACTGCCTCGACGACTGCTTCGACGACTTCGACGTGTTCGTCGTGGGTCAGCGTCGCGGACTCGCCGGTGGAACCGACCGGGACGAGGCCGTCGACGCCCGCTTCTTCGAGACGGCGGGTGTCGGACTGCAGTTGCTCGAAGTCGATACTCCCGTCTTCGTCGAACGGGGTGGTCATCGCGGGGTAGACGCCGCGAAGGTCAAGTGTTGTCATGTGTCGTTGGTTGGTGTGGAGACGGATGTGGTGATGTGTGGGAAACGGTCGTGAAACCGAGTGCGCGTCGTCAGGGGTCCGCCCGAGACGGGGTCGCTACTCCCGCAACGAGCGATTCAATACGCGCGTTTTTTCGAAAAGAAAGCAGCACGCGACGCTGTCGACCGTGTGGCGGTCGTCGCAGGTCGCGTGACGTCGTTCACACCGGATGCAGGTACTGGAAGCATAATATAACTTGCGTACTCTGCAGGACCTGCCATCGTGGTTCGACCGGGGAACGCTCCCGGACGGTTATTAGCCCGGGGAGTGCAACCGATGAACGAATGACAGAGATTCACCCAGGCCAACGCGTCGCGATATTGGCCGACGCACAGAACCTTTACCATACGGCACAGAGCCTCTACTCCCGGAATATCGACTACTCGTCGCTCCTGGAGAAAGCGACTGCGGACCGCGCGCTCACTCGTGCGATTGCGTACGTCATCCGCGCGGATTCGCCGGACGAAGAGCGATTTTTTGATGCACTCATCGACATCGGTTTTGAGACGAAGATAAAAGATATCAAGACGTTCGGCGACGGGTCGAAGAAGGCCGACTGGGACCTCGGGATGGCCCTCGACGCCGTCAGCCTCGCCAATCACGTGGATACGATTGTCCTCTGTTCGGGCGATGGCGACTTCGAACGTCTCTGTTCACACTTGCGACACGAGGGCGTCCGCGTCGAAGTGATGTCGTTCAAAGAGTCCACCGCGGACGAACTCGTCGAGGCCGCAGACGCCTTCATCGACCTCTCGGAGCGCCAAGAGACGTTCCTGCTGTAACGAGACGACCTGCGGTTACTCGAACTGCGGAATCACCGAGTCGCCGTCGATATCCGGTCCGTCTGTAGCCGGGCGCCCGGACTCGTGCGCTTCGAAGAACGCGACGGCGTAGGTGTACTGGAACGTCGTGAGGAGCATCTGTGTCGCTAGCGATATCGCCGCGATGGCGGCGATTTCGACCGTCGAGAATCCCAGTCCACCGGGAACCATCCCCGGCGTAACCCCATCAGCGCTCTGGACGCTTTGGATGTTCTGGAACGTCTGGAAGAAGATGAACCCGGAGACGGGTGCGGAGACGAGCAATCCGACGACGAGTTGGACGACAGAGTAGCCGAGTGTGGGGACGACGTTCGCACGGACGAGTCGATAGCTTTCGCCGAACGACTCGATTGCGCCGGCGTCACTGACGACGACAGCGACCGGGAAGAACTGGATGAAGAAGTTGACGACGACGAACACGAGAAAGAGGAGTCCGAGCACGACGGCACCGACGAGGAATCCGCCACCGAGTGCCAGGTCACCGCCGCCGGCGAGTGACCCGACACCGAGGCTGATGGCGACGATAGCGGCGACCATGAAGAACGCGATACCGAACGCGATGACGATACCGAGTTCGACGATGTTGGCCAACAACAGCGGGACGTACTTCTCTCGACCCACGCCGGTCAACGTCGACAGTGTCGTCCGCGACTCGGCGTGTTCGACTGCCTCGTCGGCCATCCCGTAGATTCCAGCAGCGACGAACGGCGTGACGAAGAACGTCACCACCTGCAGCAGTGTCGGCACGAAAGGAATCTGTGCCAACTGCGAGGCGAGTTGTGGGAGGGTAACGAGGCCGAGTACAAGCCCGCCGAGGAACAACACCGGGTTCTTCCCGATGCTCCGGAGGGCCGTCTGGAGGGAACTGATAGCTGCCATACGTCAGACGTGTCGGAGCACCAATACGTAAAACAGCGGGTTCGGCCCCGGTTACGCCGTCGGCGACGACGCTCGCACGACAGTCGCGAGTGCACCGAGTGTCGCGGTGGCAGCGAGGAGGGCCGACAGACGACTGTCGAGGGCCGTCTGCGTGAGGAGGACGCTACTCGCGAGGAGCAGCACGGTCCCCACCCCGGCGAGTCGAATGTCGACTGACATACTCCGACGGCGGTCGTTCCGGTACTTAGGACTTTTCGTCTGCCCCGACCATGCTGTAAGTTACCACGCTGTCGGCCGCGACCGCGACCCACTTTAGCCGGCAGGGTGAACGACGGAGTATGACCGAAGACGATGCGGGCGACTTGGCGGACCTCCGAGTCGTCGCAGACTACCAGTTCGGGGCCGGCGCGGGCGACGCGTTGTTCCCGACCGACGAAGCAATCGACGTGTCTCGCTCTCGAAGTGGTCGTCCCCGGCAGGTGTACGTCGAGGGCGAGCGTGTCACCTCCTACGGAACCGACGGTCGGTTCACACTCGGTGTGGCCGGTGGCCGACGACTCCGCTCTGGTCTCGACGAGTCGGCGTACACCGTCACCGTCGGTGACGAGTCGATTCCGTTCGTGCGCGACGGAAAGAACGCATTCGCGAAGTTCGTCACCGCCGTCGACCCGGCGGTCCGGTCGGGTGACGAAGTGTGTGTCGTCGGCCCCGACGGCGAACTCCTCGGCGTCGGTCGCGCGGAACTCTCCGCGGACGCGATGCTCGACTTCGAGACGGGGATGGCCGTCCGCGTCCGCGAGGGCGCGGGAAGCGACGAGTAATCGCGTCGAGAGATTAGAGGTACGGCGCGAGGCCGAGTGCAGAGACTAGCGGGACGCCCGCGGCGAGTGACCCGATGATGTATCCACTAATCGCGCCGCCGTTCAAGAGTGGGAGTCCAGCGTGTGCGCGTCCTTTCATCACGGCCCACATGAGACCGGCGAACCCGACGAACGTTCCGACCATGGCGAGGAGGGCCGGGAGATTGAGCGCAGGGAGGCTCGCGAGACCGAGCGACGGTGCCTCCGAGAAGAACGCCGCCGAGGCGACCATCACCGTCGGTATGACGGCGTCGCCGAGGCCGATGAAGAAGGCGTCGCGGTCGGCCGGGTCGCGGTCTTCGGCGTCTGCGTCGGCGTCGGCGACTTCGTCCGTACTCTCGACTGCGTTCTCCCCCACGTCGTTCGCGTCCCGTGCGAAGTCTTCGTCGAGAAGCGAGTACGACCACGTCGTCGGGATGACGAGGACGACCGGAATCCGGAGGTCCATCACGCCCTCCGCGAGGTCGAGCATGTGTTTGGTCTTGTAGACGCTGATGGCGTCGTAGACGGCGAGCACCGAGAGGAGGACGAGCGCCGGCAAGAGGCCGAAACTGATGCCGAACAGACCGGCGGCCCCCGCACCCATGAGTGCGCCGGCGGTGTCGATGACGTACCACTCGGGATAGACGAGGAGTGCGATGGCGACGACTGCGGAGAGGCCGATTGCGAGGAGACCACTGGGGAGGATGGCGGCGAAGACGTACCACGAGAGCAATCCGCTCGTGAACACGATGATGCCGCGAATCAACTGGTCGAGGTCGTACTTGAACGCGACGAGCATGAACGCCGTCATCCCGATGATAGCGCCGATGTAGAGGAGACTGTTCGTCGGGTCCGAGGGGTCGTCGACCGTCTGGTAGCCCTGTTCGAAGAACGTGGGGACGAGTGCGAGTGCACCCACCTGCACGACGAGGAAGATGAGGGCGGCGAGGGCGACCCCTCGATAGGCGCGGCGTGGCATATCCTGCCGTTTCGACCCGAGGGCTTTGGGGGTTGCGCTCTGGGTTCGTTAGCGAGCGTAGAGTTTGCTGCCGACCAGTCGTGCCGGGTTGTCGTCGTCTGCGGTGATAGCGACGTACGGACGGTCGACAGGCCCGAACACGTCCACGATTCGACCGACTGTCGAGAGCGACTCGTCGAGGACCATCGTGCCGATGTCGGGCGTGTCGTCGTCGTCGAGGCGGACGATGGCGAGTCCCTGCGCCGTCCGAGAGACGGTGCCGATCCGCTGCATCAGTCGCGGAGGATGCCGACGTAGGCGGCGACAGCCTGGACGATGTCGTTCTTCGTCGCGTCGTCGGCGTTGTTCACGAGGACACGGCCGCGTGTCTCGAACTCACGGGGGTAGCGTTTGCCTCGCTCGATGACCGCGTCGTACCCGACCTGCTGGACCGCTTTCGCAATCTCGTCTACGGTCGGGTCTTCGACCGCTGCCGACTCGGCGACCCGCCGACCCTCGCTCCGCGAGAGAGAGGCGTCGAGGTAGGCGGGATAGATGACGTTCTCGACCATACCCGTGTCTCCGCCACCCGACGGTAATACGGTTATGGTCTCTGGGGCAGAGGGGAGTGGTCGATGGCACACGCTCCGCGCCCGCACGCCGGAGTGCGTCGATATCGAATAAAAAGATACGGACGCGAGAGTCGATTGGAGCCGTTATCGACGGCGGCCGAGGAAGGCCGTGAGAGCGAGTGCGACGACGGCGACAATCGGCGAAAAGCCGGGCGCACTACTCTCGGTGGTCTGTTCCTGCGTCGTTGTTGCTGCGGTGGTCTCCGGTTCGTCTGCCGTCGTCACGGTGGCAGTAGTCGAATCGGCCGTCGTGGTCGTCTCCGATTGGTTCTGGAGTTCCTGATATCGCTCGTAGGCGTCGGGGTGAACCGCCTTCATGATGGCCTCACTCGCGTCGATGGCGCGCGGAGCAGGTTGCTGCAGGCTGTTCGCGTCGACGACGACGATGTTCCCTTCTTGGACGGCAGTCGTGCTGTTGTACGCGGGACCACTCGGAATCGGCGCGTGTGAGGGCACCACGATGTACTCGGGGTTCATCTCGACGACCAGTTCTTCGTTGATTTGCCCCCAGTCGGTGATGTTGGCTTCGGCGGCACCGTTCCGGAGGCCCGCAGTCGTCATAATCTCGGAGATGAACGTCCCTTCACCCGAGGTGTAGCCGAAGAAGGCGTTGAGACCGACTGGTCGGTCGACGTCTTCCAGTGCGCGCTCCATGTTCTCCATCGAGGTTCGCATCTCGTCGGCACGTTCGACACCTGCCTCACAGTTACCGGTGAGGCGGCCGATTCGTTCGACTTTGTCCGCGACGGCGTCGAGTGAGTCGCCGCTCTCGAAGACGACGACGGTGACGCCGGCCGAGCGGAGTTGTTCGACGCGGTCAGGTTCGGCGGTGTACGTCGTGTTCGGGACGAGGACGACGTCCGGTTCGAGTCCGATGACTGCCTCGACGTTGAGGCCACTCGACCCCGAGACGTTCGCTTTCTCGCTCGTGCCGTCGAGATACAGGGCGTACTGCGAGACGCCGACGACTTCGTCCCGTGCGCCGATTTCCCACATCGTCTGGGCGGCGCTCGGGTTAGTCGTGACGACGCGCTCTGGGTCCTCGGAGATGGTCACTTCGGTTCCCGTGGCGTCGGTGACCGTCATCGGGAACGAACACTGTGCAGTCTGGTCTGCGGCCGCAACCGGTGCCGGAACCCCGGCGAACACGGTTACGAGCACGAGAAGTGCTGCGGTGTATCGATGGTTCACGTTAGTCGCGTCGTCGATAGTTCAATAAATATTTACCTAATGAAAGCGCGGTTGTGTTCGATGAACGTTCGAACACGAGCGACCACGTGGGCACTCGGTTTGACTGCCTTGTTGGCGCTCGTCGTGGTCGTCAGCGCCGGTATCGGCCACGTCACGATTCCACCGCGGACGGTCGCACTCATCCTCCTCGACGCGATTCCTGTCCCGGTGGGCGTCTCACTGAGTGGTGCCGTCGTCCTCCCGATGCTCGGGTCTGTGCCGGCACCGAGTGTCGAACTCGGCTCGCTGGTTTCACTGTCGGTCCCGGAGACTGCACAAATCATCGTCGTCTCGGTTCGACTCCCGCGGATTCTCCTCGCTGCACTCGTCGGATTCGCACTTGCCACCGCGGGCGTCGTCATGCAGGGTTTCTTCCGGAACCCGATGGCCGACCCCTCTATCATCGGCGTCTCGTCCGGCGCTGCCGTCGGCGCCGTCGCGACAATCGTGCTGGGGCTTTCGGTTCCCTTCGGGCTTCAGGGTGCGGCTTTCGGGTCTGCCATCGTGACCGCCTTCGTCGTCTACATGCTCGCAACCGAAGGCGGCAGGACACCCGTCGCGACACTCTTACTGGCCGGCGTCGCGGTGCAGACGTTCCTCGGAGCGGTCATCTCGTTTCTCCTCCTTCAGAGCGGTGAGAGTCTCAGACAGGTCGTCTTCTGGCTGATGGGTCACCTCTCGGGTGCGACGTGGGACGAGGTGGTGATGGTGACGCTGGTGCTTCCGCTCCCGTTCGCCGTCTTACTCGCACACACACGCGATTTGAACGTCCTCCTCCTCGGCGAAGAGGACGCCCACGCCCTCGGCATCGAAGTCGAGCGCACGAAACAACTGCTCCTCGCGACGGCGAGTATCGTCACCGCGACGGCAGTCGCCGTCTCTGGCGTCATCGGGTTCGTCGGCCTCGTCGTCCCGCACATGATTCGCCTCGTCGTCGGCCCCGACCACCGCATCCTTCTCCCTGCGTCGGCGCTGGCGGGCGCGTCGTTCCTCGTCGTGACCGACACTATCGCGCGGTCCGGCGCGGCGGAAGTCCCCGTCGGCGTCGTCACTGCGGCGCTCGGTGCGCCGTTCTTCCTCTACCTCCTCCGGACCCGGGAGGTGCGCTCGCCATGAGCGGCCAGCGTCCGGACTCCGACGCGGGTGCGTCAGACCCGTTTTCCGCCTCGGACCCGGCGGTCGAACTCGACGACGTGTCCGTCTCACTGGGCGGCCAGCGCATCCTCGAGGGTATCTCCGTCGACATCGGCAAACTTCGTTCGTCGGCCCACCAGACCGAATCTGGCGGCGGTGACGGTGACGACGGAACCTTCGTTGGACTCATCGGCCCGAACGGCGCGGGGAAGACCACGCTCCTCCGCACGCTCAACGGGGCACTCACCCCCGATTCGGGCACCGTTCGCGTCGGCGGCGAGGACATCCACGCGGTGTCGTCGAAAGCGGCCAGTAGACTCGTCGCCACGGTGCCGCAGACGACGAGCGTCACCTTCGATTTCCCTGTCCGCGAACTCGTTCGGATGGGTCGGACACCGCACCGTAGTCGGTTCGATGGGTGGTCCGAGGCCGACGAGGAGGCCGTCGAGAAAGCGATGCGTCGAACGTCGGTCGAATCCCTCGCAGACCGACCCGTCACGGAGATTAGCGGCGGTGAACGTCAGCGAGTCCTCATCGCCCGTGCGTTGGCACAGGAGACGCCGGTCCTCCTCCTCGACGAACCGACCGCCAGTCTCGACATCAACCACCAGGTTCGGACGCTCGAACTCGTCGACGACCTCGTCGGCGACGGAACGACGGCGGTCGCCGCGATTCACGACCTGAACCTCGCGGCCCACTACTGCGACGCGCTGATACTCGTGGCAGACGGGCGAATCCTCTCGGCCGGTGACCCCACGACGGTCCTCTCCGAATCGAACCTTCGAGACGCCTTCGACGCCGAAGCAGTCGTCTCTCGACACCCCGTCACCGGGTCGGTGTACGTCACGGCCCTCCCATCTTCTTCCTCGTCGGCCGATGCAACGGGGCGCGTCCACGTCGTCGGCGGCGGTGGAACCGCCGCACGCGCCCTTCACGTCCTCTCGGCGGCAGGGTACGCCCTCTCCGCCGGCGCACTCAACGAGGGCGACACCGACGCCGAAGCGGCACGACGGGTCGGTGCGGACCTCGTGACAGTTCCCCCTTACGCACCCGTCGACGATGCAGCACGGTCCGCCGTCGAATCACGCGTCGAGGCGGCCGACGTGACCGTCGTCGCCGACGTCGAAGTCGGGGATGGAAACCTCCCGAACCTCGAAGCGGCGGCGGCGGCGGACTACCTCGTCCTCGTCGAAGAGCGTCCCTTCTCGGAGCGAAACTACGCCGGCGACGACGGGTGTGCCGTCTACGAACGCCTCCGTGAACACGGCCACGTCGTCGAACCGAGCGAGTTGCTGTCGGTCGTCGGCGAGTTGGCGTGCGAAGCGTTCGGTGACTGACCCGGCGACGTACCGCGATTCGTCTCTGTATGTGCGTCTCACGGGCCTGCTCGCAGGCGGTTAGCCTGTCGCTGACAGTCACTACAGACCACATATTCAAGACGTGAGCGCGCGTCTACTAGTTCGATTTCTGAGAGGATATCGGACATGAAACTCGCACTCATCGGGGTCGGACAGGCAGGTGGAAAAGTCGTCGACGCCCTCATCGATTACGACCGGCGGACGCGAAGTGGCTACATCGTCGACGCGATTGCAGTCAATACGGCACGTGCCGACTTACTGGGCCTCGAGTACGTTCGCAAGGAACATCAGGTCCTCGTGGGCACGTCGCGCGTGAAAGGCCACGGCGTCGGCGCAGACAACGAACTCGGTGCAGAGGTCACAGCAGAGGACGTCGGAGACATCCTCTCGATAGTCGACGATTTCCCGGTTCACGAAATCGATGCCTTCCTCATCGTCGCCGGACTCGGCGGTGGCACCGGGTCCGGTGGAGCGCCCGTCATCGCTCGCGAACTCAAGCACATCTACACCGAACCAGTCTACGGGCTGGGTGTCCTCCCGGCGAGGAACGAAGGCGGTATCTACACCCTGAACGCCGCCCGGTCGCTCCAGACGTTCGTCAACGAAGTTGACAACCTCATCATCTTCGACAACGAAGCGTGGCGTCGCACGGGTGAGTCACTCGAATCAGGCTACAGCGAGATTAACACCGAACTCGCTCGCCGGTTGGGTATCCTCTTCAGCGCCGGCGAAACCGATGGGTCGAACGTCGTCGCCGAGTCCGTCGTCGACGCGTCCGAGATAATCAACACACTCGCCTCCGGTGGTATCTCGACTATCGGATACGCCTCGGCCGAACTCGACAGACCCAAGAAAGGCCTCCTCGCTCGTCTCTCGAACGGGTCGGGAGTCACCGAAGACGACGGTGAGTCGATGAACCGCATCACGAGTCTCGTCCGACGTGCCGCCCTCGGCCGTCTCACTCTCCCGTGTGAGATTGCAGGGACCGAGCGCGGACTCGTCGTCGTCGCCGGCCCGCCGGACGTTCTCTCGCGCCGCGGAATCGAACGCGCTCGGACGTGGCTCGAAGAAGAGACTGGGACGATGGAGATTCGCGGCGGTGACTACCCCGTCGAATCGAACTACGTGGCCGCCGTCACGCTCCTCTCCGGCGTCTACGACGTTCCGCGCGTGAAGGAACTGCAGGCAGTCGCCATCGAGACACAACGCGATATGCTCGCCAAGCGGCAGTCGAGTGCTGCCTCGCTCGAAGAACTCGTCGACACGGGCGACGACCGACTCGAACCGCTGTTCTGAGTCGTCACAGACCGTTTTGGACGGGGTCGGTGGGTTCCCCCGACAGGACAGTTGGTTGTCGCGTTTCTGGGCCGAGACGACCTGAAAGACGGGGAAGGGTCATAGTCTGTGAGTGCGAAGGTCCGAACGATGGCCGAGTACCCGCTGAAACAACGGTTCGTGCTCGATACCTCCCTTTTTCTCTCGGAGGAGATTCGCGACGACGACGAGACGTTCGAAGAAGCAGTCGCACGATTGCTCGACACGATTGCCGCCGCGCGTCTGGATTTGAACATCTCGTGTTACATGCCGCCGTCTATCGCGTCGGAACTGGAACACATCCTCCGGGAACGCGGCGTCTCGGAAGAACTCCTCGGCAAACTCGATACGTGGGTCATCAAGAAACACCCCGACCGCTACGAGGTGTACATCCCCGCCGAAATCGTCTACCGATTCATCGACGAGATGTCTGACCGCGTCAACCGAGGACTTCGTGTCTCCGAGAAGGCGGTCCGGAAGGCCGAAGAGAGCAAGCTCCGGTCCGACGGCGCGTCGAAGATGTCCGACGTGGACAAAGTCATCTCCGACCTTCGTGAGGACTACCGCGGCGCGCTCAGACAGGGCGTCCTCGACTCGCGTGAAGACTTCGACTTGCTCATCCTCGCGCGGGAACTAAACGCCGGCGTGGTGACCGAGGACACGGGAATCATCAGTTGGGCCGCCGACTTCGGCCTCCGGAACCTCCGTGGGCGTGCCTTCCCGACGCTCCTCGAAGAGTATCTCATGGCGCTCGACGAACCGCACCCACAACGACGGGAAGACTGGTAACGCTGACCGTCGTCGAGTGACGAGCGAGACCGGAACCGAGCGTGACTAACGCATCTCGTCTACGTCGACGAACGAATCACCGCTGGCGCTCACCCACATCGTGAGGAGTTCTTCTGGTGTCGCGTCTGTGGGGTGAATCGTACACTCTTCGCGGCCATCGTTTCCAGTCACGACGCGCGACGTGAGTGTAGGACGAACCGGTACATCGGTGTCTTTGTCGGGGGTGTGTGCGGATTCTGAGCCCATCAGTAGTCCTCCGGGATAGCGACTTCGAGGCCGGTTTCTGCACCCAGTGAGACGGTGACCGAGTCGACGTCCGACCGATACTGGTGGGTGTGCGTCCCGTTCGTGCGTAACTGGAGTGTCTCTTCGACCAGGTGTGCCTCAGAGAGGCGTTCCAGTTTCCGATAGGTCGTCGACAGGGGGATGTCACACTCTGTGGACAGTTCCTGTGCAGTCATCGGGGAACTCACACCCTGTAAGGTCGTAAGTATCCGACGACAGGCACGGTCCGAGAGTGCATCGAGAACCCGTTCGGCGCGTGCCTCTGGGGACGCCGGTTCGAGTGGGTTGCGTGTGAGTCCGGTCTGCATGCTCGTTCGTCGATTCGTCCTCCGCGCCCGTCGAACCGTACCCCGCATATGTTGGGGCCTTTATCCATTCCGTGACGAGTCACGAACGACGACCAGTCCCGACTGGTGTCGGGGTACCCCACGATATAAAGGCCCGAGATATCGTGGGTGTTTATATCAGGAGGTGCGGCGTCTGCCTAGAGACATGACGAGCGCAGCGGGCATCAGAGCAGAGTTGAAAGTGACAGGGCCATCGGGGTGTCCCGTCGCTTCGGTATCCAAAGACGACAGCTCAGGATACGCGTTGTCGCGAAGCATGGCACCGAATCAGGAGGGCTCCGTCACAGAGGAGTTCGTCTTCGACAGCGACGAGGCCGTCCCAGAGGATATGGAACGACTCTTCGACTACGGTGACGGCACCGTCTACCGATTCGCACGTGAGGGAGGTATCGGGTGTCCGTGCGAACAAGTCGAGACGTTCGACTGCCCCGTCGTAGACGTGCAGACCCGCGACGGCGCGTTGTTCTTGACGTTCCACGCACCCGACGTGGAGACGCTTCGTGACGTCGTCGCCTCACTCCGGGAGTCGTCGGGGTCAGTCGACGTTCGCCGACTCCTCCAGTCGTCGTCGGACGAGTCGCGTGACCTCGTGCTGGTCGAACGCGGCCAACTCACAGACAGACAGCGCGAAGTTCTGGAGATGGCACACGAGATGGGCTACTTCGACCACCCACGCCAAGCGAACAAAGGCGAAGTCGCGACGGAACTCGGCATCACCACGTCGACGTTCTCCGAGCACCTCGCGATGGCACAGAAGAAGCTCATGGGGGCCATCCTGCAGGACTGACGTGAGTCCCCCGTGAATTGAGGGTACAGGTCCTCGGTTCTCGGACGCCTAGACTTACGTGGTGAGTTCACGATGCGCGAATTCGAGGTGACGTGTCCCGAGTGCGGGCAGCACTACCGGGTCAACGAACCGATGTTCGAGACGCTCCAGGAGACTGGGTGTGTCATGTGTAAAGCACCGGTGCACGACGGTGTGGCGCCGGCGTAACAGGATAGTTCCACGACGCGAAACCGATTCGACAGTTACTCCACGAGGACGATACCGACCATCCCGAGTGTCTCGTGCGGGACGCACACGTAGCGATACTCGCCAGTCGCGTCGAAGGTGTGTTCGAACGTAAAGCCCTCCGAGGCGGTGAGTTCAGACTCGAACTCACCTTCTCGGTGGAGCACGTTGTGGGTCCCGCCGTTGCCGGTCCACTCCCAGACGACTGTCGTCCCCGTCGAGATTTTCACCGCGGCGGGACCGAACGCGAACCCGCCGCCGTTGCCCTCGGCACCGACGGTTATCGTGACCTCGTCTTCTCCAGTCATGTCGTGGACGCCGTCGTAGTTCCCAGTTCGCTCGAACCAGCCGTCGAACGCCGGCATCTCTCGGTCCGGTGCTGGGGAGTCGGTCGCTTCGCTGTCCCCGCCGCTTCCACCATCCCCACCGGACGACCC
>NZ_LOPV01000583.1 GCF_001469865.1 Haloferax profundi
GCCGCCACATCCTCAAAACTGACACGACGCCCATAGATGAACAACCAGAAGATGAGCAGGACTTCACCGATGAACGTGAATGCAGCAACTTCGAACGAGTAGCCAGCAAAGAGCACTCGACCGAAGCTATCGATAACGTACCCAACACCGGCGATGGCCAAGAGGACGCCCAACACCTTCGGAGCGTATCCGCTTTTATACGATGGGACAGATCCTGACCGATATACCAGATATCCCAGGACTACCAGATGGAGTCCGACGAGGATCAGTGCGGCGTCCCAGATGGCGTAGAATGCGTTGATACCGAGTAACGCTTGCGCATAGTGTTCCTCCGTGCTGAACACCGAGACCGAGTCCGCAGTGGTCAATATCGAAAGTACGCCGACGAGTTCACTGATTGCGACCATGAAGACCCCGGCGAAAACGATTCTGAACCAGGCCATGAGCAACGCAACACTGCTGTTCACCGGCTTGAAAACAGTGTACAATGCCCATGCAACAGTCAAATCGAGCACAGCGACCACGAAGAGGCCTGCAATAGCAAAACGGAACGTGTCTTCAGCATTCAAAATCGCGTTCGCTGTTTGTGCGGCGTTTCCCGGTGTGATGAGGGCCTCCAACACGGCAAAGTTGGCAAATGCGGCCAGTGGCGTCATCAGCAACAACGCCAACCCGGCGATCAAGCTTCCCCGACGCACTGACCGATTCGCGATATCTACTCTTTCGAGGTCGTGGCCGTGGCCTTCGGACGCCCCGATAGTTGCTCCAACCATTCGCCTATACAGGACGGACAGCAGCATAACCATGTCGTGGAACGGGGCGCATCTCGCTCATCACGGTTCTACAGCCGACTGAGTGCCCCTCTGCGGCTGCTCACTCGCTCGTGGGCAACAATCAGTGGCGCTCACATCTACCATCGTGTGGGAGGACACAACTGTTTTGATAGCTCTTCTCGTACGCACACATTGGTGCATGTTAGCATGGAACGACAATCAATCACGACCTCGCCGATTGTCGATATTGCATATCTTGCGCGGTCTGAGCATCGAATCCCGACGCTCATTTCGCTAACACAGCGTCCCCAGAGCCGCTCTGAGCTCTGCGAGTTGAACGGGGTTTCATCCTCCACGATGCGCCGGACGTTGGATGAATTCGACGACCGGCTCTGGGTCCGGAAAGAGGGATATCGATACGTGGCGACGAGGCTGGGAGAGACTATCGCATCTGGGATGGAAGATCTGATCGAACGAATCGAAACTGAGCGAAAGCTGCGTCACGTATGGCACTGTCTTCCCGACGAAATTGTCGAGTTCCCATTCGAGACGTGGTCAGACCTGAGAATAACTGTCGCCGAACCCGATACTCCGTATCGTCCGGGGAGACGATTCGAGTCGCTTCTCCAGAACACAACCACCCTACGGTTTCTTCGGCCGGAAGTTGCGCTGATGGACCTCTGCTTCGACCTGCTCTATCAGTTGGTTGGCAAAGGCGTAGAGATGACGTTGATCGACCGACCCGAGTGTCACACGTACTTTCGTTCGACGTACCCCACTCGCAGTTCGGAGATGTTGCAACAGGACAATTTCACGATTTTAGAACACGACGACCTCCCCCAATACGGCACTGGTCTGCTCGACGGATGCATCGTGGTCAGTTGTTACGAGGAGGGTAGTGGGACCGTTCATGCATTGATCGACACCGAGGCGCCGTCGGTCCGCGAGTGGGCGAACTCGACCTACGAAACCTACCTGGCTAGTGCGCGCCCCGTGGAACTGGAACAGAGCGCCGAGTGAGTCAGAGTTTCCAGCGGATGTGGTCGGATTCAAACAGTGGACGTCAGCCGATGACGCGTTTGCAGTGAATGGAACACCGGCAGCAACTGCTCAAATGGCACAAAATAGCTACAATACTGTCAGCCTCGTACTCACACTGGCCGGGAGGAGACACAACCAGCGCTCTGGGTAGGGAGAGACACAGACAATGACTGACGAACGACAACTGTCACACGGAATCGACCTCGAAACACTCGAAGAGTTCACCGCACACGCAGTAGAGAATCCCGACGCGCATTGGCTTGGCCTCGGGGCGTCCGCAACGTACGAAGGGACGGCCGCGCATAGCCTGGCGAAAGTCGACAGTTACAAAATCGATGACGACACGATCAGCCGCGAAACTCGCGAATACACCGTACCCTACGGTGGCTGGAAGGAAGTTCTCGATGCCGTCGGATGGGTCGGGGCGACCGACCGAATCGAACCAGTCGAAGCGGCGCTGTCGGCGCTGGCCGCCTGCATCAACGTCGGCATCAGCATCAACGCCGCCGCAAGCGGCGTGGATATCGACCACCTCAAGACGCGTGTCCGGACCGATTTCGACCCGAGAGTTCTCTTCAGCCTCAAGGGACTCGAAGAGGCCGACTCGGCATTCGAGAACCTCACCGCAGAGGTCGAAATCGAGGGCGAAGGTCTTGACCAGGACCTCGTCGACGAGTGGGCCCGGCGGGCGCCCGTCTACACGCTCGTTTCCCTCGCTCAGGATGTCGATATGAACATCAAGACGGCTGCAGAGATGACGGGCGACGACTAACTGGTGACCACCAACTGATGAACCGCTCGACGCTGAAAACTCGAGCGTCAAACGTCCCGTCATCACGGGAATCAACGATTTCCGTACGACTCCGAGGCGCTCGCCTCGGTTATCTGTAGATAATTCACAACCCAATGAGCGGGGCATATATCTTTTTGAGGAAGATCACACCACAGATCAGGAAGACAGTCCCAGTCAGGAAGACGTAACCACCGATTAGGAAAATAAAACCACTCATCGAGAAAACCACACCACCCGAAAACCGCGTTAGTGTGACGTTCCAATCTGTAGGTTCGACATCTCTTAATTTGTGTTTACTCCCAACCGCGTCCGTCTGTTCTAGGAACCGTGCAACTCGTCGTGGTTTTGCCAGCATCGCACCACCTAGCAAGCTAACGAGCAATCCAGCGAAAATCAATACAATGTGGGGACCTATTCCACCGGCCATGCCGCAACATAATTTTGAGCCCCGATAACCGTATTGAACTAATCTAACCGGTATTCACCCGAGACGTTTCTGGTACTTTTGTTTGATGCGACAAGACAAACGCAGCCCCCGAGAGATAGACTCTGTCTATTATAAGCACCTTCTGACAGCGTTCGGTGAAGTTTCTGCGAGCGTGCTGAATAGAGAGCGCGAGTCGGTCACGCATTTGGGTTGGGGGTTAGCCTTCTGTTGTCTGGAATTTTCCAAACGCGAACTCTAGAGCGAACATGACAACACCCATGGTGACTGCCTGAACAAGGTAGAACTCTCGGCTCAGTAGTAAACCGACTATGAGAACGCCGATGGCCGCCGACGCTCCCAAAAGCGTAGCATACCGAACACGGGAGAGGTCTCTAGCCCAGTTGTCAACCCGGTTGTAAAATCTCTTGACAGGAACCATACTCCAACTGTATGTGTCTGGTCGTGAAATAGGCTATGAGAGTAGTCAGTTGAGACCTCCGAGTGGTAGATTCACCCTCTGAGTCGGTCACAGCCCTTCTGGCAGCACTTGGAGAGGTTTTCTCCGGTCACCTCAAATACAGAGCGCGAGTCGGTCGTGTCTGTCTCTGCGACGACTCTCGTTCTTTGATTCTTTCATCTTCCTCAGGGGCGAACGGTGCCCGTGTCGAACTGACTATGGACATCAGTGGATAGCTGCCGCTTGAACGAGTCTGTAGGCAGAAGACTAATTACTCACGTCAACATACGATTACAGCAGATTACAATGCCCGTCGATTTCGAGAGCTATCATCCGAACAACCTTCCAAATGAGGGGACAAACGGGCGGCGAATCCTGGAACACCTCGCACACCATCCCGAACTCGGGTTCACGCCGAGCGAACTTGCCGAGGAACTCGAAATCCCCCGGGGAAGTGTAGGAACAACACTGAGCCGCCTCGAAGAGCGCGGACTCGTCCGACACAAGGGTGAGTATTGGGCGATCAATGTCGAGGCGTACGACGCGCAAACAGCCAGCGAGATTGGCCTCCGGGCCGTTGCTGATCAGTTCGAGGGCGATCACTACGACAGGAACCACGACTGGGACGCTTCCCTCCCAGATGTTGACGCTGAGACGAGTGGCGAGTGATACTTCG
>NZ_LOPV01000584.1 GCF_001469865.1 Haloferax profundi
CCGCCGATCCCTACGGACACACTCCTCGACGACCGTACCTCATCTTGAGCGACGAGGCGCACCCATTTGCGGGTGAGCAGTACATCGCCGCCGGTATCACGACGAAAGAGTACCCACCGTCGATTTCGCTGGAGGGTCAGTTCGTCGAGGGCGGTCTCTCGGAACAATCGTTCGTCTCTCCGTGGGCTGTCGTCTCTCTTCGTGAGGCCGATATCGAACGTGCAGTGGCAATCGTCGACCAGACAGTGACGAGAGCCGCGGCAGGACAGCTGGCCCGTTTCGTCGGATACGAGTCAACCGACTCGTAGCCATACAGTTTGGAGCGCTAGATGGCTCACGCTGAGCGTCGGTGTGAGTCTGCACCAGACGAGAGCCACCCGTTCAGTAATGTAGCGGGTGAGTCAACAACAGTCGTCTCTGAATCTCGATCGTTTGCTGCATCCACCCTCTGTATGTGTCATGCCTCTCCTGATAGCGTTCGGTGAGGTTCTGTTGACGTATTGAATGCAGAGCGCGTGTCTCGCGAAGCGGTGCTCCAATCGAAGGTGGACTGCATCGGGAACTGTCGAGAGACTATACAACCGCCACCACATTATAATATCCTTGTCATAGTCAGAGTATGGCTATACAGCCATTAAGGAGTCAGAGAAGACTCCTTTATTGGTTAGTGTCTTGAAAATGTTGATTATACGATAATATACTGTTGGTTGCTAGCGTACCACACATACCGGGGAGAGTACATGTCGAAAGAGATCCAACCACGTAAACAACAGGGAATGGAGACTGTTAGGTCTGCAGATGGGACTGAAATAGCCTTCCACCGATCAGGAAGTGGGTCACCGATCGTGATGGTTCATGGGACCGTTAGTGATCACAGAGTGTGGAACGCGATGGAAATACAATCACCGCTTGAAGAGCAATTTACGGTCTACGCGATGGATCGTCGTGGCCATGGCGAGAGTGGCAACGGAGATCCGCACGTCGGATGCGCCACCGCACCAGAGGAGTTCCTCGACCTCATCATCGAGTTCGCCCAGAGACCGAACTGACGGCTCTATCGAACTCCCCACCTGACGACCGTTTTTCGAGGTCGTACTGAATGCAGGGTGCATATCGTGCAATCGAGAGTGACGCCTGGATATAACTGGAGACTGGTCGAATGATGGTGTATGTTTCCACAGGTCATTGAATCTGAACGGATTCGCCACGAGCAACTGTGTCACGCGAATATCGACGTTCAAGAATTCTACTGGGTCTGCGCGTACGACGATGGTATCGAAGAGATTACTCGATATATGCCGTGGACACCCCACGAAACGATGAGAGAGTCGAAGAAGTTCATCGACCAGACGGAACGGAAGTGGGAAGACGGTGAGAGTCTCAAATACATCCTTCGTCCAAAGGCTTCAGAAGACGGTGCTGGTGAGTTTGCTGGCCTCACAGGGTTGAAGTTCAAATGGGACAGACGAACTGCAGTCCAATGGATTTGGCTACGTAAGCGGTTCTGGGGTCGCAGCTACAACGGGGAAAGTGCACACTCGCTGATGGAACTCGTCTTTGAAGAGTTAGACCTCGACCTGTTCGCCGTCACGCACGCTGTAGAGAACACAAAATCTCAACAGGCGATTCAGAGGTATATCGAGGCTGCTGGTGGTCAACGTGATGGGTTGCTTCGAAATTGGGTTCCACACGAGGATTATGTTTCTGACGAGGTCCGGTATACGGTGTCTCAAGAACAATGGCGGGCAACCCGTGAAAGCACTGAAGAGTGAATTGAGAGAGACACCCGCCGTATGCGTCTGACCGCGGTTGGTGAAGTTTCTGCAGTCGCGCTGAATGCAGCGTACACAGTCGGTGGAGACGGGTTTCTAGGCGGGGTACTCGGCCAGTGCGTCAACCAAGACACGGCAGTAATCGGGGATGTCCTCGACGACACGTCCCCAGACGATGTTGCCGTCGCGGAAGGCCGGTTCGTCGACCCAGGTCGCGCCGGCGTTTATCAGGTCGTCTTTGATGCCCAACGAACCCGTCGCGTCAGAGCCCTCGACGATGCCGGCAGAGATGCCGACCAGCCCTGCGTGACAGATCAGCCCGACGATTTTGTCGTCCTCGTAGACGTCCCGGACGAGGTCGAGCACCGACT
>NZ_LOPV01000585.1 GCF_001469865.1 Haloferax profundi
GTCGCGGCGAATCTTGTCGGGCGTCCAGCCGCCGGGGACCAAGACCGCATCGACCGCCGCCGGGTCGACCTCGCCGGCCGCGAGTTCGGTCTCGGCGGTGAGCCCACCGCTCTTTCCCGTGTACTCCACGCCGGCGTCCATGCCGACGACGTCAATCTCTGCCCCTTCTTCTTTCATGCGCATGTAGACGGCCCAGAACTCCAGGTCCTCGAAACCGGGGCCGACCAACATGGCGATTCGTTTGTCTTCCAGTTTCATGTCTGATCACCGTTGGGATGACGAACCAGACGGGCGTGTATCGACCACGCCGACTCCGTCCTGCCGATGCCCAACCGTACATCGTTATTGACTCCATTTCGGCATAGTCTTTTATTCAGCCTCACGAGAACGGAAGCCGTCGTTGTCACGCGTTCGCCCTGCGGCGAAAAACAATGAATACGCAGACCAACTTACCCGTGAGTTCCGTCAGGGAGTGGTGCTTCCGACAGAGTCGAAGCGTTCAAAGGACTCGGAAGACCCGGACAGTATCACGCTTTCCAGGTTCTTCGAGCAATTGAGCGAGGCCGATGTTTGAGAACACCTGTTTCCAGTTTCGGTGATACAGCGGGAAGTCGTCGTCGACGTAGCTCACTTCTGCACCGTCGCGTCCACGTTGCGGACTGTTTCCTTCGTTCTCAGCCGTGATGACCAAGTCGGCAGAGGCACGGGCTAACTCTTCGAACACCCACTCGTC
>NZ_LOPV01000586.1 GCF_001469865.1 Haloferax profundi
ACGTGCTGGAGGGTTTCGACGGAGTAGATGACGTCGAACTGGTCGTCACGGAGTTCGGGGACGAACTCCTCGATTGCGCCCGTGTGGAACGTCCCAGTCTGGGCTAACTCTGGGAAGTATTCGGCCATCGCCTCGAACGAGTCGTCGTTGAGGTCGATGCCGGTGAGATTCTTGTAGCCGTGGTCGAGGAGGTGAGAGAGGTGACGGCCGGAACTGCACCCGACTTCGAGAATCTTGGCGTCGGTGCTCACGTAGTGGTCGAAGACAGTCGCGAGCGTCTCACTCACCTCGTTCGGACCGATTTCGGCGTAGTACGCTGGTGAGTAATCTCCCGACCGTTCGGCCCACCCGCGATGGTTCTCCTCGGGGTCCATACTCGCCGGGACGTTGTCGAAGAGTAAAGGCCCCCCGAAGTCCGGGCACGGGAAATCGGGACGACGAGTGACTACTCGCTCTCGCCGGCGGTGCCGAGTTTCTTCGAGACTATCGACCCAATCGACGACCGGAGGGCGTCCAAATCGGTACCGCCCGCGTCGAGTCGAGCGTACTCCTCGCGGACGATACTCTCGAATACTCGTGTCTGGACTTCCGTGGTCGTCACCGCTTTGCCCACCGACTCGATGCGCTCGCGTGCTCGGTCGACACGCGGTTCAGTCACGAGTTCGGCGACACACTGGCTGGAGGTGTCACGAATCGGGTCGGCAATCGCTGCCGCCTCGACGTCGTCGTTTCGCAGTACAGCACTCCCACCGCGTCGATTTTCGACGACGACACCCGCCGCAGGTCCGTCGTACCACGCAGAGTCTGGGATTACGTACCGGTCAGGGTGGAAGTCCCGGACGTTCACCTCCTTTCGGAATGTGTTGACCGGGTCGAGGCCGAGACGTTCGAACACCTGTTCGGCCTTGTCGATTGGAAGCGGTCGGTCTGGTTTCTCGTTCCAGATACCGGTGCCCAGAAACGCCGGCGTTCGGTCCCAGTCGTAGTCGAGGCCGACGTTACACGGTGCTACGCCGAAGAATACGAACGCCGACGGGTCGTCGACGGCGTCGTA
>NZ_LOPV01000587.1 GCF_001469865.1 Haloferax profundi
GGTCGAACTGCTCGCGGACGTGCCTGACCGCGTGTTCGTACGGCGATGGGACGTCGTCGAACACACGTTCCCGGCCTCCGAACACGAGAAGGCCGGACGACGACATCTGAAACCGCATTCTGCGCCCACAGACGTACTCGCGAAGCCAGAGGTGACCACTCGAGAGGACTGCTTCGTGGGCGTCGGTGAGGTCAGGGGTCGGAGGATACGGTTTCATGACCGGGGACGGTAGTTTCACCGCCGGGTCAAAGACTGTTGGTATGAACGGCGATTCTCTGGAATGTGTGGTTTTTGCTCTCGCCGCCGTATCTGTGCGGTTCGAATTAGGTATTTAAACATGTGCATGAATATATAAAGATATGGCAAAGGTTTAAATATCCTTGCCACTTACTTAGAGTAAGCGAAGTTCGACCGTGGCCGCCGAAACAGCGGTCGGACACCTAATTCGTACCATGAGTTCAGTAGAAATCAACCCAAAAAGAGAACACTTCACATCGACTGTCGACGAGAAAGAAGTCAAGCGAAAAGAACAGACTGCGTGTCCCGAGTGTGGAGGCCGCCTCGCCACAGACGCAGAGCACGCGGAGACGACGTGTACCGAGTGTGGCCTCGTCGTCGACGAAGACCACATCGACAGAGGGCCGGAGTGGCGAGCCTACACCGCGACTGAAGAAGGAAACAGAAGTCGGGTCGGTGCTCCGACGACCAAACTCCTGCACGACAAGGGGCTTTCGAGCCACATCGGGTGGGAGAACCGCGATAGCTACGGGAAGGCGTTGAGCACACGACAGCGCCAGCAAGTCCAGCGTCTCCGGACGTGGGACGAACGGTTCCGAACCCGCGACCACAAAGAACGAAATCTCAAACAGGCGCTCGGTGAAATCGACCGGATGGGAAGCGCACTCGGCCTCTCAGACGACGTCCGCGAGACTGCGAGCGTCATCTACCGCCGTGCCCTCGAAGAGGGACTCTTACCCGGTCGGACTATCGAAGGAATCGCGACGGCATCGCTCTACGCCGCGGCCCGACAGATGAAGACCCCTCGGAGTATCGTGGAAGTCGCTGCAGTGAGCCGTGTCGACGAAGTCGAGTTCAAGCGGGCTTACCGGTACATCGTCCGCGAACTGGGCTTAGCCGTCGAGCCGGCGAGCCCGTTGCAGTACGTGGGGCGACTCGCGTCGGGCCTCGATATCGACGTGGAGACAGAGCGACTGGCCCGCGAACT
>NZ_LOPV01000588.1 GCF_001469865.1 Haloferax profundi
GAAGGGACGGGGACGTTCAACGGGAAGAGCCCGATTGGCCTCGCCGCCGCCGCAATCTACGCGGCAGGGCGACTCGCTGACAAGAACCTGACGCAGGACGAGATTGCCGACGTAGCAGAGATGAGTACGGTAACCATCCGCAACCGCTACCAAGAACTCCTGGACGTCTACGAAACGACCCACTCAGTCGCGGTCTGACATCGTCGGTTCTTCACTTGACTTCTCTTCGGACCACACCATCTCTGAGTGGTTCTTCTCGTTCCAGTCGACGTACCCATCTTCTAGCATCTCGACGACGGTCTGTCCGAGGTCTGTCAGCTCGGTCCGAATTTTCGACGCAACGTCTCCCTCGGGGACGACAGGCACCTCGAACTGAAGCGACTCTGTGACGGGGTCCCAGTAGAAGTCCATCTGTTCGATGAGACCTTCCTCTCGAACGAGTTCGTACTCAGATTCTGACAAGTCCGTGTACTCAGCCCACTCGTTGAACGCTTCACTCCACGCACCGTCTCGGAAGAACCCCTCTAATTCTCCCCGTCGCAGGTCGCTTTCGCCTTCGATTACTTCACTCGCATCTAGTTCACTTGGCGTTCCTCGGTTCGTCAAGTCTGGCGAACCGGGTGTCTCGACATCCAGCACCATACGATAGATGTTGGTGGGCAAAGACGTTAAATGACGTTGTCAGTTCACGAGTTGTCGTGCGCACTAGCGCATCGCGAGGAGGAAGACGACGTGTCGAACGCGTTAGGCGTCGGGCCAGCGTTCGATGTAAATCGCCTTGTCCGTGTAGAAGTTGATCATATCCTCTCCCTGTGCGTGCAAGTCACCGAAGAACGAATCTTTCCACCCGCCGAAGTGGAAGAATGCCATCGGCGCAGCGGTACCTGCATTGACCGCTAAGTTGCCCGCATCGACTTCGTGACGGAACCGTTTGGCGTCGCTGCCACGGTCAGTAAAGAGACTAGCGGCGTTTCCGAAGTCGCTTCGATTGACCAGGTCGATAGCGTGGTCGAAGTCGCGCGCCTCGACGAGTGCGAGAACCGGGCCGAAGATTTCTTCGCGTGCGATCGTCGCGTCAGGGTCTACGTCGCCGAAGATAGTCGGGCCGAGGAAACTCCCCTCGGT
>NZ_LOPV01000589.1 GCF_001469865.1 Haloferax profundi
CGATACCGGTCTCGATGTAGTCGAGGACAGCCTCACGATGCTGACCGGAAATGAGTGGGCCCATGTCTACGTCGTCACTCAGGCCGTCCGCGACATTCATGTCCGCGGCCTCGTGGACGAGTCGCTCGGCGAACTCCTCGTAAATCCCCTCGTCGACCACGGCGACCGGGTTCGCGAGACAACGCTGGCCAGTGTTCGCAAACGCGGACCCGAGGGTCTGTTCAACCGCGAAGTCGAGGTCTGCGGACTCGGCGACGACGATGTGGTTCTTCGCGCCACCTTGTGCCTGCACGCGTTTTCCGTGCGTCGCTGCCGACTCGTAGACGTGTCTCGCGACGGGCGTACTCCCGACGAACGAGATACCTTCGACCCGCGGGTGCTCGATGAGTGCGTCGACCGCGTCGGCATCGCCGTTGACGAGTTGGACGATACCGTCTGGGAATCCCGCTTCGTCGACGAGTTCGACGATGCGCTGGGCCGTGACCGGTGTCATCTCACTCGGTTTGAGAATGAAGGCGTTCCCCGTCGCAACCGCGTACGGGAGGAACCACAAGGGAATCATCCCGGGGAAGTTGAACGGCGTGATAGCCGCGAAGACGCCGAGTGGTTTTCGAACGGCAGTCTCGTCTATCTCGGGTGCGGCGTTCGGGAGGTGACCGGCCTGCATCATCGACGGGATGCCACAGGCGACTTCCACGTTCTCGATGCCGCGGCGGAGTTCACCCTTCGCCTCGTCGAACGTCTTGCCGTGTTCGCGGACGAGCGATTCGGCGAGTTCGTCTTGATGGGCTTCGAGGAGGTTCTTGAGTTCGAACATCGGTTGAATGCGCGTCTCGACGGGCGTGTTCGCCCACTCCTCGAAGGCGGCCTGTCCGGCCGTCACAGCCTCGTCGACGTCGTCTGCTGTCGAGTAGTCGAGTGTCGCGACGGTATCGCCGGTTGCAGGGTTCATCACTGGGTCGCCTGCGGGTCCCGTGGCGGGCGTCCAGCGGCCATCGATGTAGTTCTGGAGTTCGTGGGTCATCGATATCGCCACCCAAGTTCGTGTGAGCGCATACCACAATTCTGGCGTTCTTTCATAAATAGCTCCGTGTCAATTCGACTCTCTGCCCGCGCCGGCGGCGACCACAGTCGTCGGGAGACGAGTTCAGTTTCACACGCGAAGGCGTGTGTAGAGACAGTGCAATCGTAGAGAACGGGAAACGCCACTGGGTGAGTATCGGTCGAGGTACGTGAGAGACCAGCGGGGGGTGGCTAGAGGAACAACTGGTTATGTGGCTCAGGGCCAGAGGCCGCGAGACTCCTTCGCTTCGGCGATGCGAGTGATGCCGACGACGTACGCAGCGTCTCGCCACGTCACGTCGAGGTCGGCCTTCGTCTCACTCACGTTGTCCCACGCTTCGAGCATCGCGGTTTCGAGTTCGTCGTAGACGCGTTCGAACGTCCACGCTGCGACGACACCACCGACGACGACTACCGCGGCGTAGACGACGAACAACGTTGTGTCCGGCATACTCCGACCGTAGAAGTTCTGGTCAGACTCACCACTCGGGCGACTGGCGAGTGCCTCGTATTGATGGCGGGCCATATCGACGAGTGTCACCACGAAGATGAACCAGAGCAGTGCAGCGATGGCGAATCCGACACCAGAGGGAGACACTGACGGGATGGCGTCGGTAAGTACGTCCACGATAGTCGGCGTCGCGCGGTCGACGAAGACGTAGAACATCGCAAAACTGAGGAGTGAATCGACTGGGCCGTATGCTGGAAACGGTTCTTGTTCGCTCGTCGAACCGGCGTCTGCGTAGTATCCCATACGCGACTAGACGTGCCAACGTGTCATCAACCGATATTCTGATTGTCACGTGCCGAGAGACAGTTCGAGTCTACTCGTGCGAGAATCCGATATAACCGAATTGACAGTACGGTCGATAGTACAACCATCTAGAGAACTCCAACCGACTCATCGAGTACACAGACGGTATCTGTTTGTCTACTATTGGACTCGATTTGTCGGGATTCTACACTCCAGTATCGGTCAGTTTGACGGAAATCTTCTGTGTTCAGTTACTCAAAAACACAGTCAACTGTGAGCGCCCGTGTTCTCCCTCTGCGTGTCAGTGTTGCGATTATTACGCAATTTCGAACAAGTGTACAGTCGGGTGAGTGTCTCTTCACCTCGTCAGAGGATTGTGAGGTATCTCGGTACGTCCTACAACTTCGTGACGAGTTCGCGTAGTTGCGCTGTCGCCCGACTACCGTTCACCGGCGTCGACCAGTCAGTATTCGCATTATTTTGTGCTAACATATATCGACATTCCGAAGTTTCCATTACACACGTACATCCGTAATAATTGATTGTCTGACGTTTCAGAAGTGAGTCGACACCCGCTGCTCAATCGTCATCGCTTGGACTGGGTCAGCACGTCGGCAAATCGGGTCTGCGGGCAGGCGACAGAGCAACCAGTTTGATTTCCACAAATATCGTTAACCCTTGACACCTCGTACTTCGAGTATGCAATCCAGTTCGTCTTCCGACTCACGAAGTAGCGACGGCCCTTCAGACTCGACAATCGGGTGGCTTGCCGTTGGACTCCTGCTGTTAGGAGTCGTTTCGTGGGTCGCGTACTCCTATCTCGGGTGGGTATTGTTCGGTCTGTTCACCTACTACGTTGGTCGACCCATCACGCGCCGTCTTAGCCGGTGGATTTCGTCGCGGTCGCTCGCCGCAGGACTCACTCTCACCTTCATCATCGTTCCAATCTTACTGTTCATCGCCGCCTTCCTCTCGGTTGCCCTCGGACAAGCGCTCACGTTTCTCTCGTCCGATGCGGTTGCGACGGTCTTAGCCAACCTCCCCATTTCGACCACCGGTCTTCCAGAAGACCCCGTCGAACTCTTAGTCGCATTGTCCCAGAGTACAGATGTTTCATCGGCACTTGGACAGTTCGGGGTCGCAGTCGGTGCGTTCGCGACGACACTGTTCAACGTGTTCTTGATGCTCCTCTTCGCGTTCTTCCTGCTCATCCAAGACGAAAAGCTGTCGCGATGGTTCCAGGCGAACGTCCTTGGAACTGATTCGCTCGCCACTGAGTACCTCCGACGTGTGGACCGTGGCCTCACCTCCGTCTTCTTCGGATACACGCTCACGATATTCGTCATCATCGTCCTCGCGGCCATCATCTACAGCGTGTTCAATCTCCTCTCACCTGCCAATCTCGACATCCCATCGGTGATGTTACTCGCCGTCGTCACCGGCGTGTTCACCCTGATTCCACTCGTCGGGCGGTCGGTTGTGTATGCGTTCATCGTTGGGATACTCGCAATCGATGCGATTCAGATCAACCCAGCCTTGCTCTGGATTCCCGTCGTGTTCTTCCTCCTCATGGTCCTCGTCTTCGACAACGTGGTCAGGACCTACATCCGACCGTACCTCTCTGGAAAGACGTACGACATGGGACTCGTCATGTTCGCGTACCTCGTTGGTCCGGCCCTCTTCGGGTGGTACGGTATCTTCATGGGACCTCTCGTGATGGTCGTCGTCGTCGAATTCATCGTCACCGTCTTACCACGGTTTGCCAACGTCGAGCCTGAGGAGAAAGACAGTGTCGACGAGGAACCACTGGACCACGAACTCGGCGGCGGTGCAGTCGAGTACGACGAATCACCCGATTCAGAGGGAGGTCTCTCACCCGGCTAACGACCGCCGCCCCTTCGGTCGTCGAGAACACCATATCCAATCATATCCCCACGTGACGTATCTCGAACCAGAATAGTTCGCCTCGACCCTGTCAGAACCAGTGCGTCGGGCGGGACGAATCAAGAGATGTCGACCATGGCTCAACACACGACTCGACGAGGCGAACCGCGGTACTACTTCATCAGCGATTTGCACATCGGTGGAGACGAGCAACTGCAGAACGTCGAGTTCAAAGACGAACTTCTCGCGTTTCTCCGAGAACTCGAAGCAACCGACGAGAATGCAGAACTCATCGTCAACGGCGATGCGTTCGGATTGTGGGAGTTCACCGAACTCGAAGGACTCGAGAAGTTCGACGCACTGGTCGAGCGGTATCCAGACCTCTTCGAGCAGTTTCGAGCCACTGGGGAGCAGATTCCAATCACGTTCATCCCCGGAAACCACGATTACGAACTGGCGTGTTACGCAGAGTACGTCGACCGACTCGCCGAGTACAACATCACCCTCGAACAGGAAGTCGTCATCACGCGGCATGTCGGTGACCGGACCATCTGGATCGAACACGGCCAACAACGAGACCCGAACAACAAAAGCCCCGATTTCGGAAATCCGTACGCCAATCCACCGGGCTACTTCGTGAACAGACACATCACGAGTCGCGCCGGGAAGCTATCGGCGCGAGGGAAGTTCAATTGGCTCAAAGACATCCAGTCGGTGACGCCGATGACCCAGATACCCGAGTGGATGATTTCGAAGTACTTCTACCGCGAGATGAGTCCGTTTCTCCGGTACGCGTCGCTTCCGTTTCTCCTCTTGTTCAACGTGAGCGTCCTGTACCTCGTCGCGTTCTTGCTCTCTCTGTTCGGAATCTGGTCGGAACCGCTGTCCATCGTCGATTCGTTTATCAGGTTCATCGGATTCGCCGGTGTGCTCCTCGACATCGTCTTGGTCGTGAACACCGTCGTCATCGTGATTCTCGTCGTACTCTCGATTCCGCTCTTCTTCGTCGTGAGAGATATCCGGAAGACGCTCCAGCGATTTGGGTTAGTCCAAGAGGGTGACCCACAGGACGTGACGGACGCGTACACAGACGGTGCTCGACGGGTATTCGAAGAACATCCCCAGGTTGCAGTGTTCATCTACGGCCACACTCACCGTGCGTCGCTCACTGAAGTTGACGACCGTGCCGTTGTCAATACTGGCACGTGGCTAAAACGGTTACACAGAAAGTCCGTCATGTTCGGGATTCTCCCGTTAGTCTTCTACTCGTCGTTTCGCCTCAACTACTTCGTGGTCGCTGCAGACGGTGACGCAGTATCCATCGAGTATCACCGTATCGAGAAGGAGAATCCAAAGGACCTGACTCTCCTCGAGACAGTACTCACTCGGAAACCTAAACTCGAGGGTGCTATCCCCGACCGGACCGTCGTCGGTTCCAACTGGGTTGGCGTACGTACTGACTTCGAAGCACCGCCATCGCAACAGTCCCCAACAGAAGATGTGGGTGAATAACGGGTCGCTCCGACACGCTATCGTCAGCGGACACGGTTCGTTCACGCGAGTAACGAGAGGATTACAAACGCGAGAGTACCCAGTAGGAATGCGACGAACCGGCTCTCTGTGATCTCTGGGAGTTCTTCTTTGATGACGTTGAACACGATTGCACCCGCGACGAACGCGAATACGACTGACAACGAGAACTCGCCTATCACCGTCACAGCACCAATTGCTGCACCAACGAGGGTACCAACCGCGAGCACGATCTTCCCGCGGGTATCGAAGATGGTACCGTAGTGGCGATGGAGTCCATAGTCGGTGACGCCAAAGTGGAGAGCCATCGCGACGGCGTAGAAAAAGAGATTCGACAGGGATTGGACCTCTTGATGAAAGAGAAGATACCCGATAATGCCACTGTACACCGCGAACGAAAGCAAATGCGCACGATAGACAACCATCGACTCTTCGACGTCTTCACCCCACCGTTGTGTGACGACCACCTCGATTCCGTAGTACAACACGAACCCTGCGAGGGCGACGAAGAACACAATTTGCTCTGCGAACAACGTTTCACCTTGTAGTTCAGCGACTGTCGCGGCTACTTCAGCAACTTCCGGAAGCATCAACATGAACACGTACGCAACCGATGCGCCACCACCGGCAGACAGGAACCAGCGACGGCGTTCTCGGTCGACGAACTCCCAGCGTCCCGAAGAAAGGTGTATCGCAGCGAATCCCAATGCGAATACTCCCGCAGCGACTGGATACCCTGCCTCTGCCTCACTGACCAAAAACGTCGGGACCATTACGATCTTCGCACCACGTCTCGATCAGACCTCCTCTACGATACACCTGAAGCTGACGTGATTGGTCGAGGTATCGATGGGTTCTGGATAGCGTGCCGCCGGTCGATATCTGAAGCAGTAGTTCGGTGCACAGAGGTGCGACCCACCCTTGAGAACTTTCCGTGGAACCCTGGTTGGGTCTTGTGGGTGGATGCTCTGTTCTTCCGAGACGCCACGGGGGTTCGTCGGCGTACAGCACGTCGGTGACGCTGACGAACCCGCAGTCGGGTCGTCGCTGTACCAGTCACGAGTCCACTGCCACGCGTTCCCAGCCATGTCGTAGAGGCCATACTCGTTCGGTGGAAATGCACCGACTGGCGACGTCCGTTCGTACCCGTCGAGTTCCTGATTCTCGTACGGGAACTGTCCTTGCCACGTGTTCGCCATCAGTTGTCCATCGACGACGTGGTCGTCTCCCCAGACGAACCGCTTTTGTTCCAATCCACCGCGAGCGGCGCGCTCCCACTGCGCTTCGGTCGGGAGCGTCTTCCCCGCCCACTCTGCGTAGGCGACAGCATCCTCGTACGCGACGTGGACGACGGGGTGGTTCATCTTCCCCTCGATAGAACTGTCCGGGCCGAGAGGATGCCGCCAGTCGGCATCGGGGACGTACTCCCACCACTGGTTCGGATTCTGGAGGTCGACGGGGTGGTTCGGTGACGTGAACACGGCGGACCCGGCGACGAGGTTGTCCGGGTCTGCGTCGGGGTAGTCGTCGGGGTTCGGCGGACGTTCAGCGAACGTCGTATAGCCAGTGTCTTCGACGAACTCGGTGAACTCCGCGTTCGTCACGTGGTGTGTGTCCATCCAGAAACCATCGACACTGACCTCACGAGTCGGAGCCTCTTCAGGGTAGAACTCGTCAGACCCCATCGTGAACGTGCCACCCGGAATCCAAATCATGTCCTCGTGCGGTGGGTCAGTCGGTGCGGCGTCTCTCTGTTGGTCGGTTTCGTGACTCATTGTGAATCGTGCGGTGTGCGGTAGTTGGGGACGCTTACGTCTGTCCTCACGGAGACCGGTGTCTCGCGAGCAGCTACGTCAAATGTATAACACGTGGCGAGATAAATTTCACCCAACGCTTGTCACGAGAGTTCTAGCGTATCAGTCCTCTCCAAGCGGGTCCGAGGCTTCCATAGCCAGTTGCTCGGTTCGTTCGGTTCTGGCGTAAGCGTCGTACACCAATCGAGTGATTGCCCCGACGCCCAACACGGCAATTCCGGTGTCGACGACGGGACCAATCGCTGGAATCGACACGAGTATGCCAACGACGAAGACACCGACGAGGAGACTCACCCAGCGATTCTCGATTGGGTCGCGTTCGATGTCTGCGTAGGCGAGCACCTTCGGGATGGCGTCGAGGAGCCACACGCCGACGACGAACCTGCCGTAGACTGCACCGACCCACCAGAGGACGAGGAACATCGCACCCCCAGCGAGTGCTAACGGAAGACCGAAGAGACTGACCCCGAGCAACACGAGTGCGATTGGAGCGAGGATGACCGTTGCGAGTCCAAATCCGGCAGCGCGAACCGGGTCTTGGACGACGGTCGACGCGACTCGGTCCGAGAACCTCGGTAG
>NZ_LOPV01000590.1 GCF_001469865.1 Haloferax profundi
GACCAGCAAGACGCCGAGGAGCAGGTTGACGAAGAAGCCGTACGCGTCGAGGAACGAGATGCCGAAGGGGAGTATCTGCGCAGGAATCGGTGTGAACGCCGACGCGAGTAGGAACGGAAGTTGGACTGAGGACTGCCAGCGCGACGTCGACATCGGTTTAGTCGTCGATTCTGGTGTCGTTTCTGCCACACCCGAGGTATCAGACAGACCAACCAGTGATTGGTTCGTTGTCGTTCCTTCCCCACCGAACACTGTCCCGTTGACCTGCGTTCTGACCGCTGTCGTCCGCAGTTGTCCGTCGACCGTCGCGTCGTCCTCGACAGTGACCAAGATACTGATGGTATCGACGGTTCCTGCAACGTCACCGGAGACGGTCAAGGCACCACCAATTGCGTCGATGCCATCAGCGACAGTTCCTGCGACGGTTGTGACACCGCTAAAGGCGGTGACTTTTCCACCCACCTGGCCGGTTACATCGACGCGTCCTGCGAGTGCGGTTACGTCCCCAGTGACTTCTCCAGAGACGACGACGTCACCCGCAAGCGCAGTTACGTCGCCGTCGACCGTTCCCAGAATAATCACCGTTCCACCGGCGGTGGTCAGGTCGTCGCTGAGTGTCTCACCTCGCTCCACCACGACTGTTGGACCAACCTCTGTCTTGGCGGCAGCAACCCCAGGGATTGTAGAGAGGAGAACTATCGTCACTAGAATGGACGCGAGTGCCCGGTGGGAAGTCCCGTTACGTTGCATACACGGGGCTCCGGGAGGTGACGCTGTTCGAAATCGGTACGCCTCTCATTGGCTTCATCTCGTGTCTCATCGTCGTTCACTGCATTACACTGCTGTGAGCACAGGTCGACCACTCAGCCGGTACTGTCATTGCGCTGGTTGGGAACCGCCAGACCCGTTCAGGCGTCGGCGAGAGCGCTCGCTCTCGTACGCTGCACGTCCCAACGAGTGTTCAGCTGTCAAGCTAGATAACAGTCTGACAGAGAATAAATATATGTCACAAATCCCAATACATTCTGGATAATCAGACAGTGTCTTGATAATCCAATCAATTTTTGTACCAATCTTTATCTAAATGTGGAGCAACTAGTATCGTATTCCAGTCGGTGCCTCTCGACGCACCGGCGGGTGAACACGGAGTGTCATCATGAGTCAGCAGTTACCCGAAGAGTGGTTCGTTCGTGACGAGAAGATAAACGCCGCCATTGCCTGGGTAATTACTGCGGTTCTGGTCCTCCTCGCAGTGCTCGGCTTTTTCGCTGGGTTACTCGTCTTCATGGCGATTGCCGCAGTCGCGGCGTCCGTCGCTATCACACCGGCAGTCGTCACTCGGTCGTGGAGGCGCACCATCTCGTGGCCACTCCTGGTCCTCGCATCGGTTCCACTCGTTCTCGGTGTCGGCCGACCGTCGTTCTTCAGTGACGTTATCACGAGCCTGAGCATCGCGATGCTCGCGATGCTCGTCGTCGTCGCGTTGCAGATGACGACGACAGTCCGGATGACGCCACGCTTCGCTATCTTCTTCGTCGCCCTCTC
>NZ_LOPV01000591.1 GCF_001469865.1 Haloferax profundi
TATCTTCTTCGTCGCCCTCTCGACCATGGCGTTCGCAGGGTTCTGGGCCGTCGGGTCGGCCATCTCGGCCCAATACCTCGGAACCGACTTCGTCGAGACGAACGAAGAACTGATGGTTGTCTTCACCGCTGCTGCACTCGCTGGAATCGCTGGCGGGTTCGTCTTCCGGTGGTACTTCAGAAGACAACTCAAGGCGAACGTCGAGGCCCAATCCGACGTGGAGGTGGTAGCATGATGTCCGAAAGGGAGGTCCAGAAGTCAGGGCGAGTCGAGCGAACGGTCGTTCGTATCCTCCAGGTGTTGATGCTCGTCATCTTCGGCCTCGGGGTGTACTACGGGAACAGTGGCGTCTTCGTCAACGCCGGTGTCGGTCTGCTCGTGACCTTGCTCCCGGGTGTCCTCAAGCGTCGGTACGACTTCACCATGAACATCGGCATCGTCCTCTGGATATCCGTCGCGATGTTCTTGCACGCCTTCGGCACACTCCCACTCCCAGGCCTCGACTTCCTGAGCCCCTACAAGGCCGTCTGGTGGTGGGACCACATGACGCACGCACTGTCGTCGTCACTGGTCGCCGGTGCCGCGTACGCCGTGACTCGGGCACTGATGGAACACACCGAGTACATCAACATGCCACCGCGGTTCATGTTCGCCTATCTCCTCATCTTCGTGATGGCGTTCGGCGTGCTGTGGGAACTCCTCGAGTTCTACATCGGCGTGGTTTCGCAACTGCTCGGTGCCGAAGAGGTTCTCACTCAGTACGGCCTCGACGACAGCGTTCTCGACTTGATGTACAACACCCTCGGTGGGTTGCTGGTCGCTATCTTCGGAACAGCACACCTGACCGGTATCTCCGACCAACTCCGTGGGAGACTGGAGGGTCAGTCTACCGACCGGTGAGCGAGAACTACGAAAACACACCACCTCTGTCTGAATATCCCAGTTTTCGTATTTATCTCTCGTCTATACACTCTGGCAACACGTGAAAAACCATTATTATTTTTCCAGTTGATATTCCGCTCAACCCACACACCGAGAGAGGTGGTGAGCAAACGAACTCTCATCGACTTCGAGAAGCTTCAATCTGTTGACAACACTCTCGGTTGCGGGGGAGAACGACAACAATGTCCAACCGAGAGTTCCACGGCCAAATCGGCCGTACGTACGACGAATCAGAACCCTGGTGGCCCGAAGAGACACGAGCTCCAGAAGATGCACCGAACGTCTTGATGGTGGTGTTAGACGACGTTGGGTTCGGCCAACTCGGCTGTTATGGTGGTCTCGTCGACACGCCAAACATCGACCGCCTCGCCGAAAACGGCCTGCGGTACAACAACTTCCATACGACGGCGCTCTGCTCCCCGACGCGGTCGTGTCTCCTCACCGGACGAAACCACCACTCGAACGGGATGGCAGGAATCACCGAGATATCGACCGGGTTCCCCGGGTACAACGGCCACATTCCGCACGAGAACGGCTTCCTCTCTGAGATACTCGTCGAGGAGGGATTCAATACGTATGCGATGGGTAAGTGGCACCTCGCACCAGCCGAGTCGACGAGTGCTGCTGGACCGTACGATGGATGGCCACTCGGACGCGGGTTCGAGCGATTCTACGGCTTCCTTGGTGGAGACACCGACCAGTACACGCCCACACTCGTACACGACAACCATCAGACTGAGCCACCGACGACTCCCGAGGAAGGGTATCACCTCACAGAAGACCTCGCCGCTCGTACCATCGAGTTCATCGGCGACGCCAAACAGGTCGACCCCGACAAACCGTTCTTCACGTACTTCGCACCGGGTGCGTGCCACGCGCCCCACCAGGTTCCACAAGAGTGGGCAGACAAGTATGCAGGCGAGTTCGACATGGGGTGGGACGAAGCCCGAGAGAAGATTCTCGAACAGCAGAAAAAGATGGGGGTCGTCCCGGAGGACACCGACCTCTCGCCACAGAACCCTGACGTGAAACGCTGGGATTCGCTCTCGGAGGACGAACAGCAACTCTACGCGAGGATGATGGAAGTGTTCGCGGGCTTCCTCGAACACACCGACGCCCAGATTGGAAAAGTTCTGGACTACCTCGAAGAACTCGGTGAACTCGACAACACGCTCGTGATGCTCGTCTCGGACAACGGTGCGAGTGCGGAGGGAGGACACTCCGGGTCGGTCAACGAGAATCGCTTCTTCAACAACGTCCCTGAATCCCTCGAAGAGAACCTCGAAGCGATGGACGAACTCGGTGGCCCGAAGTACTTCAATCACTATCCGTGGGGCTGGACGTGGGCCGGCGACACGCCGTTCCAGCGCTGGAAGCGCGAGACACACCGTGGCGGCACGTCGGACCCACTCGTGGTCTCGTGGCCCGAGGGTATCGACGCCCGTGGTGAGATTCGCGAGCAGTTCGTCCACGCCATCGACCTCATGCCGACCATCCTCGAGACAGTCGGTATCGACGCCCCAGACGAGGTGAAAGGCTACTCGCAATCGCCCATCGAAGGCACGAGCTTCGCCTACTCGTTCGACGAACCCGACGCACCCGAACAACACACGACGCAGTACTTCGAGATGCTCGGCACTCGCGCCATCTACCACGATGGCTGGCGTGCCGTCCGCCCGTGGCCGTTCGGCAAACCCATGACTACAGAAGACCTCTCGGCGACCACGCTCGAAGAGTCCGGATGGGAACTGTATCACCTCGAAGAGGACTTCTCGGAAGCGCACGACGTCGCGTCCGAACACCCAGAGAAGGTCCTCGAACTCGCCCAGTTGTGGTGGACAGAGGCGGGCAGGTACGACGTGTTACCGCTCGATGGCCGTGGTGTCCAGCGGTTCGCCGAAACGCGACCGCAACCCGGAAAGCCGCGTGAGAAGTACGTCTACTATCCAGACACCCAGCACGTCCCGGAGAACGCAGCGGTGAAAATATTCAATCGCGACCACAGTATCACGGCTGACATCACCGTTCCAGAAGGAGGTGCCGAAGGTGTCCTGCTCGCCCACGGTGCCCGTTCTGGTGGTTACTCACTGTACGTCGAAGACAATCACCTCCGCTACGTCCACAACTACGTCGGTATCGAAGAGTTCGAAATCGTCGCGGACGACCCGATACCGGAAGGTGAGGGTTCGGTTCGGATGGAGTTCGAGGTGACCGGAGAACCCGACATGAGTGAGGGGAAGGGTGCCCCGGGAACCGTCCGCCTCTACTACGGCGACGAACAGGTCGGCGAAGGGGAAGTGCCGATGACCATCCCGATTACGATGGGACTCACCGCTGGGCTGAGTTGTGGCCGCGACGCCGTCAACGCCGTCAGCGACACCTACCGCGACCGGACTCCCTTCGCGTTCACCGGTGACATCACTCGCGTGACTGTCGACGTCAGCGGCGAACCCTTCGTCCACGAAGAAGCCGAGATGGACCAGATTATGGCGAGAGAATAGGCCACTCAGACCAGTTTCACATTCTTTTTTCGAAGGGCTGTCCTCCGGGTGTGGGACCGGACAGGGAAACCACGTGCCGACAGCGAGTTGGGAACCAGACGTACACACGACTATCGAGACGCCGTCCTCTCACGCGTGTAGATACAGTTCTGACACTCGAACGGGGGACACGTCCATCACTGGCACCGACTTCCCGTTATTCTGCTTCACAGCACCCCTTCGGGGAATCTGTCCTCGTTCTCTTGAATCACGTCGAGAACCGGAGCGACGTCGTTCCACCCGTCACCGGTGCAAATCTGTCCGGTTTCGCGGTCCCAGTCTATGAACCCGAGCTCGTCGAGTTTCGGGAGGTGGACGTGGTACAATCCAATCTGGGTTCGTTCAGGGACGTCAACCTCACCGTCCGAGGCGAGGAGGTCCGCTGGGTCGAGAGTCTCGTCACCCGATGGGTTCGCATCGGCGAGCGCAAAGAGTAACTCACGCTGGGCAGGGTTCGCGAGTGCTTCGAAGACACCACCAGCGTCCGTCTCGTAGCCTCCCATTTTACGTGCCATTCTTACACGTCCAGTTGTAGGATACGTATCCGCACCTGTTGAGGTTCAAGGTTGACTCGTCAATTCCCTTAAGTAGGAGACATCTATTCGGTACCAGACGACGAGGAGAGGAGCGCCCCGTAGAGGACTTTCTCGTTGCCGAGCCGAATTCGGTTCGAGAGCGCTTGCCGAGTGATGTCGAGTTCGTCGGCAAGTTCGTCGAGGCTCACCTCACTCGGTGTCTCGAAATAGCC
>NZ_LOPV01000592.1 GCF_001469865.1 Haloferax profundi
GTAGTGCGAGGACGAGCGCCTCGCGTTGTTCGTCCGTGAGACCGAATTTGTGGCCGTGTTCGCGGGCTTTCGTCGACGTGAAGGTCCGTTCGACGGTGATGGGAACGTCGTGTTCCATGACGTTGGCGTGAAACGCCGAGAGTGAGTCTTGGTCAGGGAATCGAAGTCGGAAGAGCCAGTCTCTGTTACCGCGTGCCTCGAGGACAGTCGCATCTGACGCGACGATGATGTCGATGAGACGTGTGGCTTCTTTGTCCCATTCGATACGGTAGAGTTGGCTGTCTTCGACAGAGTCGAGGACGCACACGTCTCTCACCGCTGGGTTCGCTCGCACTTTCTCAGTGAACTCGTCGTGGTCGTCACCAGTTGCCCACACGAATGGCAACACCATGTTCCCCGTCGGAACGACCCGTTCGATTTCGAGGTGCATTCCGGGCGGCCCCATCAACACCTGACCGAGTTCGAAGTCTGAAGCAGCAATCGAGAACTCCAAGATGACACTCATACTCGTCGATACGGCGGCAGGATATGTAGACTTGTCACCTATGTATCTGAACGACGTGTGTGCGAACAGTTCTACTCGACAGGACTCAGTCAGACGTCCCCGCCGGTTCGTCGATATCAGCACGAACCTCGTCGAGTCGTGTCTGGCCCTCGTCGATTTCCCACTCCTCACTCGGTCCCACCCGTCGCAATGGTTCCTCTTCGGCAGCAGGGTGAAGCATTCTGGGGAACTTCAACTGTAAGAACAGCACGACGACCACCATGAGGAACGGCCCGTAGAAGATGCCGTACCATCCGAACAGTGGTGGACCGACGAGATAGGCGAAGACGATGAGGCTCATCGGGAATAACCGACCAGAGAGTGCCGGTCGGATGTAGATTCGGATGAGGTTGTCGAACGGCAGTTCCATCACGGCCAGAAAGACGAGAGGGAACCAGAGAGCCGTCGGATTGGTCTGGAGGGCGACGATAGCGAGGTACGCGGTGACGACGGCGTAGACGATACTCCGACCGACGAGGGGAACAATCGTAAACAGTCCAGTGATGACCGCTAACGTGACCGGTGCCGGAATTTCGAGCCCCGACGGTGCGACGAGGTTGAACACGTTGTAGATGATTGCTGCGAGAACCATGACGACGAAGATAGTGACCGTGTAGCCGAAGTAGACAGACTCCAATCCTTCATCGACTGCCGAGAGATACCGGGAAACGTCTGAATCCTCGTCCGCGATGCTCGTGTAGAACCAACCAGCGAGTCGGTCGTCCTCACGGAGAAGAAAGAATGCAAAGAGGAGCGAAAGGAACGCATTGAACAGACTGTTGGCCACAGACCCAACCGTCCGCGTGAGAGACCCGAACGCATCCTGAATCGCACCCCCACTGAACACTTCCCCGAACTGCCGCAGGAGTTCCGTTGGGTCTTGCGGCAACGCGCCGATGGAGAACGGGAGCGCCGCGCTGATTCGCGTGGCAACTTCGCTCGTGAAGAACCGACTCAGTTCGGCGATCGTGACGAAAATCGCACCACCGAGAATGGTAACAATCGGCAGGACGATGAGCAGCAGCGTCACAAGCGCGGTGATGTTCTTCGATGGGAGTCGTTTCTCAAGTCGCTTCGCGATTGGGCGTGCAACGTAGTAGACGAACAACCCGAAGATGACCCAGGGGAGATACACATATCCGACGAACGCGACGACTGCCCCAACGACGAGTGCAAACACCCACCACCCAACCTCCAACTGTTCGAAGATTCGTCGAATCCGGTCAGCGGCACCGCTCGGTTGACTCATACCCGAAACGTACGCCGTCTGAAGAGAAATCGATAACTCAACTGTACGAGAATCGAGAACGTCAGAGAGACAAACGAGAGACCGTTCGAACGTTAATGAGCGTATATCAGACCTGCACACAGAGGTGGCATCGATCGGTGTCGTATCGGCCTACGTGCCCAAGTCAACAGCGTGGTGTGGAGGTCTAGCAATCAGTTTTGTGGACAGACGTCCTTTCAGTGGTATGGCAGAATTGCTGTCACTCCAGCCAATGCTCCTCCTGCAAACCGACACGGTTGTCCAAGAAATATCCAGATGGGTAGCCGACCTATTGAGAGGAGAAGAAGTAAACCTCCTGCGCGACATCGTTGCCTTCTTTCTCACGCTGATAATTGCCTACGTAATTGTTCGCTTCGGACTCATTCGATATGTGATGCGGGTGATGAAGCGTCGAGAGTTCGATCCCTCGATTATCAGTCTCGGTCGGCTCATCGGTACAATCATGAGTGCAGTCTTGGCATTTGGTCTCGCATTCGCAATCGCTGGATTC
>NZ_LOPV01000593.1 GCF_001469865.1 Haloferax profundi
GAAGTGCGATTCCAGCGGTGGCCGCAGTCGCGTGCAGAAATGACCGTCGAGAGAACCGTTGTGTCATCGTTCGATGGTACTGGGCATCCAACGAAGTCTAATGCTTCGATTCCCAGTCGGTGAAAACAGGCGAAACGGGCGTAACAGTCGGTTCCAAAGACGGACGCATGCCCACGGACGACGACCCGCGAAGTAAACCACGAATCGACGGAAGCCGCCAGTGGGAGGTATTCTTCCGTGAGACCGACGCCGAACCCATGCGCCACGTCGGGAGCGTGACCGCCCCGTCTATCGACCTCGCGACAGAACAGGCGCGGACACTCTTCGACTTTGCGGCGTCTGCGTTGTGGCTCTGCCCGGCGGACGAAGTCCGTCGACTCGGCGGGAACGACCTGGCCGCGAAGGGCCGTGAGGATTCGGCCGGCGAGACCGACCCGGAGGTGACGCACGGATGATATCTATCAGTAAGTTGTTGTGTGGGCAGACGGCCGAAGGCGACGGCCTTCGATACGACGACCCCGACGCCTCTATCGAGCAGATTCGCGAAGAGAAACAGAAACGTCCGGTCGTCGTCTGGAACACGACTCGGCGCTGCAATCTCTACTGCGAACACTGTTATGCGGGCGCGGACCTCGACCCCGCACAGGGTGAACTCTCGACTGCCGAAGCGAAGGGACTCATCGACGACTTGGCCGACTACGACGTCCCCGTGCTCCTCTTTTCGGGTGGCGAACCGCTCGTCCGCGAGGACCTCGTCGAACTCGTCGATTACTGCACCGACCAGGGCATCCGGGCAGTTCTCTCGACGAACGGGACGCTCATCACCGAAGAGAAGGCACAGGCGCTCAAAGACGCTGGCCTTTCGTACGCGGGTGTCTCTGTGGATGGCCTCCGCGAGCGAAACGACCGATTCCGCGGCAAAGACGGTGCCTTCGACGCCGCGGTTCGGGGCATCAAAAACTCTCTGTCTGTCGGGCTAAAGACGGGACTCCGATACACTATCACCGAGCACAACGCCGCGGACATGGAGGACGTCGTGGACCTCCTGTACGACGTGGGCGTCGACCGTTTCTGCTTCTATCACCTCGACTACGGCGGACGCGGCGGCGACATCGCCGACGCCGACTTGGACGACGAGGCACAGCGACGGGCCGTCAATCGCCTCTTCGACATGACCCGCGAGTACCACGACGAGGGTGAAGAGATAGAGACGCTCCTCGTCGGCAACTACGCGGACTCCGCGTACGTCGTCGAGTACGCCGACGAGGAACTCGGCAGCGACCACGCCGAGGAGATTCACGACTACCTCCGCGTCAACGGCGGTGACCCGACCGGCGAACGCGTCGCCGACGTGGACTACCGTGGCGACGTTCACCTCACGCAGTTCTGGCAGAGTTACAGCCTCGGCAACGTCCGCGACAGGCCGTTCGGCGAGATTTGGGACGACGAGTCGAACCCGCTTCTCGCCCGCCTGAGAGAGCGTGAACAGTACCTGACGGGGAAGTGTGCGACCTGCCAGTATCAGGACGTGTGTCGCGGGTCGTCACGGCTTCGTGCCATCGCCGGGTCTGGTGACCTGTTCGGGCCGGACCCGCAGTGTTATCTCACGCCCGAAGAACGCGGCGACGTCCCAGAACCGGCGGACTAATCGACGTTCGACGTTCAGACGACTTTTCAGCACGCACACCGAGGTGCCCGTATGGAGACCAAACGAGGAGTGCCGAACATTCTCGCAGGCGGGTTCGCTGGTATCGGTTTGGTCGCACTCGCACTCGCGGTTGCAGTGTTCGCCGGCGTGGTCGACACAGGCTTTCCCGCAGGTATCTACGTCATCGTCGCGATGGTCAACGTCGCGCTGGCGGTGATTCTCTGGCGACTCACGTGAGTCGGTTGGAAAAAGACGCGTACCGAGGAGACGCCGAGTCGCTTACTCTGCCGGCGTCGCCGCTTCCTTCTTCTCTTCGCGTTCGAGTTCTTCGAGGTAGTCGTCGGCGTCGAGGGCGGCCTTCACACCCATCCCGCCGGCGGTTGCGGCCTGCTGGTAGTGGTAGTCGACGACGTCGCCCGCGGCGAAGATGCCGGGTTCGTCAGTCGCAGTCTGGTTGCCACCGGACCCGCCCTTGGCGACGATGTAGCCGTCGTCGTCACGCTGGACGGCAGTGCCTTCGAGGTAGTCAGCGTTCGGCGTGTGGCCGATGGCGTAGAACACTGCGCCGACGTCGAAGTCGAACTCCTCGGTTTCGGGGTCGTCGAGTTTGGCCGTCGGGTGGCCCTCGGGGTGGCGGACCAGTGAGACGTGGTCGACGCCCTCTTCGGGCGACCCGTGGAGTTCGGTCGCTTCGGTGTTGAGCATGAGTTCGATTTCGTCGTCGTCGACTTTCTCCATCAGGCGGTCGACCCAGTAGTCCTCGGCGCGGAACTCTTCGCGCCGGTGGACGAGGTAGACCTTCGAAGCGAACTTGGTGAGGAAGTTGGCCTCCTCGACGGCGGCGTCGCCGCCACCGATGACCATAATCTTCTCGTCGCGGAAGAACGCGCCGTCACAGGTCGCACACGTCGAGAGACCGTAGCCCATGAGGTTCTCCTCGCCGGGGATGCCGAGCGTCCGAGCGGAGGCACCGGAAGCGGAGATGATGGCGTCTGCGGTGTACACGTCGCCGTTCTTCAGCGTGACCGTGAACGGTCGTTCGGAGGCGTCGACGGATTCGATGATGCCGTGGCGAATCTCGGTCCCGAAGCGCTCGGCCTGCTGCTTCATGTTGTTGATGAGTTCGGGACCGGAGATACCCTCGGGGAAGCCCGGATAGTTCTCGACTTCTGTCGTGAGGGTGAGTTGGCCGCCCGGTTCGTCGCCTTCGAAGACGAGTGGGTCGTTGTTGGAGCGGGCCGCGTAGATAGCCGCAGAGAGCCCAGAGATACCCGACCCGGCGATGATGAGTTTCCTGTGTTCGACGAAGGAATCGGCGTCTTGCGTCATGACTCGTTGTTCGCTATACCGGTGCCTTAAGCTTGCGCTGTATTGCGAGGAGGGCTACAACACCGCCACGTGATTGCATACCAGATTCCGGGGCGACCCACTGCGCCCACGCCGGAGCGAAAGACCAGTATCAATCGCCGACGCACATCTCGCTATGCCCGCCGACCTCCAGGAGAAGACGAACCGCTACGAGCAGATGCTCGCCGACGCCCTCGACGAAGCAGTCCAAGCCGTCCCCGAGGAGACGCACCTCGGCAACGCCGCTGCCGACTGTCTGGAGATGGCCGAATCGTACCTCGACGACGGCCGCCACTTCAAGGACGCAGACGATTGGGTCAACGCGCTGGCGTCGTTCTCGTACGGATACGGATGGCTCGATGCTGGTGTCCGAATGGGCCTGTTCGACATCCCGGACGACTCGCACCTCTTTACGATGTAATTTCGGAGAGGGACTTTACCCCCCCTTTCCGCGTACAGTGGCTATGAGTTCTGCCTCGCCGTCATCGGCCTCTCCTCGTATCTCTGACGCTCAGCGAACGCTCGAACGACGGTTTTCGAATCCGTTCTTACTGCGACTCCTCCGCTCGCCGGCCCACTTCCTCGCGAGTCGGTGGGTCCTGCTCGTCTCGTACGTCGGGCGAAAGAGCGGCATTCGGTACACGTTTCCTGCCGTCTACGCGGCGGCCGGCACCGACCTCGTCGTCGTCGTCACGCCGAAAGCCGATAGCAACTGGTGGAAGAACTCATAGCCACTGTACGCGGAAAG
>NZ_LOPV01000594.1 GCF_001469865.1 Haloferax profundi
CGCTGGATTCGGGTCATTTCTGACCGCTATGTCTGCAGTGAGTGGTGCGCTGGTCATCGCAATCGGTCTCGCGGCGAACGACCTCATCGCGAACCTTCTTGCCGGGTTGTACATCATCAACGAGAAACTCTTCGTAGTCGGCGATTGGATCGAGTGGGAAGACAAGCGTGGACGAGTCGAGCAAATCGACCTCCGAATCACGCGGATTCGAACGTTCGACAACGAACTCGTGGCAGTCCCCAATTCGGAATTAGCGAACACGGCCATAACCAACCCCGTGGCGTATGGTAACCTTCGCATCTCAGTCGAATTCCAAGTCGGATACGAGTACGTCGAGAACGCAATCGAGGCGATTCTCGACGAGGCAAACGCATTCCCGAAGATTCTCTTCGAGCCGAAGCCAAGCGTCGTGGTCTACGAAGTGGGAGACACCTACGTCGGGTTGAGAGCACGAGTCTGGATGGACCAACCCTCGCGGCCCCATTTCAACCGGCTTCGAGGTGAGTTCATCACGAAAGTGATTCAGCGGTTCGTACAGGAAGGAATTGCACGAGACCCCCAGGAAGTTCGACTTTCGGGGGGAATCGGTGTCGATGGCCCAGAGAGAGTCTCGTGGGAATGACGAGAGTGCCGCACGTCGTCGACAGGCTGATGGGAAACTGATTCCGACGCACCGGTTCGTGAGCGGAGCGCCGGTGTCGATACGCACCGTGAAGTATCACAAAAACATTGGCCACTGTCCGGACGCGGAAGACGTCGTTCGGCCCAACCGCACAACCAGAGTCCGTGGCTGTCGTGATTTTCGAATCATCCGGGTCGGACATCGTCTGTGCTCGTGTCAGGAGACTCGTCGAACGTCACCTGGTCGAACTCCCCAGATTCGAGTTCGGGACCCTCTTGGGTGACGTCGACCTCGCCAGACACCGCAGGGCTGAGACGAGGGAGAATCTTGGTGATGAACTCGACGATGAGCACCATCAGCAATGGCCCCATGAAGATACCATACCACCCGAAGAGGAGTGGCCCAAGCAGGTACGCAAACATGACGAGCGCCATGTGGTAAGATTTTCCCGAGAGGTATGGACGGATGTACGTCCGGACGACGTTGTCGAACACGAGCACCATCAGCACGAAGAATACGATTGGTACCCAGAGTAACGTCGGGTTGGTGTTGAGCGCCTGTGCGGACAGTATGGCGAAGATAAGTGCGTACACGACTGAGCGCCCCACGAGTGGAATGAGCGTAAAGACACCAGTGATGACTGCCAACAAGAGCACAGATGGAATCTGTAGCCCACCGGGTGCAACGAAGTTGAAAACCGCGTAGATGATGGCAGCGATGATGATAACCGCGAAGATGGTGAGCGTGTATCCGAAGTACACCGACGTCAGACCCCGGTCGACAGCGCGGAGGTACGACGTGGTCAACGACTCCGAACCAAAGACGTTGGTCTCGAACCAGCGCGAGAGGTTCTTATCTTCGACAAGCAAGAAGAACGCGAAGATGAGCATGAGGAATACATTGAACAGCGTCGCGGAGAACGCTCCGACAGCAACACCAAACGTGTCTAGTACCGACGAGTACGCCGGGTCTTCCAAGACTAAGATGATGACGTCGACAGGTTCCGTCGGGAGACCCGACGTTTGAACAGGGAGTCTCTCGATGATTGATGCGACCGCATCAGAAGAGAGCAAAGCCATGGCCTGTCCGAGGGCAACTGCGACGAATGCTGCAATAAACAGAAGAACCGGGACGATAATAAACGTGAGCGTAAGCCCAGCATCGAGCGTGGGCGACGAGATACGACGATTTAATCGGCGAGCAATCGGTCGTGCAACGTAGTAGACGAACAGGCCGAACACGACCCACCCGAGGTATTCGAATCCGACCCATGCGAGGACAGCGAACAGCGCAAGACCAACGAGCCACCACCCGAGGTCCGGCCGC
>NZ_LOPV01000595.1 GCF_001469865.1 Haloferax profundi
TAGACCTCAGTTCGTTCGATACAGCCATAATGGTTTTTCACAGAGCCGGACTGTTCTCAAAAATAAGAAGGTATGAGTCACTGTAAATACCGTCTACGCCTCTGTCCAACTCGGATTGTCTACTGAGTTCGTCTACGGGAACGCGATTACCAAGAGTACCTCAGTTCGAACGACACGTTTGCCGAACTCGCTCCGTCTTCGAAGACCTCGGAGTTCCAGAGCGACTCAACATCCTCGTCGAGGGTGAGAGCCTCCTGAACGACGGTGTCACACATCGTCGGTTCGAGACTTCGACTCTGATTCTATTTCCGGCGACATCGTCACGTGGTCGCCAACAGACTGTGACACAGTTGATTCAGACGCGTCGATTCGGTCGAGGAGCATCAAGTAGACCGCACGGACGGCGAGCGTCCGCTCGACACCGGTTGCGATCTCTGTGAAGAACTGGTCGCGGTACGTCTGGTCGATGACGATATTGACGGCGAAGTACAGGGCCGACAGAGCGCCGAGGAGCGCCGAAACCCGAATCAGTTCCCAAGTGAGGAAGACGCGAGATCCGAACCAATCAAAAGAAAAGACTGGTGTCAGTACGCTCTCTCCAATCCACATTTCGAGGACCGATATCGGAACCGCAAAGAGACCAAAGAGCGAGAAGAAGACGACAATAAACAGACTGACGATAGCGACCTGCTGGCCAGTGCTGTACAGGAATAAGAGCGCGACCTCGGTCCGCTGTCGACGTTTAAGGGGAGGTGGGTTAGCGGCCTCAACGGCAAGTGCAGGTGCGATGTCACCGACGGGGGTGTCTTTACAGAACGCCACGATTTTGTCTGGGTCTTTGAGGTAGTTGATTCCCTCGAGCTCCCGTCTCAAGAGCAGGATGACAGCGAGCGCAGCAACCGTCAGGATGAGCAGAATCGCAGTCCAGAACGGCACTGGTTCAGCGGAGTGGCTAACCTGCCAGAGTTCGCTGTTGATAAAGAAGAGGGCGAACACGACGAGGAGAAGCGGGAGCGCACGGATTGCCAGATTAGCGGCCGAACCAATCCCACTGAGCGCTTTTTGTAATCCTCTTGCGGACCCACGTACCACGCCGAAACTCGTGATGACGTATATCACGACGAGTATCACATAGTTCGTGACGAGGACACGAAAGAACTCGAAACTGTCTCCTGTGGCAACGAGCCACGCGATAGCTGGAATGACAGCGAATGCGGATGCTTCGACAATTCCGACTGAATCCGCTTGACGCCAGAGCTCACGTCCTGCAATCAGGTTAAGACCGATTCGTGTGGCGACTGTGATTGCGAGCACGACGACCCCAACGAGCCAGAGTGGCTGGTCAGGCCACCCGACTCGCACCGCCCGGAACAGTTGTACGACCAAGAGGACGACGAGAAATGGAATCGCACGGGTGAGAACGTGCTCCGTGGCGTTGTAATCCTCAATGAGATGGGGTTGGCCGTGACTGACGAACCATTTTTCTGTTTCCTTGACAACAGGCTCAAGGCCGGCCACATCAGCATCGGTCACACTACCTTCGTCGATTTTTTCTGGATTCATAGTTTCTTCTACGCCATCGAAAGAATCGCACGTCTAGTGCGGCCCCAGTAATATGCAACGCCCCCCGTGACGACGAACATGAGGACGGTGTACGCGACGATAACCGAGTCTGCGTTCGAATCAGGGAATGCCCCAGTCACTATGAACAGTGCGATTCCGATGTTTCGAGCAGCGCATGCGAGTCCGAGAATCCGGCGACCCTCTGCTGTCGGTCCACCGACGAACCATCCAATAGCGATAGACCCGAAGGTGAACAACAGAAGTACGAACAGCGTCCCCGTGCCGACGAGTGATATCAGGGTTCGGATAATGCCACCCGGATTCAGTATAACGATGACGGCGAGTGCAGCGAAAAGTGAGAGACTCGAGAGACGGGCGAGTGGTTTGGTCGCGCGAGCCGCGAGGTCCGGCCTCCAGTCACGCACAAGTGCACCGACTGCTATCGGAGCGACGAGCACGAGCACGAGCGGAACGAGAAAACGGAATAACGAAACGCCTTCACGGAGTTCGATGAGCACGAGCATCCCGGTGGCAAACACTGGGACGATAACTGCCGCGACAACAGTCAGAGACGCCGTTATTTTCAATGCCTGCTTGGAATCCTCGCCTGCCAACAGTACGAGGCGGGGAATAAACGGTGCACCTGGTGCAAACGATATCAAAACAAGTCCAGTCAAGAGCGGGTCTGAGAGGTCGAACACGAGCCACATCACGACGGCAAACAGTGGGACTGCAACCATGTTCGCAAGGAGCCACCTGGCGAGGAGATTGTACGAACGAACGGTCTCGGAGACGTCTCCGCGTGTGAGTTGAAAGCCGACGACAGCCATCGTCCCGACCAAGAATACCACGACAAAGATTCCCTGAAGGGTGCCGAGAACCTGTGTTAACGTATCGACCGTCCCAGTGGACACAGCAGGTATCACACCGCTTCACCTCGATACTGCACGCTCAGAAACGCGGCCATCGCCGAGTGTTGTACTAGTTGTTGCATAGGAGACCACCAGCAGGTCGTGTGGGAACGCGTCGTGGGAGACGGTGGGCTGTGTTGCTCACCCCAGACGCAGGCCGTCTTTGGATGAGCGTCACCGAACGAGAGACACCGTAGCCAGGAGGGTTATTCCCGTGCCAGGATGCGGTCCACCTCGGCTTCGTGGTGGATGAACGGTTCACCACTGACGTCGACGACGACCCGTGAGATATCGCTCGTAAAGGCGAACGGCATCTCGTACTCCGCCGAAACTGGTTCGATGAGATCCTGTCCACAGGAGAGCCCTGCGACGAGACCGATCATGATGGGAATCGTGACCGGGAGCTCACCCGCCCCGACTTCGCGGTCGCCATAGTAGAGTCGAACGGTCGTCGGCACACCCTTTCCGTTCGGAATGTCGGGTTCGCCGGTCGCCTCGAACTCCATTCGGAGTTCTATCTCACCTTCTGGAATTGGCTCGTCTGCGGAGACTTTGTACTCCTCAACACCCACGTAGTTGTGGACGTAGTGGAGTCGGTTGTCCTTCACGAACAGCGCGTATCCACCGGACAGAGTGCCGTGAGCGAGGAGCACGCCTTCAGCGCCACCTTCGGGAATCGACACCACAGCAGTGATACTGTGGTCGCGATTCAGTACCGACACCGCAGCGTTCTCCGGGATAGACTGTCCGCCCTGGTAGTAGATGTACTGGTCACGGG
>NZ_LOPV01000596.1 GCF_001469865.1 Haloferax profundi
GCAGAAACCGATGGTCGTCCAGTCGCTGCAAAGCGCTGCGTACCGCGGCCGTCCAGCGGGAGAACGTCGTACTTGCCCGCTTCAGTCCACCACAGTTGGGCGAGTTCGAGGACTTTCTCAGGATGCTCAGACGCCACGTCGTGGGCTTCAGAGAAGTCCTCTCGGAGGTTGTACAGTTCCCAACCGGACTCCTCGAGTGTGGTCGCTGAGAGGTCCTCGGCAGTAATCTCCTCGTTGAATGTCCATGGGTTGACCGCACGCCAACCGTCGTGGTAGATGGCGCGGTACGCGAACATCTCGAAGTATTGGGTGGTGTGCTGTTCTGGAGTGTCGGGGTCGTCGAACGAGTAGGCGAAACTCGCTCCCTCGATAGGCGACTGGGTGTAGCCCTTTATTTCGTCGGGGGCGTCGATGCCGACAGCCTCGAGAACCGTGGGAACGAGGTCGATGGCGTGGACGAACTGGTCACGAACCTCTCCGCGAGCGTCGATTCCGTCTGGCCACGAGACCACGAGCGGGTCGCTTACTCCACCACGGTGCGTCTCGCGCTTCCACCGCTGGTGCGGCGTATCGCCGGCCCACGCCCACCCGAACGGGTAGTGGTTGTAGTACTCTGGGCTGCCGAGTTCGTCCATCGCTTCGAGGTTCTCCTCGAGGTCCTCTGGAACGTTGTTCAAGAATTGGTTCTCGTTGACAGAGCCAGTCGGTCCACCTTCGGCGCTCGCACCGTTGTCTGAGACGACCATCACGAGGGTGTTATCTAACTCGCCAATCCCTTCGAGGAAGTCGAGTATCTTCCCGACCTGCGCATCGGTGTGTTCGAGGAACCCTGCGAACACTTCCATCATGCGGGCGTACAGACGTCGTTCGTCCTCAGAGAGCAAACTCCACTGGGGAACGTCCGGGTTGTGTGGTGAGAGGTCCGTCTCTTCGGGGATGATACCCATCTTCTTTTGCTGTTCGAGAATCATTTCACGGGCTTCCTCCCAGCCCATGTCGAACTCGCCGGCGTACTTGTCGGCCCACTCTTTGGGGACGTGATGGGGAGCGTGGCACGCGCCGGTCGCGAAGTACGAGAAGAACGGTTTGTCGGGCGCGACAGCCTTCGAGTCCTGAATGTACTCGATTGCTTTGTCTGCAAGATCTTCGGAGAGATGGTAGCCTTCCTCAGGTGTCGCTGGTGGTTCGACTTGCTCGTTCCCCGAAACGAGGTTCGGATAGTACTGACTCGAATCAGCACCGAGGAAGCCGTAATACCGTTCGAATCCGCGGCCGAGGGGCCACTGGTCGTATGGTCCGGCGGCACTCATATCCTGAGCCGGTGTGAGATGCCATTTACCGAGCGCGTGGGTGTTGTAGCCCTCCTCGACGAGCATCTCTGAGAGGAAGCCGTTCTCGTGTGGGATGGTCCCGTTGTACCCGGGGAAACCAGTCGAGATCTCAGTGATTCCGGCCATTCCGTTCGAGTGATGGTTCCGGCCGGTCAACAGACAACTCCGCGTCGGTGAGCAGAGCGCAGTCGTGTAGAAATTGTTGTAACGGAGCCCATTGTCTGCGATGCGGTCGATGTTCGGGGTGTCGACGAGGCCGCCATAGCAGCCGAGATGGCCGAAGCCAACGTCGTCGAGGACGACCATCAGGACGTTCGGTGCACCCTCTGGTGCTCTCGTCGGCTCTGGCCACCACTCCTCTGATTCGTCGTACGTCCGGCCGATGTGACCGTGGAATTCTTGCTTAGACATGTCTCTTGAATCACTGGCCTCACAAACCGGTCAGCACCAACGTAGATCACATCCGCCACGGGATTCTGGTGTTGATGATATGGCGAGGAGTCACCAGTTGTGCCTAACATATCTACACTATTGACAATAAATATCTATTAAATATATGGTGAATTTATTACAGAGAGGATTATCTTTCGGCGTGGACATTTTACGAACATGTGACCGAGGAGCAACAGTTAGCGTATTTGTATCGTACTCACGGCGTCCGTGCGACT
>NZ_LOPV01000597.1 GCF_001469865.1 Haloferax profundi
CGTCACGTATGTCTGCGGTAGAAGAGCAGCTAATAGTTCTTCTCTATCTCTTCGCCATCGCCGGTGCTGTCGGTTTCGTCACTGCACGGTCCGTCCGAGTGCAGTACACGACTGGACTCCTCATCGCGGGATTGCTCATCTCGATTATCGGTTCCCCAGTCGAAGTCGAACTTACCTCCGATTTCATCTTGCTTGCTCTGCTTCCGGCCTTGGTTTTCAACGATGCAATCCGTATCGACGTGGAGGCGCTCCGCGAGAACATCGTCCCGATTTTGGCACTCGCAGTCGTTGGCCTCCTCGTCTCGATTACCATCATCACCATCGTGGGACCAGTCGTGTTCGGGTTCTCGCTCGTCGTCGCTGTTCTCTTTGGGGCGATTATCATGCCGACCGACCCCGTCTCAGTTCTCGCCGTCTTCGAAGACCTGGGGGTTCCTGAACGACTCAACATCCTCGTCGAAGGTGAGAGCCTCCTGAACGACGGCGTCTCTATCGTCGTCTACTCGTCGGTGCTCGCAGTCCTCGTCGAGGCCGAGACACGAGGTGTTGAAGTTGCTGACTTCGTCACGGTTAGCGCGTTCTTCGCTGACGTCGGAATCGGCATCGTGGTCGCGCTGGTCGGTGGCGCACTCGTCGGCGGTGCAGTTGGATACGTTGCGTACGAACTCATCGCACGAGTGGACGACGAACTGACCGCCGTGGTTATCTCAGTCCTCGTCGCATACGGCGTCTACATCTTCCTCGACATGCTCGGGAGTAGCGGAGTCATCGGAACACTCACCGCCGGTGTCTTCCTCGCGTCTCGCGTCGGCAAGACGGATATTTCTCCCGAGACGAACTTTACCGTGGAAGCTATTTGGGGGTATGCGGCCTTCATCGCGAACACCATCATCTTCGTCGCCCTCGGAATCATCACACCCTTCGACCTTCTCGTCGAATATGCTCCACAAATCGCCGCAGCCATCGTCGTCGTCTTCCTCGCACGGGCCGTCGTCATCTACCCGCTGGTCGGCCTCCTCAATCGGTGGATGGCCACTCGCATCTCCCGTGGCTACCAGCACGTTCTGGCGTGGAGCGGCATCCACGCGTCGGTCTCGATTGCACTCGTGCTCGGCGTGTCCGAACGATTCACTGGACCACTAGCAGAGCAACTCTCAGCCCTCGTCTTCGGCGTCGCAGCTTTCACACTCCTCGTGAACGGTCCCACGATGGGTCGACTCATCGACAGAGTCGGCATCAGCAAATCGCGACCGCCTCAGCGGCTCTACGAGGTACTCGTCGGCCGACTGCACGGAGTCGACGCCGCTCTCGAGACGGCAGAACAACTCCTCGAGGACGACGAGATACCGACGAGTGTCTTCGAAGACATCACAACCGTGTACAGACGTGAGCGTGGCGAACTCGACGCCGCAATCGAGCGCCTCCTCGATACGTATCCCGACATCCGAGAACACGAAGAACGACTCGGGCAACACCGAATTCTCATCGCAGAATACGAGGCTATCAGTGAGGCGATACAACGTGGTGAGATTAGTGGTGACGTGGGAGAACGTCTCCTCAACGACGTGAAAGTGGAACTCGACCGTGTCATGTCCGACGAGTGGACGTTAGAAGACCCAACACCAGACGGATTCACACCTTACTGGCGACGAGAGTTACATCGAGTGGGCGTCGAAGTCGGACGTGACGACCACGAGATGTCTGGGGACGACGACGTCGCTGGGGATGCCGGCCGCTCAGCGAGGTGAGGTGCGGTACAGTGAGCCACGTCAGTCGGAGCGGGTCACAGTCATACTTCGCCCGAAATCCCCTCCGTATCACTCGGAGGGGAAGTCGCCTCAGAGTCCGACTTTCGTCTCCAGTACCACGCGACGAGGACAGAGACGGCCAACATGAGAATGGTGAACGCGAGGATTTCTGAGTCTGCGTTCTCACCTTCGAACGCGCTCGCAGCGATGAAGAGTGCGATTCCGACGTTTCGACCGGCAGTTCCGAGTGCGAGAATTCGTCGACTGTTCGACGTTGGACCCCCAACGAGCCAGCCGATTGCGATTGTCCCAAAGATGAACACGACGAACACGAGTAGTGTCCCCGTCCCGACGAGACGAGCGAACACCCGAATAGTCTCTCCGGGAGAGAGCACGACGATGAGGACGAGTACACTCAACAACGTAACCTGTGCGACGAGTTCGAGAGGACGGACGAGACGCCCCGCAACCGTGGGTGCGACCGCTCGAAGGGCACCGCCAATGAGCAACGGGGCGACGAGAACGAGAACTAACGGGACGAGGAAGCGCCACGGAACGAAGGTTCCTTCGACCCGTAAGAAGAGCAATGCTCCAGCCGTGAGCAATGGGACCGATAGTGCCGCGACCACAGTCAACGAAGCAGTCAACCGAGTCGCTTCGTGTGAATCCTCACCAGAAAGGGCAGCAAGTGTCGGAATAAACGGTGCACCGGGTGCGACAGAGACGAGCAAGAGACTGAGGAGTACCGGTCGAGAGAGCGAGAACACGACCCCGAGAAGCATCGCAAAGACCGGAACTGCGAGCATGTTCGCCAGAAACCAGCGAGCAACGAGGTTGTACTCGCGAGTGATTTTGGTGACGTCACCAGGGCTCAATCGACTCCCCATCGCCACCATCGTACCCGCGAGGAAGACGACGACTGCGACGTCCTTCAGATTCGTCAACAGCGGTTCGTAACCGTCGAAACCACCGAGACTAATGGATGGCATCATCTAACCGACCTCCAGTGGATGGGTACTACCCGCCAGTTCGAGCCACGTCAGCTCGCATCAGTCATCACTCCTGCCCACTCTCATTCTGGTGTCACCTGCTGGTCTCCGCGTTCTCCTGTGAGGCTACTAGTTTCGCTGGGGACCTCACTGCGCCTTCCAAGTTCGCCCCCTGCGGCCATGAGGACGACGAGCATCACCAAGGCACCGACGAGTAAGATGGTTACTACGTCCGGGTCCTGAAAGTTCTGCGCAGCCACGACGAGTGCAGCAGAGATGTTTCGTTGCCCAGTCCCCAGACCCATTACTGACTTGTTGTCCGCGACGGGCCCACCAAGTACGTATCCGACCGCGAACGAGACGGCGACGAACACAAACAAGGCGAGTATCACGCCCGTCCCGACGACACTGACGAGGTTATCGAAGTTCAGCACCAACATCAGCACCGTCAAGAAGACTAACGCCGTCGTGGACGTCTGGGACATCACGGGTTCTACCGAGGTAGCGATGCTCTCGTATCGATCCTTCACGACGAGACCAATTGCCAGTGGAATCAGCATCAAGACGACGAGTGAACTGGCGATGTCGAGTGGGTTCACCTGGACACCTGGCAGTAATAGCGGGAGGACGAGTGGCACGTAGACGACCGTCACGACCATCAAAAGCACCATCAATCCGACACCGAATGCGATGTTCCCCTTCGCTACTTCGACGAGTTTCGGGAGGAACGGCGCTCCAGCAGCAGTCGCGAGGAGGATAATTCCGATTGATTGTCCCTCTGAGAGCGGGAACACGAAGACGAGAACGTAGGCGACAATCGGAATCACCACGAAGTTGGCTGCCAATGCTTTGGCAACCAAACTCGCGTTTCGTAAGGGGTCGAGAATCTGTGAGACGGTCAGGCTCAATCCCATAGAGAGCATGCTCGTCACGACGAACACGAGGACCGACAGCGTGGCCAGTGATTCGAGGACGACGGCCACAGTTATTCACTCCCACTCTGGGCGATAGGAGCCACGTCGTACGACCCATCGGTGAGCGACCAGTTCGGTCTGTCGTCGTGTTGGTCGGTGGTGTCCTGCTGGAGGCCATAGACGGACACGTCTTCTGCAATCGAATCCACTCC
>NZ_LOPV01000598.1 GCF_001469865.1 Haloferax profundi
GTGAAATTGGTGGTTACCATGGGGTCACTCTCCAAGCCGCATGATTCGGATACGTCTATAGACGGTGGGAACGCTCATAATTCACTATTCTCAGATGACAGAAAGACCGAGAACGGGATATATCACAGTTCGTCGTCCACCCACACCGTCCCATCCAGTACTGCGATTTATTCCCTTCCTACCGGAGGCTGTCGATTGTCGCAGCCAACAATTCAGCCACCAGTTGCGTTATGTCGTGAATAACCGATGTTCTTCGGAAGAGAACTGTGGTTCTTTCGTTCATAACGGACCCTCTGCCAGCCCATAACCAAATTCCTCCAGACCTATCACTCAACAAGAATTCGGCTATGAACCCCTCGAGTCAACCCTCCGCTATATCTTGTCCCCCGATACAGTCCGTCGTGGGGGCGACCGGTTCAGACCGGGAATCGACGACAATTG
>NZ_LOPV01000599.1 GCF_001469865.1 Haloferax profundi
CACAAAGCGGTTCCTCGTAGTCTGCATGGCCCTGATGCTCGTCCTCCCGACAGGGATGACTGGCGCCCTCGCGCAACACGACGGGGAGTCAGTCTACTCCATCGAGCAGGGAGGGATGTGTTACACCGCCGAAGCTCTCGGAGATGGGACCACATCCGTCGAGTCGTTCTACGACTACCGAAGCAACGAGACATCTCCATCCGGGATTTACTCGTCGTACGGGACGGGCTACCTCCAAGAGAACCAAGTGAGTAGTATCTTCTTCTACCACGGTTCGCAGGGGGTCAGCCTCGTCTTCCTCCACGACGAACTCGGTGATGCGCCATACGGTGGGACAGCGACGTTCACTATCCAAGGGCTGCCAGCAGGCGACGGTTGGGTCGTCCAAGACGACTACTACGACGATGGAAACCAAGACGACGACTGGGAACTCTCGGGCTCGTCTGCGAAAATCGACTGGAAGTGGGCAGGAGGTCGAAACGACGGTGGGGCATACCGCGGGTTCGAAAACCTCCAGTCGGGTGATGCCGTCTCGATTACGCCAGCATTCAACGAAGACGCAGACCACTGGGGCGACTGGCCATGGACCGAAGGGAACAACCGAACCAGCGAGTTCCGACTCATCTACGCCGATGGCACTACTGAGTCCCTCGACCTGAGCGAACAAGTCACGATATCCGCAGGACCATGTGAGGAACCGACGCCGACGCCGACGCCAACTCCGACGCCGACGCCGACGCCAACTCCGACGCCGACACCAACCCCAACGCCGACACCAGAACCAACGCCGACTCCGACCCCGACTCCGACCCCGACGCCAACGCCAACGCCAACACCAGAACCAACGCCGACGCCTACGGCGACTCCGACCCCAACTCCGACGCCGACGCCGACGCCGACCCCAACTCCAACCCCAACGCCAACGCCAACACCAGAACCAACGCCGACGCCAACGCCAACACCAGAACCAACGCCGACGCCGACCCCAACTCCAACCCCGACACCTACGGCGACCCCAACGCCGACCCCGACCCCAACTCCAACCCCAACGCCAACACCAACTCCAACCCCGACACCAACGCCAACTCCAACGCCAACGGCGACCCCGACACCAACGCCTACGGCGACCCCAACTCCAACCCCAGAACCAACACCAGAACCGACGTCAACTCCAACGCCAACGCCAACACCAACTCCAACGCCAACGCCGACATCGACCCCGACGTCCACACCAAGCCGTAGCAGCGGTGGTGGTGGCGGTGGTGGTGGCGGCGGTGGCGGTGGCGGTGGCGGCGGAAGTAGCAGCGGAAGCTCTGGCTCGTACGAACCGTCAGCGAAGACCAGGGCGACAGAAGTAACCGAGACGCACGTGCAGTACGAGATATACGGTGCCAGAGAGGGCGTCCCAATCGAGTTCCGACCACCAGCCACGATGGCGGGTGAATCCGGTGCAGAGCTCAGTGAAATCACGGTTACGCTGAACCGGTCTGCAAGTCGGTTCAAGATGGACGTGAGGAGCTTCACCGAGAAGCCCAGAGACGTCGACGAAATCGACGACGCTGACGATACTCTGCTGTATCTCGATATCGAAGGAGACGAAACGATGGATGATGGTATCGAAAAAGCGACAGTGGAATTCTCGGTTCTGAAAGAGGACCTCGAAACCAGAGGAACAACCGCCGAGAACGTTGCCCTCTATCGGTACCACAACGGTACGTGGGAGAAACTCGACACTCGGGTCACTCGAGAGAGTGGCGACCGATACGTACTGAAGGCAACGACACCTGGAACGTCGTACTTCGCAGTCGGCGTCCAGCAACCGGTTGCCACTATCTCGAACATCACACCGTCGAGAACCGCAGTGGTCGACGAGACGACGAACCTCAGTGCCGAAGTTACCAACACAGGTCGCATCGACGGGAATATCACAGTCGACCTGACCGTCGATGGGACAGTCGTGTCTAACCAGACGGTGTCGATACCGTCCGGTGAGACGGAAACCGTCGCGTTCGACTACCGGTTCGACAGGACCGGAACGTACCTCGTCACCATCGGCGGCGAGAGTCGAGAACTCCTCGTGGAAGAACCACGAACGGCAGTCGGCCTCGCAGATGTCAAGGCAGATGCGACCACCATCGCACCGGGTGAAAGCGTCACACTCATCGCGACTGTCACCAACACCGGGAACCAAGATGGAGCGGTCACCCTCACCTACGAGGCGTTCGGGACCGTCATCGAACAGCGGAATGTCTCTATCTCTGGTGGTCAGACAGAAGTCGTCACGTTCGAACAGACCATCGAGTCACCCGGTGAGTACACTCTCAAAGTGAACGACCAGGTCATAACCGTGACCGTCGAAGAAGGAAAATCGAAGTTCGGAACCTCGGTGACCGAACGACCCGACCAATCTGGGCCAGGTCAGACTGGCGGGCTAAACTACGGCCTCATGGCTATCGTGTGGATTGCAGTGATCGCCATCATCGCTGCCATCGGTATCCGCGCACGCTCAGAGTAGCCGGGACTTTCCGCAGGGTGTTCTCACCCGAGGGTCAACAACTGCCGTCTTCCAGCGGCACTTCAATTCGCGTCGTGTTCAGTCACAGGCTCCGAGACTTGTTAATTCGTGTATTAACCGTCTCCAGAATCGCCTGGTAGATCGGAACCTGTTCACTCGGGGCCACGTCGAGGTACTGCTCGAACAGTTCTCGGTCTATCGTGCGGCGGTCGGAGACGACTGCGTCTATGTCGAACTGCTCGGCCGTGGTGGCACCGAGTTCGTCGTGCATCGAACCCATGGGCCGGTTGGCCATCCGACGGAAAGCACCACGGATGGTCTCCAGACTCGATTTCGAAAGTTTCGCTGGGTCGACGACGGGAATCTGCTGGAGGGTCCTCCCGGTGACGTCGAGGACACCTAACCCGAGTCCAGTGCTCGCCAGTACCTCTGTGAAGAGCGCTGTTGGTGAGAAGTTCAACAGTGCCGCCAACTCTTCGGGAGTCACGTCGGCAGCGTCGTGAGGGGCGAGTCGATAGAACCGGTGGGTCACCGTCCGGTTCGGGTTGTAGGCGACGAAGTGCCGGTCGTGCTGCCGATTCGGCCAGACGACGGTGGTATTCGTCTCGCCCCGTGTTCCAATCTCCCACCATTCGCGTTTCCCCCGCCGACCCGACGCAGTGTGATACGCCCCCCGGCGTTCGCCCCACGCGACGTACCGCTGAACGTGCGTGTCCGAGAGGTCCGTTCCCATCGGAATCGAAACGAGATAGCTCTCGAACTCGTCGTTCGAGAGGTCGACGTGGGTGACCTGCCGGGGTGATTCGACGAACGGGACGACGAACGCTGACTCGACGGTGAACGTCTCGTCTGTCTCTCGGTTTCGAATCGTCACGTGTCGGTCAGTCTGTGGGTCACCTTCTTCGAGTGTGACGAAAAAGAACCCATCTGCACCCCCAGTGTTCAGATACGAACCGACCGAGGCAATCGACGACAGCGGCGTGAAGATATCTGCACCTGCTTCTAGGACGTCGAAGTACGCCGACGGAGCACGGAGAAATCGTCCCCACGAGGTCCCCGTGTAGGTTCCACCCGGACAGACAGGTGTGGACGTGCGGGACGTTCCTGTTCCTCGCTCTCGACGGGGCTGTGTGGTTCCTCCACCAAGTCGCCAGAGTGCAGGTTCGTCGAGCCGAACGACACGGATAGCATCGAGTCGGCGAATACGTCCCCGTTCGCTTCCAAGTGCAAACTCGTCTGTCCCCTCGTCTTCCGAACTGTCGACGAGGATATCGGCCATCGTTGGTGGAGAGACCACACGTTCGTACGGGTCACTCAGTGCAACGAATTTGACCTCGCCAGCCAGTGACCGCTCTGACGTTCTGTTCGCGACTGTGAGGACGGTATTGACACTCGCTCTCTCGAAGCTTCGTCTCTTCCGATTGTCGACGATACACTCGATATCGGTGAGTTCGAGTAACCCTTGTTGGAGTCGTTTTCCGTACGCGGTGTCCAGCCACGTGTTCGACGTGAGGAACATCAACGTCCCTCCGTCACGCAGCAAGTCGATTGCTCTGAAGAAGAAGTAGAGGTACAGATCACTGCTTCGGTACGGTTTGATTCCGAACGTCTCCTGCACGTAGGTCACGAGGGCAGTCTTGTACGCCGCCTTACTCGAACGAACGTCGGCAGGGGGACTCTGGTCTGAGACTGTCTGTGGGTGGTTCTGTTGGGCGATGTGCTGATGGTCGACATACGGTGGGTTCGTTATCACGACATCGAACCCATCTTCCTGTGCAGCATCGAGGCCGTCTCCCTCCCGACCAACGACGCTGTCTCCTGTGTAGAGGTTGAACGAGAAGTCAAGGAGTTCGAATTCCTCAGGAGGGATTTCGGGTTCGGTTTCGACGACCCACAGCCACAATCGGAACGCCGCGACCCGTACGGCCCACGGTTTGATATCGGCACCGTAGAGGGCCTCGTCGAGAATCCGAGATTTCAGCTCGGCGTCGACGGTCAGACCCACTTTCTCGAAGAGTTCGGTCAGTACCTGTCCCATCCCGACGAGGAACGCACCGCTCCCACACGCAGGGTCGACGATACGGAGATTCCGAAGAACTGCTTCGAGTTCGTCGTCGATGTCGATTTTCGTCCGGTCCCACCCGCTCGGCGTACTGAAGAGAAACTCGACGAGTGCCCGCTTACGTGCAGTATCGGGACGTTCTATCTGGTCACAGAACTGCTCGTAGAGGGCTAACCGGCACATCAAGTCGACTTCGGCACGCGGTGTGTAGAAGATGCCCGCCTCGTCGCGGTCTTCCTCGGCGACGAACGATTCGTATATCTTCCCGAGCATCGAGGGGTCGACTGCGACGTCGACGTCGTACGAACTCTCTTCGGAGATGGTGTAGGTATACCGTTCGAGAAAGTCACAGATGACCGAGGTCAGCGCAGAGTCGGAGAAGTACCACTCACTCCGGTCGGCATCTGTTGGCTCGAAGAGTCCGTCGTTCAAAGGTGGACATTCGGTGCGGGCCGCCTCGACTTCGTCCGGGAGGGACGTGAATGGGGACGTACCTTCCGGATGGTCCGATTCAGAAAAGAACAGGGCCGAGAGCCACGTTTCGTGAAACTGCTCGTCTTCGCCAGACGCCCGATACCTGTCGTGGAACCAGCGAACGAAGTCCGTTCGGCCACCAGTCCACCCTCGTCGTTGCAGGTAGTAGAAGCACAGCAATCGGGTGAGTGTCACGTGGGCGTACTGGTGGACGTCTTTGGTATCGACGCCGCTCTCACGAAGGTCGTCCGAGAGTCTCTCGAACGCCCACTTGTAGTCGTCGTAGAATTCCTCGGTGAGCGTGTCGACCTGAAATGCCTCGTCGATACGGTCAGCGAGTTGCCCATCGTGTGCTCCGATTTTCGCAAGTGCATCCGAGACGTGGCGATGCGTCTGACCTGCTCCGAGTGTATAGCGTCGAAGAACTGGGCGGCCAGTTCTGCCGTCGTCGACACCCGTCCGGAAGGGTGTGACGAGATGCCAAGCGGTGCTATCGGGAGCGTGAAAGACAGCGAGGAACGTGTCTTCGGTAGCCCAGTCCGTGCCAAGACGAGCGTGTGTGAGACACTGAACGAAGTCTCGTTCTGCAGTGCGAGTTAGCTCCGAGAGTTCGACGTAGAGAACACGAAAGTCGCCCGCCCGTGCGAGT
>NZ_LOPV01000600.1 GCF_001469865.1 Haloferax profundi
CCACCTCGGCTACGTCCGAAACCGACTGCCGTTCGAGTTCCGCCCACCCGGAGTCACCCTGCGACGGCGTCGACGTTTCGAACCCGAGTACACGAACGAAGAGGTCACGAAAGAACGCCGCCGCAGCGGTTTCTGGAGACTGGTCACTCCCGGTAAACTCGTCCAGTGACAGTTTTTGGTCGAGCAGGTGGCGTATCTCTTCTGTCCTGTCGTCGTTCATGAGTGGAAGCGCGGGGACAAGCCCCCAGCGATGCTGCAACCAGCCATGGTTGGTATTATCTCTCGAGGAGCGTAAACGTTAGCCTGGTTGACGTTATCGGCGGAGTGTCATGTCAATCGAGTTCGTGTCAGTGAGTGCTAAATTTAAAGTCGTCTGAAACGAAACAGTGACAGTATCGTCACTCGAGAATATGAGTTCCGCCATACAAAATCGACGTTCGACGGACAAGCCGAAGTGGCACACACGGTCGGTCGACCAGACACTCGCGGAACTCGAAACTGACGAGCAGGGGCTGACACAAACAGAAGCATCGAACCGGCTCGAAGAGTACGGGCCGAACGAAATCCAGCGAGAAGACGAGATTTCCCCCCTCGAAATCTTCATTTCTCAGTTCCAAGACTTCCTCATCTACCTCTTGTTTTTCGCCGCTGGCCTCTCGTTGGCGGTCGGTCTCCTCCCCGGAGAAGAACCCAACTACGTCGATGCAGGCCTCATCCTCGTGATACTGCTCGGAAATGGGATATTCGGGTTCGTGCAGGACTACCGTGCCGAGAAAGCCATGGAGGAGTTACGGGAACTATCGTCTCCAGACGCGACGGTGCTTCGAGACGGTGAGAAGCGGACCGTCGCCGCCAAAAACGTCGTTCCCGGTGACGTCGTCGTCATCGAGCAGGGTAGCGCGATTCCAGCAGATGCTCGACTTATCGAGGTTACGAACCTCGAGACGTTGGAAGCGCCGTTGACGGGTGAGAGCGCCGGCGTCAACAAGACCACGGACGCCCTCGATTCAGAGACACCACTGGCCGAGCGGTCGAACATGGTCTACATGAATACGGACGCGGTCAAAGGGCGGGGCAAGGCCGTCGTCGTCGAGACGGGGATGCGTACCGAAGTTGGGGGCATCGCGACGCAGATTCACGAAGCAGACGAGGGCCAGACACCCTTTCAGAAAGAGGTGGACAAACTCGGGCGGCGAATCGGTTACGGTATCGTTGGACTCATCGCACTCGTCGTCGTCGTGCAGTTGCTCTTCACGCAAGCGAGTACCATCGCCGTTCTGTTGACAGCCATCACACTCGCTGTGGCCGCCGTTCCGGAGGGTCTGCCTGCCGTGGTGACGTTGACGCTGGCGATTGGCGCACGGAAGATGGTCGACAAGAACGCACTCGTCCGTCGTCTTCCAGTCGTCGAAAGCCTCGGGTCTGTCGACGTGATTCTCACCGACAAGACAGGAACGTTGACCGAAAACCAGATGACCGTCACGCGCGTCGCGTTTGGTTCCGACGTGTACGAGGTGACTGGTACCGGTCTCGACACTGAGGGCGAATTCCTGCACGACGAAACGCACGTCGACCCAGACGTACTGGACCCCGTGTTGCGGTGTGGGTTGCTCTGCAACAACGCCGAGAAAGCCCCCGCATCTGAGGACAGAGAATACTACGGCGACCCGACAGAGGTCGCGCTACTCGTGTCTGCCAAAAAAGCCGACATCGAGCACAATGCTGAACGAGTCCGCGAGATACCCTTCTCCTCAGAACGAAAGCGGATGACCGTCTTGGTCGCAGAAGACGGGACGCACACCGCGTATACGAAAGGCGCCCCAGAGACGGTCTTAGAACGGTGCAATCGTGTGGCCGTCGACGGCGAAGTTCGGGAGTTGACAGACGAAAAGCGCGCAGAGATCGTCGAGACGACCGAAGCATTCGCTACGGATGCACTCCGTGTTCTCGGATTCGCCAAGAAATCGGTCGACGACCCTGACGGCGACGAACCGGCACTCGAAGATGACCTCGTGTTCCTCGGGTTGCAGGGCATGATCGACGTGCCTCGCGAGGAAGTCGACCGAGCAGTCTCTGACTGCCGGGATGCAGGAATCCGTGTCGTCATGGCGACCGGCGACAACCTCCAAACCGCGAAGGCTATCGGTGCTCAAATCGGGTTCGACCCCGAGGGTGCTCTGACAGGGACCGACGTGGAGAAGTTGAGCGACTCGGAACTGCGCGACGCCGTCGAGGACGTCGAGATATTCGCTCGTGCTGCACCCGACCACAAGGTCCGAGTCCTCAAGGCGCTTCAGTCGAACGGACACCGAGTCGCCATGACAGGTGACGGCGTGAACGACGCACCTGGCGTCCGGAATGCCGACGTGGGCATCTCGATGGGAATCCGCGGGACGGACGTCACGAAAGCAGCGTCTGACATGGTGCTGCAGGACGACAACTTCGTCACGATTCGAGACGCAATCGCAGAGGGACGAGGTATCTTCGACAACATCAGAAAGTTCGTCAATCTGCTGCTCTCGGCGAACGCTGGCGAAGTGCTCACCGTCTTCCTGGGCGTGCTCATCGGGAGCGCCCTCTTTCCGGACCTCTTTGCAGCACAGTCAGAAGCACTCATCTTGACGCCGGTCATGTTGCTGTGGATCAACCTCGTCACCGACGGCCTCCCAGCGCTCGCGCTCGGCGTCGACCCGAAGGCACCGAACGTCCTCGAACGCGACCCTCGAAGTACAGACGAGTCCGTCATCGACACGCGAGTGGTGATGTCTATCCTCACTATCGGCGTGACCACGACCATCACTGGGTTGGTCCTCTTCTTCCAGATGTTGGAGACCACCGAGTCGTTAGTGAACGCTCAGACACTGCTGTTCACGTTCTTCGTGGTCGCAGAGATGGGAATCATTCAAGTCATCCGACGGCGATTCGGCCAGCGTCTTCTCTCGAATACGTGGCTGGTCGGTGCAGTCATCACCTCACTGGTGCTTCAACTTCTCGTGCTGTACACACCGCTTGCAGGACTCTTCGGTGTGTACGCACTCGGCCTCAGAGAGTGGGGGTACATCGCTGTCGGCGTCCTCGCCGTCTTAGTCACGAACTACGTGATGTCTCTCGTCTACGACCGAGTATTGTAGTTCTCCGACCGTCGTTCGTCCGTGGTTCCCAGACTGTGAAAAGGAGTACCAAACTATTTCGAAATCGGGGTACAATTCAGAGGTGAAAGAACGGAGACGAATCACCATGACATACACACTCGAAATCAGCGACGAACTCAGAGCACGGTTAGACGGTCACTTGGAAGAAGACGAAACCTACGAGGAGTTCATCGACGAGTTACTGTCTATGTACGAGACAGAAGGGACGTTCCTCCAAGAGGGATACTCAGAATAGACAGACGAGTCGTCTCGCACTCCGTGGGAAGTGGACTGAACAGACTGACGAAGGTGGACGGTGGGGGTAGGATTCGAACCTACGAGGCCTCTCGGCCACCTGCGTTCCAGGCAGGCGCATTTGTCCACTCTGCCACCCCACCGGTATCCTGCCGCTTTTGCCAACGGCACGGTTCATCCGACAACATCGGGTTGTGAAAGTAAGGCGCAGTCTACGACTGTGGTCCGCCACCGGTCGCAGACTCTCTCCCTTCGTTCCACCCACCGGTGTCGACAACATCGAACAGTTGACCCCAGTTCTCGTCGTCTTCACTCTCTGGAAGTTGGTCACGAAGTTGCCTGAAGTCAGACGGTGGAACGAGTTCACTCACGAGGTCGATGATGACCCGGGCGTGGTACGCTGCGTCTGACGGGTCGCTGTGCTCGATTTCACTGACCCGAGAGAGATACTCTCGCCAGTCGAATCGCTCGCCGTGTTCCGCGACGGCGCCGGTGAGGTACCAATCGATTTCCATCGGGAGCGATGCAGCGAGGTCCTCGGCGGCACCTTCGGGAATCCGTTGTCCCAGTGTCGTCAACGTTGCGCGAATCGAACGCACTGCCTCGCCAGTTCCAGGGAGTTGCAGTCGATGTATGACCGTGCCGGTGAATTCGTCGAAGTCCATGGCTATCACCCACTGTGGATATTCGTCGTCCCACCGCAAGTACTCTTCGTCGTTTCAATAATACTATGTTTTGTGCGGCGCGAACTCCACTCGGAGACGGCCTCGCCGATGTCGGATAGATGAGTGTACAAATCGCTCTCGCCTCGTGGGAACACGCGCATGGTACAATATCGCACGAGACGTAGTACGTGGTGGTGGGACGATGGAGAACGCACGCAGGTTTGCAGACAGAACTGAAGCGGGTGAGATGCTCGCAGTGGAACTCGAGCGACGAGACGTCGACGCCGATATCGTACTCGCCGTTCCTCGGGGTGGTCTCCCGCTTGGACGGGCCGTCGCCGATGCACTCGGTGTTCCACTCGACGTCGTCGTCGCAAAGAAGATTGGGGCGCCGGGAAATCCCGAATACGCAATCGGTGCTGTCGCGAGCGATGGGAGCGTCTGGCGTAACGAAGAGGGTGTCGGGTGGTTTGGGTCCGACGACGACTACTTCGAACGAAAACGCGAAGAAGAAGCCGAAAACGCCCGCACGAAAGCAGCGCGATATCGGGGTGAACGCGAACCACCGGAGTTAGCTGGCAAGACGGTCGTCGTCGTCGACGATGGCGTCGCGACGGGGTCGACTATCAGAGCCTGCCTTCGGCACGTCCGAAACGCAGGTGCAGGACACATCGTGGTCGCGATACCAGTTGGTCCACCAGATACGATTCACGAACTCGAAGAGTTGGCCGACGAAGTGGTGTGCTTGAAAACACCGAGTAACTTCATGGCCGTTGGCCAGTTCTATCGGAACTTCGACCAAGTGTCGGATAAAGAAGCGATAGCGTATCTGGGAGGTGACTCGTGAGAACGATAGGTACAGACTTGGCACCACGCGGTGAACTATACAGTACCGACCGAACAGCGCGGATGGACAGCGAGCAGACAGCAGCGAGATACATCGAGAGAGACCAATGGATATCAGCGAAATCGTGTCGAAAGAGTACGTCGAATTGCCCCCAGAAGCACAGGTGTCGAAACTCGTCGGCGCGTTCGAAGACCCCACAGTCCAAGGAGTCATCGTTCGCGGCGACGAATTCGAGGGAATCGTCACGAGAAAACAACTCGCAACCTCACATCACCAACCCGAGAAAAAACTCAAATCGCTCGTCTGGCACGTCCCCCACCTCGCACCCGACGAGGACGTCCGAAACGTCGCACAACTCATGCTCGACAGCGATTCGAAGCTCCTCCCAGTATTCGACGGGCGCGAGCTACTAGGAGTGGTCACCGCCGACGACATCCTTCGTGCAGTCACCCCGTTCCTCGACGTAGCGACTGTCGAAGACGTCCAGACGAAGAACGTCGTCACTGTCGACCCGACGTCGACGTTCGGTGAAGCACTACACACCTTCCGCGAGAACCGAATTACCCACCTGCCGGTCGTCGAAGACGAGACAGCAGTCGGCGTCCTCAGCCTGTACGACGTGGTGGGCCTCACAGTGCGGCCAGAACAGAAGAGCAAGGGAGGCGACAGCAGTGGCACAGACTCGTTTGGTGGGGGGATTTCGAGCAGTGGGGGTCGTTCGCGCGGGGGTGGCTTCGGCGCCCGGGAGGGAGAGCTCAAGCGGATGCTCGATTTACCGGTCCGAGACGTGATGGCCGAACCAGTACGAACCATCGACCCCTCGGCCACACTCGACACTGCAGTCGAGGTGATGCTAACCAATGGAGTGTCGTCACTCGTCGTTACGACGGACGGAAGCCCATTTGGTATCGTCACGAAGTCCGATATCCTCGACTCGCTCACGTGGGAAGCAGGCGGCAATCAGGCCGTCCAGGTCTACGGAACGGACCTGCTCGACGACATGTCGTACGACGAAATCGTCGACATGGTCGAGCGACTCGCGAACAGAGACCAGCGAATGAACGTCTTGGATGCGAAGATTCACCTCCACGAACACGACGAGAAGCTTCGTGGGACACCACTCTTGTTCGCGCGAATCCGTCTGCACACCGACCAGGGGTTGTACCTCGCGTCTGGTGAGGGGTACGGTGCGAGTCACGCCATCAACCAGGCGCGGGAGGTCTTAGAGCGACAGATACGCGACAAGAAAACCCAAGGGCGAAGCAAGAAACCGAAGGACGAAGAGTACTGGGAGAAGCGCTTCGGCTGGATGCTGGAGGGAGAATAATCTGAGGGGTTACTTGTCGGCGCGCAGAACTACACGCGCCTCGCACTGAAGCGAGATTGTCGCCGGTGAACGCTGGTCAAATGCGCGCACCGACGGGGAATATGTACAGGGGTCGTTGGTCTTCCGGTGCACCGACGATGTCAGCGACTCTCTGGTCCCCGAAGGCTCCAATCGAGACAGTCGAAAGCCTGAGCGACTCGGCTTGGAGATAGATGTTTTCACCGACGTGGCCTGCTTCCATCGGCACGTACCGTCTGGCACCCCGGTCGCCATACTTCTGTGTCGTCCGTTCGTCGACCGAGCAGACGACGATGTCGACTGGTGCCGTTTCGACAGGGTCCTGGTCGAGGGCGGCCGCACGCAGTTCTGACCGGACGTCACCAGTCTGCCCGAGGACGAGTTCGTGCGTCTTCGGTCGGTAGCGATAGACGCCGTCTTCGAGGCCCGTCACACTGCCCGTTCCAACGACGACGTACAGTTCGATGGGGTAGAGGGCACCTGCGCTGGGTGCCGCCCGGTGCCCAGTCAACCGCTCTGTCACACCCTGCGCTGCCCAGAGCAATTGCCCGAGTTCGGCGACCGTTAGCGGCCGCTCGTCGTACGTCCGTCGAGAGCGGCGGTTTGCAATCGCTCGTTCGACCGAGACGTCGCTTTCTTTGTTCGCTTCGGGGAGAGAAACGATATTCGTAGTGGACTCACGCGTGTCATCGTCGGACCGTCCGAAAGTGAACAATCCGAATACGGCGTTGAAAACCGCAGAGAGGGCCAACAGCACGAGCGCTGTCACGATAGTCCGTCTCGAAGGCCGTTCGATAGTCATGTGTCACCATGTGTCCCGAGAGGTGAAAACACGGACTGGGAACCAGCCCGATACGTTACTCGCCGAGCCTCGATTTTAGACCCGACGCTTCCCCGCGTCATCGCCGCTGTACCTCGCCACCGGGTTGTCGAATCGACGTTGCGCACTCGCTACAGAGACCGACGTCCAGGTCGTAGTGGGCGGCGCAAACGAGTGCCCCACACCGTCTGCACCGATGTTCGGCCGGTGCTGCTTCGCAGATGGTACAGATACCCTGAATGCTCATCTCACGTCGTGGTCAACACGGCCATCTCTGCTCGGGCAACGATACGGGCGGTCGTACTTCCGAGGAATCGTTCGGTTCCCGCACTTCGACCGCGCGTCCCCATCGTGATAACGTCGGCATCGACCCCAGTCGCGTACGCGAGAATCTCGTTTTCGGGGACGCCGCGGAGGACGTCGGTCGTCACGGGGAGTTTCCGGTCTCGGGCTTCTTCTGCAAGTTCGTCGACGGCCCGTTCCCCACCTCGTTTGAGGAGCCCTACGATACTCCGTGGCGCGTCTTGGAACCCATACGTCGTCGTGTCGACGACGTACACCACGTGAACGTGTGCGCCGTATCGCTCGGCGATTTCCAGCCCGTGTTCTGCGGCGCGCATCGCGGCGTCGCTGCCGTCCGTCGGCACGACGACGTGATTGTACATCGTGTATCCCTCACGTGGAAGCTCCGTATCTGCATCGAGGTGTACGGCCAGCACGGGGATGTCCGAGAACGTCACCACACGCTGTGTCGTGCTTCCCAATCGAGATTCGCTGCGACTGGTCTCACCGTGTGTTCCCATCACCACGAGGTCGATGTCGTTCTCGCGTGCATAGTCGAGAATGGCGCGGTGAGGAATTCCTTCCACGACGGTTCGGACCGTCTCGATTCCGTGGGTCGTCGCTTGGGTTGCGACTCGCTGTGTCGCGTCTCTGCCACGCTTTTCAGAATACTGTCGGACCTCAGTTCGGTCCGCAGAGGTCAACGTCGGCGGTTCGGGACCGGTATCGACGACGTGGAGGACGTGGACAGTCGCATCCTCGATACGAGCGAAGTCGAGCGCTCGAACGATTGCGCCCTCGGCACCACCACTCCCGTCGATTGGGACGAGTATCTGGTCGTACATCACAGTTCACGGTAGGAGAGCGAGGTGCAAATAGACTCACCAACTGTCTGTCATTCTATAATTTTGAGTCAGTTCGAGAGCGTGCCCGAGACTGGAATCGCCTCACGTACGGTCCTCCTCTCGAACTCTCACATGTATCGTCCAAAAGCGCGTGGACGATTCCCATGGACTGGTACTGGCGCCCAAGGTTTTGGTGACAGCCGTACTACAATTGTCTGCTCATGCCAGTGAAAACCATCGCGGTAGAGGCCGTGACAGCGACCAAAGAGACGACGGTGAAAGAACTCGCCCAGACGATGCTCGACGAAGAGCTTGGTGACCTCGTCATCGTCGACGCGGGCAGACCAATCGGCATCGTCACCGACCGAGACATCGCACTCGCCGTGGCACAGTACGACGACGTGACGGACCTCACTGCAGGAGACGTCATGACGGAAGACCCGGTCACGATTCACGAGGATGCGACGGCAGTAGACCTCCCGGCCGCGATGGCCGACGGCCGGGTCCGCCGCATCCCAGTCGTCGGCGACGACGGAGAGTTGGTCGGAATCGCCACACTCGACGACGTCGTGGCGACGGCGGGTGAGATGTTGAAAGATGTGGCGACAGTCATCGAGTCGCAATCACGCGAATACGAACCGTCGAAGTAACTCGTGAGAGACAGGCGTGTCCGAGGGGTGGTCTTCGTCAGCCCTCGATTTTCTCGATTATCTTTCGGGCTTGAGAACGGGCATTCGACTTCCCAGTTTCTTCGGGGACGAGTACAGATTGGACGACCCAGTCGTCGCTCTCCTTTCGCCTTCCTGTTCGGACTTTGCTTCCAGTCTCTACGTCGTCGGCGACGTCGCTCGCCCACTCGGGTGTCCGAATCTCACTGAACTCGTCCGGGTCGCGAAACCGAACGTGGTAGTACTCCTCTTCTCGTTCGACTGCCTTCGGCTCGGGAATACTCGTCATAAGACTACGTTGTTTGTCCCCAATCATGACAGTTACCCCACATTCATCGCGAGGAGACTACCACCATCGACTGGACGACGACGCTCAGTGACCCAACGAAATAGAGAGGCGTGGGCGAGACCCACTGTAATACAGCCCTGGTCGACTATTCGTTCGGCTTGACCAGAATCTTGACGTGGTCGCTTTCGGGGTCGATGAGTCGTTCGAACCCTTCGTCGACGAGTTCGTCCAGACCGATTCTGTCGGTGATGAACGGGTCGGGGTCGAGTCGGCCGTCGCCGAGCATCTCGATGACCATCCCGTATTCCTCGTCAGAGCGGGGCCCACCGAGGTACGCGAGCGTCCCGGTCACGGTTCGCTCCCCGAGAACGACGTTGTTCAGGTGCGTGCTCGCCTCTTCTTCCCAGATACTCACGACAGTCGTCGTTCCGCTGGGGCGCGTACTCTGAACGGCGTCGTTGAACGAGGCTTCGACACCGGCAACCTCGAACGACACGTCGACACCACCATCGGTGTTCGAGGTGATGTACTCGACAGCGTCCGTGCTCGATGGATCGACGAGGACATCGGCACCGCAGTCCGCCGCCCGTTCGCGTCTCGCCTGTCGCGGTTCGGAGACGTAGATGGTGCCTGCGCCTGCCGCACGGGCGGCTTGAATCACTGCCAGCCCAATCGGGCCACTCCCGAAGACAGCGACCGAGTCACCAGCCTGCAATCCAGACCGGCGGACGGCGTGTAAGCCGACACTCAACGGTTCGACCAACGCCCCGTATTCGACGGGGACGTCGTCACCGAGCGGAACAGCGTGGTGTTCGTCGACGACGACGCTCTGCGCGAACCCACCGTTGCCCCCGGAGAGACCGAGGAATCCGATGGAATCGCAGATGTGGTAGTTCCCCTCTCGGCACTGTCGGCATTCGCCACAACTGAGGATTGGGTTAATCGCGACTGCATCGCCGACTTCGAGGTCAGTCACCGACTCACCGACGTCGGTGATGACTCCACTGTACTCGTGGCCCATCCGGATCGGTGCCGTCTCCTGTGAGAGCGGGTGTGGGTCGTCCCGTGGGACGAAAATCGGTCCCGCAGTGTACTCGTGAAGGTCAGACCCGCAGATACCGCACGAATCGACTTCGATTCGGACTTGTCCCTGGCCGACGGTATCTTCCTCGACGTCCTCGACACGGATGTCTTTCCGGTCGTAGTATAGCGCTGCTCGCATAACAGTTTATTATTGTTTGTATTTGCATTAAATGTTCTAGCCGAAAGTATACTATTATCAGAATATTTCATTCAATAAATTAATACTGTCACGAGGTACGGGACGATGGCTGGTGATGGGTATCGGTGGTTTTCGATGGAAATCCAGCTAACGCTGGGCGAGGAGCGTGTCTATTCGCTCGGTTCCAGCCTCAACGTACCCGCCGTGGAAGCAAAATGTGTGTTCGATTTCGAGGGAAGCGAGTGTTTCGACACTCTCCCACGCCATCTCGAGGTCGGGAGTCACGTCCTCTCGTGGGCCGACGAGTTCCCCCTCTACCACGTTGAGTGCATCCCCTGCCACGAGTAGTCGGTCTTCGGGGAAGTAGTACGACGTGTGTCCGGGCGTGTGCCCCGGGGTGTGAACAGCCTTCATCGGACCAGCGGTGGTTGCGAAGGTTTCGCCGCCAGTCAGTCGAACGTCGACTGTCGTCGGTTGGAGTCGTATCGACTGCCCACCACCTGATTTGAGTGGCTCCATTTCGCCTTCCAAGTATGGCGCTTCAGCTTCGTGGGTGAAGACGACAGCGTCGGTGCGGTCGACCACTGCTGCGAGACACCCAGCGTGGTCGAAGTCGTGATGCGTGACGACGACTGCCCACGTGTCGTCGACTTCGAGACCGTTCTCAGCCAGTGCAGCAGACAGGTCGGCGAGTCCGTCCGGGAGACCGACGTCCAAGAGGAGAATCCCCCGCGGAGTCTCGACTGCGACAGGGTTGAGTGTTAGTCGCCGGTCCCCGAGTGCGACATCGAGGGCGAGGCCGTACACGCCAGTCGTGAGTTCCATGTCACTGCATGGATGGCCATCCGCTTGAATCGTGACGCAGTTTGGGCGTCAAAATAGCCACTCTCCACTTCATCAGATGCCGGGGGCCACTGTGTGATGGGCCCAAAAAATCGAAGTCGGTGACCCGTGCCCACGAGTACGGGCCAACGAGAAGTCGTAACGTGAGGTGACGGCTTGGACTATTCGAAGAGTTCGACGGCCTGCTCGTAGCGGGCCGATGGCTCTTCCCAGTCGACAACTTCGAAGAACGCGCTGACGAAGTCGCCACGTGCCGGACCGTAATCGTAGTAGTACGAGTGTTCCCAGACGTCGAGGGCGAGGATGGGGTGACTGCCCCAGAGTGCGCCCTGGTCGTGCTTGTCGACAACGACGTTGCGGAGTTGGTTCGAGAACGAGTCGTAGACGAGGAGCGCCCAGCCACCGGCAGCGCCGGCAGCAGCCTCGAATTCACCCTTCCAGGCTTCGTAGGAACCGAAGTCTTCGGCGATGCGATCTGCGAGTGCGCCTTCGGGCTCGGCACCACCGTCGGCGGACATGTTCTGCCAGAAGAGGTCGTGCAGGATGTGACCGGAGCCGTTGTGCGTGACGTTGCGGAGTGCCCCCGCAGAGGAGCTAAAGTCGCCTGCGTCACGGTTCTCGGCCAGCGTCTCTTCGGCCGCGTTCCAGCCGTTTACGTAGCCCTGATGGTGGGTGTCGTGGTGCCAGGTGAGAACTTGTTCGGAGATGTGTGGTTCGAGTGCGTCGTAGTCGTACGGAAGCGGATCGAGTTCGTAGTCAGACATTGGAAATTCCATCTGATACACCGCACTGCAAGCACATGTAGCTTCCCTGAATTCGATTTACGTAGTCGTGTTGATAATTCACGGCCAATGACTCTAGGGAGAAGAATCCCCGATAGCATCTTCCGGTAGCACGATAGTTAACAGTGGTCAGTACCAAGCCCGCGCATGGATTTTGACGAGACACCGGACACCCGACGAACAGGAACGATTTCTGGGGAGGTCGTTCGCCACGGCACTGGTGTCAACTCGAACCGAGCCTTTCCGACGAACACCTACCCCTCGAACCACGACCCATTCGTCCTGTTCGAGCGGTTCTATATCGACCCGGAGACTGGATTCCCGATGCACCCGCACCGCGGGTTCGAAATCGTCTCGTACATGCTGGACGGTGGAATGGACCACGAAGACTCACTCGGAGTCTCCCACACCGCATCCGAAGGCGACGTGATGCGAATCACGGCAGGGCGAGGGATCCGCCATTCCGAGTTTCCAGCGGATGGAGAAGCGTGCAACGGCCTCCAACTGTGGGTGAACCTCCCCCGTGAAGCCAAGACTGTCGAGCCGGACTACACGGACGCGAGTAGTGACGAACTCCCAACTGAGCAAGTCGATGGCGCGACTGTTACGACGGTCATCGGGGACGGGTCTCCCGTCGAACTCCAAACGCCCATGGAGTACCTAGACGTTCACGTCGACGACGCGTGGACGTGGGATATCGCCGAAGGGTGGACGGGGTTCCTCTACGGTGTTTCGGGGACAGGAACAGTCGATGGAGAGCACTTTGAAAGTGGGGATGTCTTCCCTGTGCGCGACGCCCAGAGAGTCGACACTCGCACCGACGATGCACTCCGTTTCGTCGCCATTTCAGGTCAACCGCACGGAGAACCGATACGTCAGCGTGGACCGTTCGTGCTGTGAATCCAGCTTTTTCAGAACGTCTCGTCTGGATCGGACCGACAGCA
>NZ_LOPV01000601.1 GCF_001469865.1 Haloferax profundi
TACGGTAGCCTGCGAGAATTCCAAGCAGTCACCGGCCCTCAAACACCTTTTATAAGGTTGGTCACGCCTATCGTCTCGGCGACCACCCAGAGAATAAACAGGATGTACCCAAGAAGGAGTGCGTAGGATTCGAGCCTCGTCAGTCTGAGGTCGGTCCGTAAGATGGCAAACAGAAATACGGTCGCGAGGGTCAAGACACCCATCATCGGGACTGCAACCGCGAAGTCGACTGGGACACTCCCAACGATGAGCACGC
>NZ_LOPV01000602.1 GCF_001469865.1 Haloferax profundi
CAGCAGGTCGAACGTGTTCGACCCGAGAACGTTTCCGAGACTCGTCGCGCCCCTGTCGTCCTGCGCAGACCGGACACTGACGATCATATCCGGTAGACTCGTCGCGGCAGCGATTATGGTCACACCCGCGAGGAACTCCGGGATTCCGAAGGTCTGGCCGAGTGACTCGACGCTCCCGACCAGTTGTTCGACCGCTATGAGGATGACGAGTAGCCCGACGGCGAGTCGTCCCCACTGGCGAGTTACAGTGATGCCATCAGTGACGAACTCGCCCTCGTAGTCACCGACGTCCTGCCACTGAATGAACAGGTACAGTCCATACAGGAGCAAGGGGATCAGTGCGAGTGGACGAGTAATCAACCCAGCAAGTTCTGGACCGTCCGGGACGGGAACGTAGATTACTGCGAGGGCGAACGTGACCACGAGTGCCGAGACAGCAATCATGTAGAACTGCGCCTCCTTGTAGACGATTGTCCGACTGGCTTCGAGGTCCTCTTCGGTAGCCAACCCCGAGAGTGCAGGAATCACGAGGATGTTGAAGATAGCAGAGCCAACGATTGCGCCGACACCCATGTTGAACGCACCGTTGAGGGCCGTGAAGACGACGCTCGTGAACTCCGGAAAACTCGAACCGACCGCGACGACGACCGACCCCTGAACGACCGCTGGAAGCCCATAATATGCAGAGAGTTTCTCGGCTGATTCTTCGAGCCAACCACTTCCAAACCAAATCAACCCGCTCGCAAGGAGAATCGTACTGATATTGAACAGTGGAGAGTCGGGGAGCACACCACCGAGAGACATTGGTGGTTTCCGATACAGTGAGTCGATAGAAGAAGCCACCGAGTCACACGCTTCAGGCGGTGCATGGAAGTATCAAGGGGTGTGACGCCTCAGTCTTCGATGTATATTTGTTCGGAAGGTACCTCAACCAGTGAGTCGTTCGGAACGTGCCACACAGTGAATAGACTTCACGCGAGGGGTCGTCCAGACGTGACACCACTCATCGCTTCGATTCGTCGATTTTCGGGTGCCGTTCGAGTTCCTGCGGGTCCGTGTCGGGGGAGAGCGACACTGCCTCAATTTCGACGACGTCTTTCACCGTTCGCATTCCTCCGAACAAAT
>NZ_LOPV01000603.1 GCF_001469865.1 Haloferax profundi
CCGACTGCGTGTCACGTCTGGTATCGTGGCGACCGATACACGACGATGGGCGAAGTCACCGCGGGCGAGACGACAGTGCGACTGCTCGATATCTACACCTCGGCCCATCCGTTTATGGCGCGTGGACTCGGGCTTTCGACCAGCCCATCTGACCCGGCTGTGCAACTCTCCGAGGCGGCGCAGGAACTCGCAGTCGTTCGGTTCTCTCCCGATAGATAAGCGCGTTCGATACCAGTCAACCAATTGTCGTCGGCGTCACGTCTGGGTCGTGGTTGGCGAAGGCAGCGACGCAGTCGTCGCGAGCGGCGAAGTCTTTCACCCACGTCAGCGAAGCGTGCATGTCTCGGTCGTCAGTCGTGACGCCCGGGAGGATGCCGTCTTCCCACGATTTCGCGGCGTATCCCACGTCGCCAGCGAGAAGCACCCATCCGGCACCTGTCTTCGTGAGGACGGACACGTGACCGGCGCTGTGGCCCGGTGTGAAGACGAGGTAGACGAGGCCGTCGCCGAAGAGGTCGAGGCCCTGTTTGAACGGTCCGAATGGAATCTCCGCCAAGTCGAACGGTGTGACGTCGATACCGTCCCACATCGAGGGGATGTACCCGAAATCGGTGCGTGCATCCCACTCGGGAGTGCTGACGACGATGTGCTTCGCGTCTCGGACGTGTTCCAGTCCGCTCGCGTGGTCGGAGTGAAGGTGCGACATGACGACGTATTCGAGGTCTTCGGGCCGGACACCGAGCGACGCTAGCTGTTCGTGGACCGCCTGCCCAGCAGGGAGGCGACCCCAGTACATCGTCGACGAGAGGAACCCGAGGTGTCCGCGCTGGTCGGTCCGCACGTCGCTGTGCCAGCCGGCGTCGACGAGGACCGGTCCCTCGGGGTGGTCGATGAGGTAGGCCGAGACGGGAGCCCACATCCGCTTGGACTTCGGGCGAAGCCACCCGGTGTAGGGCATCGGGTGGAGTGACTGCTCCCGGAACGCGAGCGCGCGGTCGATGTTCACGGCGCCTGTGTGGAGCACGTGAACCGTCGTTTGGGTCGTCTCTTGCGTGGCTGAGACGGGTCGTTCGGTGGTCATCGACTGGGAGGAAGCGACGAGTGGGCCTGTAGATTTGTCCGAATATCCTCGGCCATTCAAATACTCTCACCGTGAGCGGAGCGGCTATCTCGTCGCTCCGCGTAGCGGCGTAGCGACATGGTGACGGCGACTATCGAGATACCGCTCGCCGAAGAGTTCGGCGTGACGGCCGTCTCCTGCGACCACCCCGACGCACTCTTTCGGTATCTCTCGGGTATCGAAGAACCAGACCGAAGTTACGGACTCGTGGAAGTCCGCGCAGACGACCTCGACGAACTGCTCAACCAACTTCGAGCGGTCCCCTCGGTTCGCGCGTTCGAACTCCTCGACCGCTACGAAAGCCGTGCCGTCTTCCGCTACGAGACGGACGTCTCCGAACTCTATCGAGCAGTTCGCGACTCCGATATCCTCCCGGCGTTTCCGTACACGATTCGAGATGGCGTGTTGACCTTCCGGGTGACGACGTCCACCGACAGACTCTCGCAATTCGGCGAGACGCTTCGGTCGCTCGGGTGGACGTTCGACGTGACCACGATATCACAGTCGTTCGACGGCACCGACTTCCTCACGGACCACCAGTGGCACGTCCTCGAAACGGCCGTCGACGCCGGCTATTACGACTCCCCGAGGCGATGTACACTCTCAGAAGTTGCAGACGAGGTCGGGATTGCCCCGTCGTCTGCGAGCGAAGTGCTCCACCGCGCGGAAGGAAGCGTGATTCGGTGGTTCGTCTCCGAGCGCGGCGAAGAACTGGGCGGACACGACTGACTACTCGAACCGGAACGTCGCGCCGTCGGAACCGTCTTCGACTTCGACACCGAGTTCGGTCAGGTCGTCGCGGAGGCTGTCTGCGCGTTCGTAGTTGCCCGCGTCACGCTCTGCTTCGCGCACGTCCAAGACGAGTTGGACGAGGTCTGCGGCGATAGATACGTCGCCGTCGTCGGCCGACTCGCCGAACGACAGGCCGAATACTTCGCCGCCGAGTGCTTCGAACGTCTCGATTGCTTCGCGGAGCGCGCGGTAGTCGTATTCGTCGCCTGCATCGAGGTGGCGGTTGACGGCGCTCGCCACCCCGAGGAGTTCGGCCATCGCCTCGCGGACGTTGAAGTCGTCGTTCATCGCCTCGCGGAAGTTTTTGCGGGCCGATTCGACCGTCTCTCGGAGGTCGGTCGCTTCGACTTTGGTTCGCGCGGCGGGGCTATCGCACGCCTCGACGGCGGCCTCGTAGGCCCGTTCGAGACGCTCCCAGCGCTCTTCTGCCTCTGCAATCGTCTCTTCGGAGTAGGTCTGTTCCGACCCGTAGGCCGTCGAGAGGTAGAACGTCCGAATCACGTCGACGCCGAACTCGTCGAGGGCGTCGTCCACGTAAAAGAAGTTCCCGAGGCTGGAACTCATCTTGTCGCCGTCGGTCTGGAGCAAGCCGACGTGAAGCCAGTAGCGGGCGAACTGGTCGCCCGTCGCGGCCTCCGACTGGGCGATTTCGTTCTCGTGGTGGGGGAACACGAGGTCACGGCCGCCGACGTGGATGTCGATGGTCTCGTCGAGGTGTGTCATCGACATCGCCGAGCACTCGATGTGCCACCCGGGACGGCCCTCGCCCCACGGCGAGTCCCACGTGTCTCCACACGGGTCCGTGAGGGGTTCGAGGTCCGGCTTGCGGTGTTCGGCGGCCGTCTCGGGACTGACCGCGCCTGCTTTCCAGAGAGCGAAGTCTGCGGCGTTCCGCTTCTCGGAGCGTTCGGCAGACTCGCCCTGCGACTCCAGTTCGTCGAGTTTCTGGTTCGAGAGTTTCCCGTAGTCCTCGAAGGTGGTCACGTCGAAGTAGACCGATCCGTTCGACTCGTAGGCGTGGCCGCGGTCGACGAGCGTCTGGATGAGGTCGATAATCTCGGGGATGTGTTCGGAGACGCGTGGGTAGACTTCCGCCCGTTTCAGGTTGAGGCCACGCATGTCGCGGATGACGTCGCCGACGAAGTGTTCGGCGACGGTCGATTCGTCGTCGCCGAGGTCGTCTTCGCCGATGCGGGCGGCAATCTTCTCGTTCACGTCGGTGAAGTTCTCGACGTGGTGGACGCGGTAGCCCTCGTATTCGAGCCATCGGTGCATGATGTCTGCGTGCATCCAGAGGCGGGCGTGACCGAGGTGAGCGTCGTCCGAGACCGTCAGTCCACAGACGTAGAGCAACACGTCGTCGTCGCTTCGAGACTCGAAGTCCTCGCGTTCTCCCGTCAGCGTGTTGGTCACGGACAGCGTCATTGCTCTCGGGTACTCGTGGGACGGTTTTCAACCCGTCGGAACGGCGGACGGTGAATCCGTCTCCCCGGTCGTTATCTCGTCCAGTCGGGACGGTCTGCCTCGCCGCGACGAATCTTCTCCAACGTCTCCTTCGGGAGTATTCGCTGGACGAAAGACGGGATACGGTCCAGTGGGTCGTCGACTGGCCCTTCTGCACGGTCCGTTTCGGTCCGCTCTCCGCTGGTGTCGCTGGTCGGACCGCCGCGAGCACCAGTGTCCGGCGCAGGCCGCTTTGGGTCGCGGTTCGCGTTCGCTGCCGACGCGAGTCTCGCCGTCGATTTCGTGGTGACGGTACCACCGTCGGTGGAGGGACTGGCACGACGACGGAAGGACTCGAGGTCCGCGTCCGAATCGAGTTCTTCGACGGCGGTATCCAGGTCGGCCGCCTGCTCGGCCTGCTCGGCGACGCTCTCGGAGATGCGGTCGATTTCGGCGGTCACCTCGTCGACCTGCGTGGCGGCGTCGTCCACGAAGACGGCGATATCGGAGGTAAGGGTGGCCTGCTCGTCGGTCGCCCGGGCAACCTCTTCGATACCGTCGGTCACGTCGCCGACCGAGTCGGTAATCTCGTCGAGGCTCTCGACGGTCGACTCGACGCGTTCGATGCCGTGGTCGATGTTCTCGTCCGCGGACGAGAGTGCCTCGGCGGTGTCCTCGATGTGGTCGGTCACGTCCTCTATCATCTGGCCGATGCGCTCAGCCTGTGACTTCGACTCGTTCGCGAGCGACTTCACCTCGTCTGCGACGACGGCGAATCCTGACCCCGCATCACCCGCGCGGGCGGCCTCGATGGACGCGTTGAGCGCCAGCAGATTCGTCCGGTCGGCGACTTCGTCGATGACGCCGACGATGTCTTGTATCTCGTCGATTGCTTCGACGAGGGCTTCGACGTTGACGGTGATGTCGTCTCTGTCGTCACCGACCTGGTGCATCGCCTCGATTGCCTCTCCGGCCTCGGCACGCCCCTCCTCTGCGCGCGCACTCGCTCCGTCGCTCTGCGTGGACACCTCGTCGGCAGTCGCCGCGACTTCTTCGACCGTCGCACTCAGGTTCGAGAGTTCGGACGCGATTTCCTCCGTCATCTCGGCTTGCTGAGACGCGAGCGTCTCGATTTCGGCGAGACTCTTGCTCGTTCCGGCCGTCTCTTCGTGCAGTTGCGTCGCCACCGTCTCTAAGCTACCACGACTCTCGCGGGCGCGGCGAACTTCCTCGCGCACGTCCAGCGAGTACGAGTAGAGGTAGGTGTCGTTGACGACCTGCATGTCGAGGTTGAGTCCGCGGACGACTGCCATCGTGTCTGCGAAGGCCTCTTCGACGGCCGCTTCGACCTGTTCGGTCTGCTGGTCTGAGAGGCCCGTCGTCGCCTCTGCGACGGTTCGTTCGCAGAGTTCGTCGGCGAAGATGCCGGTGACGTTGGCGAACATCCCGCCGAAGTAGTGCAGTGGCATGTCGAGTTTGTCGTGGAGGAGACCGATGCGCGTCCGCGCCGCGTAGTGGTCTTCGTCGTAGGTTCCGTCGGTAAAGGACCGATAGTAGTCGGAGACGACCGCTCGGAGTCCGTCGAGGTCTGTCTTCGACCGATTCAGAACGTCGGTCGTCCGGCCGTTCGCCAGAATCGGCTCCACGAACCCATCGACGAGAGCCTCGTCGCGAGCCTCGACGACGCCGCGTAGGTTTGCGAGTCGGGCAGCGTCTTCGTCGGTGAAGCCAACGAACGACTGCCGCCACGAGATTTCGTCGGTGGTCAAGTCGAGTTCACGCAACAGCGCACTCGAAGAGAGCGTAATCGTTCCGTCTCCGTCACGTCGGCCAGATGATGCCATTAAAATGGTAATTGTGTCCGTAGTAATAACTTCGGACCGCGGGGTATCAGTCGTGATATCCCCAGAGTCAGGAGTATATAGCGTTGCTGGCCGATTCGACGATTCGCAGAGCGGCCGCGCCTTGTCTCCGTGGCACCACCACGGCCAACGTGTCGCCAGCGACGCCAGCAGCATCGACTACAACCGACTCGGCGTCGAGTCGGGCGAGAACCGTCGTGAGGTAATCCGTTCCCACGTCGCCCTCGGCGATGATTGCTGTGAGCGGCCCGCCACCGGCGAGTTCGACGCCTGCGACGGAGAGGACCGGGTCGCCGTCCGACGCGTCGATATCTTCGCCGACGAGGCCGACACCGCTTCGCATCGTGACTGTCACCTCTCGAGACGCAGATTCGAGGTCGGACAGGTCGTCGGCGAAGCGGCGAAGTGCGGCCGCGACTGCGTCGTCGTCGCCGAGGTCGAGATAGGCCGCGGCGGCGGCGTAGTTGACGACACCCGCGCGGAGCGCGTCGAGGAGGAACGGTCGTTCACGGACGGCGTCGCGTGCGTCGGCGGCGAGAGACATGGTCGATGCGTCGTCGGCCGAGCGCAAAAAACCGCGCCCTCGGCGTATCGAACCTCCGTTTCGTGTGTCTCCCTGAACGGGGGGCGAACCTGAGTTGGCCGAACGCCAAGATTCCTTTCTGAGATGCGAAGTCCATAAGACAGTCCCGTCGTAACCCCCGGACATGCAAGCGCTGGTCATCGTGGCGCACGGGTCGCACCTGAACCCGGATTCGAGTACGCCGACCTACGACCACGCGGACACCATCCGCGAGGTTGGCGCGTTCGACGAGGTCCGAACGGGCTTTTGGAAAGAAGAGCCATCGATTCGGGAGGTTCTCAGGACTGTGGAGGCCGACGAGGTGTACGTCGTCCCACTGTTCATCAGTGAGGGCTACTTCACAGAGCAAGTCATCCCACGAGAACTCCGTCTCGACGGGTGGGACGTGGCCGACTGGGACTCTGACGGCCTCTCGGCGTCGCACGTCACGCTCACTGCGTCCGACGTGCCCGAGAAGACGGTCCACTACTGCGGACCGGTCGGGACCCACGAAGCGATGACCGATGTCATCGTCCGCCGAGCGGAGACGGTCACCCGCGACCCGAACGTCGGCGACGGATTCGGCCTCGCCGTGGTCGGCCACGGAACCGAGCGCAACGAGAACTCCGCGAAAGCCATCGAGTACCACGCCGACCGCATTCGGCAGATGGACCGCTTCGACGAAGTGCAGGCGCTCTACATGGACGAAGACCCAGAAGTCGACGACGTGACCGACTACTTCGAGTCCGAAGACGTCGTCGTCGTCCCGTTGTTCGTCGCCGACGGGTTCCACACACAGGAGGACATCCCCGAGGACATGGGCCTCACCGACGACTATCGGACGGGATACGACGTTCCGACCGTCGTCGACGGGCACCGTATCTGGTACGCGGGTGCCGTGGGAACCGAGGGCTTGATGGCCGACGTGGTTCTCGAACGCGCCGCCGACGCGGGTGCAGACATCGGTGACGCACTCACTGTCGTCCGTGAACGGACGCGAAAGACGCCGCAGGAGGCGAACTAACGATGGGACACCACATCGACGCACTGGTCGACGCTGCGAGCGAAGACGGTGTCGCCCTCGACGGCCTTCGAGTGACGCACGAGGACGACGGTTACCGACTGGAGACGCCCGAGGCGACACGCGACGGCCTCTCAGCGGCCGACCTCGCCGACACGTTGGGCGACTACGACGACTACGCCACGAACTGGTACTTCTGGACGAACGTGGTCGGCGAGTCGAGTCCGCAACGTCGGGCCTTCCTCCGGTGGGTCGAAGGAGCGGACGAACACGCTGTCCCGGAACGCTACGATGCGCTTCGGGACGGCATTCGCCGTGAATGGGGCCAGTTGCTCGTCACGGTCACCGTCGACGACCACGGCGAACGTTCCTACGACCTCCGACACGTGGACGACGGCGACCACGACACATCCGCCCTCGACGAGTATCACGAACCACTCGCCGCCCGGCAACTGGCCACGTACGACGAGAACGGCCGGTACCGCCCGCTGAAGACCGGTGCCAACCTCGCCGGCGGATGGGTCTTCCCCGAACTCGACGGCCGTGACCTCGTCGAGACGGTCGGAACGTTCTATCCGGCATCTGTTCCGAACTGGTACCGAGAGCGCGAGGGGACCCTCGACGTGGAGCACTGGGAGGACACTATCGGCCGACAGACCGGCATGTACAGTGTCGTCGAGACGTGGAACCGTGGCGACGGCCACGAACACGTCGACTGGGTCGCCGAGGCCTGCTGTGACGACTCGCAGTGCGTCAAGCGCCGTGAGTGGCAGTACAACGACGAGACTGACCTCGACGTGGACGGCGGCGACGGTGCCTTCCCGTGCCGCGAACCGTGTTCGCTCGTCATCGCAGCCTCTCGGAAGTGGACTCGTCTCGAAGGCGAAGAGACACGAACCTACGAGTTCGAACTGACTCCCTCCGAAAAAGAACAGGTCGAAGACATCATCGAGGCCGTCGCTGACGGCCGAGTCGACGATATCCGCGAGGCGGACGTGTACGAAGGTGCCAACCGGTACCGGACTCGGTTCCTCCGCGCGAAGTTGTTCGACGACGATGGAAACCTCTGCGGCGTTCCGACCGACGACGAGTAACTAACTCGAAGACGGGACGCGGCTTTCAGTCGCGTGTGTCCCTCACCGAACCGCCAGTGCCAACGCCGCGAAGACGCCACCCACGACGACGACGGCACCGAGCGTGATGGCGAGACTCTCGAACACCGACGCGACAGCGACGGCGAGGGCGAGGGCGACGGCGGCGAGAAGCAAGAGCGGTCCTGCTCGTGGGTCGATGTGAGGCAAGGCTTCGCCGAGCGCACCCACGAGGCCGTCGTTCGATTCGGCCTGTGGTGGTTTCGAGAGCGTCTCGTCGACGTCGACGGGGGGTTTGCCACCCCGTCCGGGGTTGACGGTCACGTCGACGTACGCCGTCTCCGACCCGTATCCGGAGACGATTTTGAGCTTTCCACTCACCGGTTCTGCCGGTGGTGTGACCGGCAACCGAACCGACTTCGTCTGGCCGCCGTCGACGAAGTGATTTCCATTCGCCAACTGGACGACACGCGAGAGGTCGTCGTCGACGTTGAGGTGGACGTGGACCGCCTGTCCGAGGTTTTCGAGTTCGACGGTGAACGAACCGGTCGTCGAGAACGATGGCGAGACTGAAAGGTCGTGGGGTCGCTCGGCGTTCAACGAAACGGTGAGCGGCGCGTTCGACACGGTATCACCGTCAAGTCGAGAATAGAAAAACGTTCAGGTCCAGTCAGTCGTCACGCATGTCCGGTGGCAGGAGGTTCGGGATACCGTCCTCGATGGGGTACACCTCACCGGTGACCGTGCCGATGAGTCGTCCTTCGATGATTTCGTCACCGTCTCGCTCGTCGACTTCCAACTCGAGTTCACTCTTGTCGAGGGGGTCACAGAGGATGTCCATCAGGGATTCTTTCATCGTCCTGACGGTGGATTCCGTGAAGTAAAAGCGTACGGGTTCGACGCCGTCAGCCGACGGGTTCTGCGCCGTCCCGTGTTCGTCACGTGACGATTCGCTCGCCGGCCTGCGCGGCGAGATTACTCGTCGAACGGGTTTGCGAGGTGGACAGTCTGTGCGCGGTCCGGGCCGACGCCGACGGCGTAAATCGGCACGTCGAGTTCCTCGGAGAGGTAGTCGAGGTACTCCTGTGCGGCGTCCGGGACGGCGTCGTAGCCTTCTTCGGCGACTTCGGTCCAGTCGACTTCCGGCCACGTGTCGAACTCTTTGAGGACGGGTTCACACTCGGCCCAGCGCTCGGTAGTCGCCGGCATGGTGAGGCGTTCTTCGCCCTCCAGTTCGTAGGCGTGGCCGACCTTGACTTCGTCGAGGCCGGCGAGTACGTCGAGGTGGTTGACGGCGATGCCGGTAAAGCCGCTGACGCGAGCAGCGTGACGGAGCATCGGCATGTCGAGCCATCCGATACGGCGCGGGCGGCCGGTGACAGTTCCGAACTCGCCACCCTTCTCGCGGATGAAGTCTGCGAGTTCTTCTTGACGGTCGTCCTCTTTCAGTTCGGTCGGCATCGGACCCTCGCCGACGCGAGAGAGGTACGCCTTGACGATACCGACGACTTCACCTTGTCCGACCACGGTCGGTCCGACACCGGACCCGGTCGCCGCGCCGCCGGCAGTCGGGTTGGAGGAGGTCACGTACGGGTAGCTACCGTGGTCGATGTCGATGAGCGTCCCCTGTGCACCCTCGAACATCACGTTCTCGCCTGCCTCGCGGCGTTCTGCGAGGAAGTCGCCACAGTTGACGGCCATGTCGTCTTCGCGGAGGCGACGGCCGAACTCGGTGAACTCCTCGACGAGGGCTTCGATGTCGCACTCTTCGCCTGCTTCGAGTCCGTACACGTCCTCGATGAGCGCTTTCTTCTGCGGGACGACGTACTCGAGTCGCTGGCGGAGCACCTCGGGGTCCAGAAGGTCGCCGACGCGGATGCCGCGACGGCCCGCTTTGTCCTCGTAGGTCGGGCCGATGCCGCGTCCGGTCGTACCGACGACGAGGTCGGAGTCGGAGTCGGCTTTCGCCTCCTCTTCGATGTTGTCGAGGCGGCGGTGGTAGGGCATGATGACGTGCGCACGCTTGGCGAGACGCACGTCAGGGTCGAGGCCACGCTCGCGGAGGGCGTCGATTTCGGAGAAGAGCGTCCGGGGGTTGATGACACACCCATTTCCGAGCACGCCCACTTTGTCGCGGACGGCCCCGCTCGGGACGAGCGATAACTTGTACTCTTCGCCGTCTTCGACGACGGTGTGGCCGGCGTTGTCGCCGCCTTGATAGCGGACGACGATATCAGCGTCGCCGCCCCACAGGTCGACGAGTGCGCCTTTGCCCTCGTCGCCGAGTTGCGAACCGACGATGGTAACAGTCATACGTCGGCCGTTCCCCGCGCCGCACTAAACAGATTACGGTACTGGCCGATGAGGAATGCATGTGTTTGCACAGATTTGTTTTGCGGACAGCTATTCAAGCCACGAACTCGCATTACCGTGGCGACGAATAACACAACGGTTATTTAGTTTCCTCGTTTAGGTCGCGATATCTTATTATTCGCCGACGTGGAGGGCAAGGCTTAAAGCCTCCCAAGAAGAGTTAACAAATGGCATGATAGACCGACTTGAGAAAGAAGTCGATATGTTGGAGCGCCATCTCCAGGTCCTGAAGATGGTTATCGATAACGAGCCGATTGGCATCGTCAAGATGTCGAACGAGACTGGCTACCCCCACCACAAGGTTCGGTACTCGCTCCGCGTTCTCGAAGAAGAGAACCTTATCGAGCCCTCCAGCCAAGGTGCGATCAAGACCGAGCGAACCGACGAGTTCGTCGACGAACTCGACGACAAGCTCGACGAAATCGTCACCAAGCTCGAATCGATGAAGATCGAAGAAGCAGCCGAAATCGAGAGCTAAGATTCCGATACACGCGGTCGTTCTATCTCTGATTACCACGACGAGTCACCTCTGACCGTCGCGGAGACGCCCGCGTCCACGACTGACCCCTCGCACGCCCCGTCCGGGTTCGAGACACGGGGCCGCACGAGGCGTTCGTGACCGTCCACGAGCGACGTCACTCTTCTGTGCCAGCGTCTAGTCGCTACCACAGACGCTGCTATTCGACGAGCGAATGCATCGAGAAGATTTCGTCACCCGACCCGATTACAGGTCGGGGACGTTGAGGTGGAACTCGCCGCTTCGGGCTTCGACCAGACAGAGGTGGTAGCCCTGTTTCCGCGAGAGTTTCACGAAGCTCTTGCGCTTCGAGCGACTCAGCAGTCCGCCACCGGTCTCGGCGGTGGCCGCTTCGAGGGCATCCGGTTCGAAGAAACTCTTCGTGACGACGAACGCCGACCCGAGTGACTCGTTGGCCTCGGCGACGGACTTCGAGTCCTTGATGAGTCGCGTGACCATCGACTGCGTGGCCGGGTCGCGAGAGTCGTTCAGGTTGGCGACGAACAGTGGGTTACCCATCTGGTCCCGGAAGATGACGTCGAACTTTCGGGGCTCGGTCTCGCCCTCACCAATCGGCACCGAGACGGTCCCGTAGAGTTCGATTCTGTCTGCTTTCGGAATCGAATCGAAGACGCCGGAGAGTGACGACCGGTTGCCAGTCTCACCAATCTCGTAGAGGAGGTCGGTGACAGCCCACTTGGCGAACCCGTACTCGGGGGTCTCGTGGAGGAACTCCTCGTACGGTTGCCCGTCGACGCCGAGTCCGTCGGTGTCGAACGTCGTGTGGTGTTCGAGACGGAGGTTGTCGACGACGTCTTCGCGCTTTGCCTGCCCGGCGTGGGCCTTCTCCAGCGTCGCCCCGCTCTTTTTCGCGTAGCGGACGAACAGGTTCGTCCCGCGAAGTGCTTCGTCCGCCGACATCGAACGGTCGGTCGAAGTGAGTCCAGCCTCGTCTAGTTCCGACCTGAGACGGTCGACTTCGGATTCGAGTTCGTTCACTCGACGCTCGAGTTCTTCCGCGCGAGATTGGTGTTCGTCGCGTTCCTTCTGGATGGCATCTCGTTCGGATTCGAGGCGGTCACGCTCTGCTTTGACCTCCGAGAGTTGTTCTTTGAGCGAGACGACTGCTTTCGACGACGCCGCTGTCGCCGACTTCGCCGACTGCGTCGCGTTCGAGGAGGCGCTCGAAGACCGACCGGGGGCCCGTTTCGGCTGCTGTGTTTTCTGTCCGGCCGACGCGGTTTTGGACTCGGTCTTGTCCGTTCGTTTTCGAGGCCGACGAGAAGAACCGGGCCGTTCGCCGGCAGTCTCACCTTCTGCGTCGCGTGGGTCGAGCGACGGAATCGACCGCGCGTTTCGCCACTCGGCTTCGGCAGAGAACACGTCGTCGCCAGTCTCGTCGTCGGCAGGTTGGGTTGAACTCCCACCGTTTGTCTCCCCAGAAGTCGCTGCCGGTGCCGTCGACGGAGACGAGACCGACGACGTCCCCGACGCGCCGTTGGAGTCCCCAGGTTCGGCTCGTTCGACTGGTGCCGTCGCCTGTGTTGCGGACTCGTCGGATGTGGTCGCCGTCGCCGACTCACCTGTCGTGTCTGCGCGTGGCGTACTCGGACTCGAAGACTCGTCGCTCGCTTCAGACGCGCTGGATGCTTCGGCACTGTCGACCGCTGTCGTCTCGGGAGACGACGAGTCTCCCGCGGGCGCGACGTGCTCTTCTTCGTCGTCGTCGACGCTCTCCGTCGTCTCGGCCTCGGAGACAGCACCTGCTGCACCCGTTGCCGACTCGTCTTCGGATGCCGCGTCGTCGCTCTCGCCGTCTGGAATCTCGACGAGGTCGATGTCCACGTCGTAGACTTTGTAGATGCCAATCTCGTCGGCGGCGAGTTCGAACGCCTCGTCGTCCGTGACGAGGCGTTTGCTGTTTCCGACGAACGCGACACTCATCGACTTCCCACCGTGGTAGACGACGTAGTAGTCACCGGACAGAACGTTCTCGGAGAGTTCGATGTACCCGGTGAACCCACCTGCAGAGAGTGTTCCGTCGGCGTCGGTCAGCGGCGTGTCTTCCGTGTAGTACTGCGCGCGAACCTCGCCGCCAGTCTCTTTCATCGTGTAGAGAAGCGGGAGCGATGCGTCTGGCGCTCGGTAGGCCTCGAACGATTCGTCGTCGAAGTCGGCTATCGTTCCCTCGAAGACGCCGAGGAGACGACCGTTGAGCATGAAGCCCCACGTCATGCCGGCTACGACGGCACCGGAGAAGCCGTCGTCCGCGAGTGACCGGAGGCCACCGTACCCCCCACCCGACGGTGCGGAATCCCACCCAGTCACCGCGTCGATAATCTCGCTATCCATTTGCCGTTACATCACAGTAAGTGAATCAAATACTTTCCGGGCGATTCCGTGGGAATCGGCAACATCGGTCCTCGTTGGAGACACAGATTGAGGCGGTTTGGAGAAGACCACCGGCGAGCGACACAGGATGCGTCGGGAGAACGATTATACTACCCCGACGAGACGAGTCGTTCGTGACCAGACACGACGACGCGTTCGTTCGCTACCTCCGGTCCAAAGAGTCGGTCGACGACCGTGCACTCCACCGACCGACGCTCGCGGACTTGGGAGACCGTCTGGAAGACCACGCCGAGTCGAATCCAGGAGAACCGCTCCGCGTCGTCTCCGTCGGCGCGGGGACCGGTGCGATGTGTCGTCGCCTGCTCTCGTGGGGGGTCTTCGACGCCCACGACGACATCAAGTACGTCATGGTCGACCGTCGAAAGGGAATGGCCGACCAGGCGGCGAAGGCGTTCGCGAAGTGGTCCCACGCCGCCGGATGGTCGGCCGAACCGACGCGCGACGGATTCCGAATCGAGCGCCACGGGCGACGCGTCTCGCTCACGTACGTGACGAGTGACCTCTTCGACGCCATGTCGGCCCTCCCGAAGGCACTCGACCTCGTCATCGCGCACGCCGTGTTCGACCTCCTCCCACTTCGCCGTGCCGTGGATTCGCTCGTCTCTCGCCTCGTCGACGGCGGGTACCTCTACGCACCCATCACGTTCGACGGGAGAACGGCGTTTCGCCCCTCGCACGAAGCAGACGACGAGGTGCTCGCGGCCTACCACGAGACGATGCGCGACGGCGACAGCGCAGGGACGGACGCCGGTGCGGACCTCCTCTCGGTCCTCCCGCAGTTCGGTGCGAACGTCGTCAGTGCGGGCGGGTCCGATTGGGTCGTCCACCCGGAACACGACGGCCACGAGCGAGTCTTTCTCGACCGTATCCTCGGGTTCGTCGAAGAGTCAGTCGGTGGTGCCGAGGCCGTGGACGACGAGACGCTCGAGCGATGGCTCGCGACGCGACATCAGCAGTTAGAACGCGGGACCCTGTCGTACATCGCTCACAACGTCGACGTCCTCGCGCGACTCGGCTAATCTTTCGTCGGGGCAGTTCTCGGTGTCGCCGTCTCTGCGTCGATTCGGCCAGAGACGTACAACCAGTCGCGACCAAACCCGAGGAGCAGACCCATCGCGGCCAGAGCAGCGACGAGAGGCATCCACTCGTCGGCAACACCCGGTGCGAGCGCAATCGGGACGACGGTCATCTGGAGGCCGGCGAGGACCCGCCGAGACGTTCGCGGCGGCAGGTCGAACGTGGGGCGTCCGGTCCGGCCGCGCCACCAGAGACCGGCGACGAAGAGGTACCGTGCCACACCGACCGAGAGGTACCACCACGGTAACTCACCGAGGACGACGGCCGTAAGCGGGGCGACGAGGAGGCCAAACGCGTCGACGGCGGTGTCGAGTCGTCCACCAAGTTCCGTGACGCGGTTCAGACGACGGGCGAGAAACCCGTCGAGCACGTCGAGCACGACGGCGACACCGTAGGCCAGCGCAGCGACCCACGCCACCCAGTCGCTGGCGGCCCCCAACGCCGCGATACCAGCGAGTCCAGCAATACCTGCCACGAGTACACCTCGGGTCAGTGTGACGGCAGTCGGGGCACCGAGCGTCTCGTAACTCACTCGCTCGCCGTCTCCCCACTCACTCGTGTGGGCGTTCTCTGCCGCGTGGACGTACGTGTAGGCCCAGAGCCCCCCGACGACGAGCACTGCCCCTGCTGTCCACCACGCGGCGCTCACAGTGCCAGCAACGCTTCTGAGGGCGACCCCTCCGCTCACGACACCAACGATTGCGAGCAATCCGCTGCCGATAACTCGCCGCCGGGTCTGTCGCGTCGCCGTCGACAGGATGCGCTCAGTCGTCGCCGATGTGCTCTCAGACATCGTCGACGATGGCACGTGCACCGACCGCCGCTACTGTCGGGAGGCCGAATCCGATACCGACGGTGAGCACGAGGACGAGTCCGGTCTGGAAGAACGGGTCCAGTGCACCGAACCACCAGAGACGGGCGACGTGGACGAAGAGCGCAACCCCACCGAAGGTGAGTCCCTGCACGACGGCGCGGCGAACAGACGTCGCGAGGATTCCGACGAGGACGCCACCGACGACGAGGCCGGCCCAGTGGAACGACGCGGCGACCAGTCCGACCAACGTGGCGACGACCAACGCGAGTTCGGCGCGGCGTCCGGTCCGGACTTCCGAGAGGACGCTCATCGGCCACCTCCGAAGACGATGTCGGGCGACCCAGACGGTCGGTCGAGTGTGAGCGCTTTGTACTCGCCGTCGGCCCACTCGTCGAGTTGGTCGTGGTAGTGGTCGGACCAGAAGACGCCGCGTTGGCCGCCGGGGACGACGCCAACCGAGTCGTCTTCGTCCGAGAAGTCGACCACCATCCGCCAACTACTGCCCGCCTGCGTCGACCCGGCGGAGCGGAAGTTGAACACGGTGAATCGCGACCCATCCATCGGACGCTCGGGGTAGTTCATGAACTTACGGTCGAACGGGTGGTTCATATCGAGTGTGTTGAACTCGCCGTACGTCTCCCATCCCTCCTCGTCGAGTCGCTCTGCAGTACGGTTCATCGCCTCGGCAGCGATGTCGGCACGAGTCTCCGTGCGTTCCAACGTCGAACGGTTGTCGTACCACTGGGAGTCGGCGTCCAGTTGCTGGAGGACGAACAGACGCGGGTAGTACGAGTCGTCCATGCCCTGCGGTTCGAACTCGTCGGCGAACGTCGCAGTTCGGAACTCGTCGACCCAGATGCGGTAGACGAGTGCGGCGCGTGAGTCGGCGCGCATCTGGCCGTCCCAGCCGTCGAGTTCGGTGGTCAGTTCCCGTGCGTCGGGCGACATCTGTGCCACCGCGTCGGAACTCGTCGCGTACGGGGTGAATCCGGTCGCCGCCTCGGAGCGCACGTCGCGTTGAACCTGCTGTATCGTCTCGACAGTCACGTCCCCGTCTGCGACGGCGTCGTCCAGCAAGTCGTAGATGCGCTGCCCGCGGTAGGGGTCGGCGTAGGTCATCGACGTGCCCATGTAGAACGCTGGGTCGTCGATGGTTCGCTGGTTGGCCGTGGCGAGGACGTCCGGGTCCTCGACGTGGGGAATCGACTCGAACGGGACGAATCCATCCCACGAGGATTGGCCGTAGGGTTCGTACCCGCGCCACTCGCCTTCACCAGCGGACCCGTCGAAGATGGTGTCTCCGCGGACGACTTCACCGTCGGTGACGCGAATCGGGTACTGTCCTGCGGGGTAGTACAGCGTGTTGCCCGCGCGGTCCGCGGCGACGAAGTTCTGCGCAGGAACGTCCCAGATTCGCAGTGCCTCACGGATATCGTCCACGGAGTCTGCGTGGTTGAGTCGGTAGACGCCGAGTGACTCGTTCGTCGCGGAGAACCCGGGCCACGCGACGCCGACAGTTCGGCCACCGCGTTCGATGACAGGACCGTGGACCGACTTTCGAACGGCTATCTCGACGTTCTCGCCGTCGGCGACTTCTATCGTCTCCATCTCGGTGTCGAACTCGCGGACGTCGCCCTCGTAGACGTACCCGCCGTCTCGCATCTCGTAGGTGTAGAGGTCGGTGAAGTCGCCGCCGACGTTCGTCACGCCCCACGCGGCGTCTGCGGTTCGTCCGATGACGACCATCGGGATGCCGGGGAATCCGACACCGCGAACGTCCATCTGGTCGGTCGAGAGGTGCATCTCGTACCAGATAGGTGGGACGGTCAGTGCGAGGTGCGGGTCGTTCGCGAGGAGTGGTTTTCCAGACGCGGTGTGTTCGCCGGAGACGACCCAGTTGTTCGACCCGTAGGTCGGGTCTTTGTCGTAGGTGTCGGTCCACTCGGCGAGGGCACCGAAGTCGCCACCGACGTTCGCGTTCGCCGCGGACGTGTTCTCGACCACGTCTGCCGGCGAGAACGGTGCCGCATCAGACTCGGCAGGGTCACGGACGATTGGCACGTCGTGGTCGAGCGTCGCCGGGTAGAGTTCGGTGGCATTCCCCCCGAGGCGCGACACCGCAGTCGCTCGGCGGAGGTCGGCGAACGACCCCGACAGTTGCCACGAGATGAGTTTGCCGACGAGGAGTGTGTCGGTCGGCGTCCACGCCTCGAACTCGGCGTCGAGGAGGGCGTACTCGGGTGGAAGCCCTCCCGTTCCAGCGTAGTGATTCACACCGGCGGTGAACGCCTCGATGGGCGTCCCGACGTCGGTTCCGCGAACCGACTGCCACGATGCCTCGGCGGCGGACTGGAAGTCGAGACTGCGGTAAAAGCGGTCGGATTCGAGCGTCGATTCGCCGACGACGGCCGAGAGTCTCCCGCCGACGAGTCGTCGCTGGAGGTCCATCTGGAACAGTCGGTCACGCGCCTGAACGTACCCGACGGCGAAGTAGAGTGCCTCCTCGTTCTCCGCGTCGATGTGCGGGACGCCGTCGTCGTCGTACCAGACGCTCGCGGACCCGTACGGACTGTCGACCTGCGTCGCCCCTTCGGGGGCGGCCGATTCGTAGAGGTCACCAGACAACGGGGCAGCGAGTCCGAGGAACGACCCTCCGAGGACCGACGCGGCCACGAGCGCCGCGGTACACACGACGGCGATGGCGGCGCGGGTCGTGGTATTCATACCCAAGGTGGGGTCCGGATTGCGGATAAGTATTCCTCAAGTGACGTTTGTGAACGTGAGTCGAGTTCTACGGTCGCCCAGTCTGCCAGTCTCGAAGTTCGACGGCGACGAGGAGGAGCAGATAGGTCACGAGACCCGAGAGGACGAGGACGAGGACGCTGGCACCGACCGTCTCGACGGCGACACCGACAGCGACGAGCGTCGCCACGACGGCGACCAGTTGAACCCGTGAGTCGTCCCACAACCGTCGCACGCGGGACTCTGCTCGGAGTAACAGTGCTTCGACGACGAGTGTGCCGACGATGCCGACGAGAACAGCACTGAGCGTAATCGGCGGGCGAAGCACGGCGACACCGACTGCGACGGGTATCGCGACGACGAATGTGAGTGCGGCGTCTCTCGGTCGGCCCATAGAATCCGTCAGACGGCAGGACCCTTTTAGACACCGGGGGGCATAGCGAGTGGTATGTCAATTTCGGGTGACGGCCCCGGTTTGTCGAAAGCAAAATCTCGTCTCGGTCGTTACCTCGCGGGCGCGGCAACGTTGATGCTCACCTACGCGGTTATCTACCGCTGGGCGGCGGGGCAGTTCGCTGGAGAGGACGTAAGTTACCTCCAGTCGCTCCACGTCGTCGTCGAGACGTTCACGACGACGGGGTACGGCGAACAGACCCGGTTCTGGGTCGATTCACCGCCACTGCTCGCGCTCTCTATCTTGATGCAACTCACCGGCGTGACCACCGTCTTCCTCACGCTCCCGTTGTTCCTCGTTCCGCTGGTCGAAGACGCGTTACGGACCGCGCCGCCGACGTCGACGGACCTCTCTGACCACGTCGTCATCTGCACGTTCACTCCGCGCGGTGACGCGTTGGTCGACGAACTCGACGCGATGGGCGTCGAATACGTCGTTCTCGAATCGGACCGTGACCTCGCCGAAGAACTGTACGGACAGGGGTACGACGTCGTCCACGGTGACCCCGAGTCGGTCGAGTCGCTGGAGGCAGTGAACACATCCGAAGCGCTCGCTATCGTCGCCGACGACGACGACGAGACGAACGCGAGTATCATCTTGGCCGCGAAGCAGGCCGCACCGTCGAGTCGCGTCGTCAGTCTCATCGAAGACCCTCGCGTCGCGGAGTACCACCGCTACGCCGGTGCGGACCAGGTGGTTTCGCCCCGCCGACTCCTCGGTGAGAGCCTCGCCGGGAAGGCCACCACGTCCGTCTCCTCTGCACTCGGTGACGCGATAGAAATCGGCGAGGACTTCGAAGTCGCAGAACTGCTGGTCCAACGCGGGAGTCCGGTCGAAGGCGAGACCATCGCCGAGAGCGGTATCGCCCGCCTCACGGGAGTCAACGTCATCGGAGCGTGGTTCTCCGGGAAGTTCGTCTCGCCACCTGCACCAGACGACGTCATCGACGAGCACACCATTCTCCTCGTCGTCGGGCGCGAGAAACGACTCGAAGAACTTCGCTCGCTCACCCTCTCGTCGGCGCGTCGCTTCCGCCGAGGGTCCGTCATCGTCGCCGGATACGGTGAAGTCGGGTCGACGGCCGCAGAGACGCTCGCGAGTTCGGGCGTCCCCCATCTCGTCGTCGACAAAGAGCCCAAACCCGGCGTAGACGTGGTCGGCGACATCACCGACCCGAAGACGCTCGCCGAGGCGAACGTCACCGAAGCACGCGGCGTCCTCCTCGCCCTCGACGACGACACGACGGCAGTGTTCGCGACACTCGTCTCGGAACGTGTCTCCGAAGAGACCGAAGTCATCGCGCGGGCGAACGAAACCGAGAGCATCTCGAAACTCTACCGCGCTGGGGCAGACTACGTGCTGGCACTCTCTACCGTCGCGGGGCGTATGCTCGCATCGACGGTCCTCGACGAGGAAGTCATCGCACCGCAGTCCCAGATTGAAATCGTCCGAACGCAGGCACCGGGCCTCGTCGGGCGAACACTCGCCGGCGCGGACGTGCGAGCGAAGACGAACTGCACCATCATCGCCGTCGAGCGTGCGGGAGAACTCATCACCGAAGTCGGCCCGGACCTGCGCGTCCAGTCGGAAGACGACCTCGTCGTCGCCGGCCTCGACGAGGATATCTACCGATTCAACGAGCAGTTCGGCTGAGGGCGTCGCACAGTGGCCGTTCTACGAGACGACGATCCGACTGCCGTCGCTGACAGGGTACTTCGGTGGAAAAGGTAGTCGTGGTCCGAACGGTTACGCGCCGACTTCCGCGCCGACGTACAGGACGACGACGAGGAAGATCCAGACGACGTCGACGAAGTGCCAGTACATCGAGGCCGTGCTCACGGAGACGTGGCGTTCGGCAGAGTACTGTCCACGGAGTGCACGGACGAAGACGATGCCGAGAAGCACCGCGCCCATGCTCACGTGAAGCCCGTGGAGGCCGGTGAGGCCGTAGAAGGCCGACCCGAAGATACCCGACGTGAGGTCGAACCCTTCGTGCACGATGAACTCGTAGTACTCGTACACCTGGCCGCCGATGAAGATAACACCGAGGAGCAGCGTGGATGCGAGGCCGAGGAGGAAGTTCCGACGGTTCTCGTTACGGATGGCGACGTGTGCCCAGTGGAGCGTGAAACTCGACGCAATCAGGAGGGCCGTGTTCGCCAACACGAGTGACCCGGTCAGTGGTGGGAGCTCCTGTGGGGGCCACGCTCCTGCGCGGATGAAGAAGTAGTAGGCGAACAGTGCACCGAACGTCGCGAGTTCGGACCCGAGGAAGGCAATCATGCCCCAGCGGAGTTTCGCCGCACTCTTTTGGTTCGCATCGCGCGACCAGAAGTGGCTCACGAAGGCGTGGTACAACCAGCCGTAGATACCGGCCAGGAAGAGGAAGATGCTGCCGATGAACACGGCGGGGCCGAGCGCCGACCCGACGATTCCGTCCTGTCCCATGACGTACAGACCGGCACCGGTGTAGATGCCTGCGCCCCCGACGGCGGTGACGAACGGCCACCAACTCGCCTCGCCGAAGCCGCGCGGCCAGTCCTGGACCGCCGGCAGGTGGTGGCCGTGGTCGTCGTGTGCTTCTTCGGTACTCATAGACGCCCGTTATTCTTCGGCTACTAAAAATCCTCCCAAAACCCGCCCGTCACTCGTGGACACCGAACAGTCGACCCGTCTTGTCTTCGACGCGATTCGGTGGTCTCTCGCAGAAATAGCAGTCTTCGTTCCACCCCTCCGCTGCCGAGGCTGGTGGCCTCAGCGAGGAGGCGACGCGTCTCAGTCGGCGTTCGTGGTCGTCCGGTGGAACGGTTGCCGAGCGATGGTGTTCCGCATCTCGGCGAGCGATTCGGAACTGGCGTCGTTCATCGCAGACACCACGGCGAACACCTCTTGACGCGAGACTTTGACTCCCTCTCCGGTCACGGCGTGTTCCGGGTTCGCGAGGAGTTCCCGGAGGGTGCCAACCGCGAGGAGGAACGGAATCGCCCACGCAGCGAGTGTATTGCCGTCACGCAGTGGAACCGTCTCCAGATAGGTCTGAGCGTCGTCGACGAACGACTTTGCGTGCGTGGCCGTCCGGAAGACGACGGACGCAGTCTTGCTCAGATTCTCCGGTTCGACGACTTCCTCTTGCGGGACGCCTTCTTCGTCCAACCACTCGGCGGGGAGGTAGACGTTGTTCTCGGCGGTGTAGTCGTCGTGGACGTCTTTGGCGATGTTGACGAGTTGGAGGAGGAGACCGAACTCCTCGGCCGTGTCGTAGAGGCGCGAACTGCGCTCGCGGTCGACGTTCCCCCGCGTCACGAGGTTCGTGATGAGGTTGCCGACGGTCCCCGCGGCGTAGTAACAGTACTCTTCGAGTTCTTCGCGCGACTGGATACGGAGGCCGCCCGTATCCGAGTGCCGTTCGACGAACATCGCCATCCCCGAGACGAGTTCGCGCACAGGCGGCGTGACCGCCTCGCGAACGTCGTCCGGGAGTGCGTCGAACGTGCGGAAGACGCGGGCGGCGTTCGCGACGACCATCCAGTCGTCGGAACGCTCGCCTTCGGGTGGGAGGTGTGGTTCGACCGCAGTGACGAACTCGTCGATGTCGGTGTCGTCGTCTGGGTCGAGTGCGCTGTCGTAGAGTCGAAGGAGATGGGCCTGCTCGCCGGGCGAAATCGACGACGAGTCTTCCACGGTGTCGGCGACTCGGCAGAGGAGATAGCCAATACAGATGTAGGAAGACATCGGTTCGTCGAGGACGTCCACGGTGAGGGCGAAGGTACGCGAGACACCCTGAACTGCATCGTGACACCAGTCAAGG
>NZ_LOPV01000604.1 GCF_001469865.1 Haloferax profundi
TGAAGCACGTCAAGCTGCTTTCACCGAGCCATTCTCGAACGGAGAATTGGGGTGGGAGAACAAACACGATGTGAAGTACTCTACCGCAGCTTCTGAAAAGTACATGTCGGAGCTAAAGCGGAATCCAAAACAGCCAGCGTACGATGCCATCGAGTTAGACGGCCAACGTGCGGCCCTACTCGGCGATATCGGCGCGGTCTCGAAACAGAGCGATATCGAGGGATGGGAAGACATTCCAAATGCATACAAAAATGAGTAC
>NZ_LOPV01000605.1 GCF_001469865.1 Haloferax profundi
GGGTGGAACCGTCGCATTCCCACGGGGACTCGCGTGGCGGAAGGATCTCACCGACAAAGAGTTCAACACGTGGGACGACCTGATCGATCCCGATCTCGAGGGGAAAGTCGGGTTCGAACCGTGGTCGAACGCTGGTTCAAAATATTTCTACGTCATCAACAAGATCCAGGGTGGGAACCTCGACAACATCGAACCAGGTCTGGATTGGATTCGAGAGTTCGTCGAAGTGACTGACCCCGTCATCTTCGATCAGGTCGACCAAGCGATGAAACTCTACCAGAACGGCGACATGGTCGTCGCACCCTTCCTCTCGGCACGTGCAGAGAACCTTCAGATCAACGAGGGGCTGAAGATGGGTTGGTCTGTCCCGAAGAACGGTGCACCGATGGACTTCTGGGGTTACCCAATTACGAACCACAACGACGAAGACCACCACGAGCTCGCGAAAG
>NZ_LOPV01000606.1 GCF_001469865.1 Haloferax profundi
ATAATTCCAACAAGTCATCGCTCTCGCGATTGAGTTGGATAGCTCCGATTGCAGTTTTCTACACGGTCAGGCGTTTGTCATAATTCACGCGGAGACCCATATCAAGTGGACACAATTCACTTGTTTGGTAGTCGTGCGTAGTATTGCTACTCCGAGCCATGTCACAAACCCCCAAAGAATAAATACTAGTCTCCCAATCATCCAGTAGATTTGGAATATGGCATCAGTCAGTGTCCAACAACTACGCAAGACCTTCGGTGACGTGGTCGCTGTCGACGACGTGTCTATCGACATCGAAGACGGAGAGTTTGTATCGATTCTGGGTCCCTCTGGCTCGGGGAAGACGACAATGTTGAAGTCAATCGCTGGGTTCGTTGGCCCCGATAGTGGAAGTATCATGGTTGCTAGTAATGAGATGATTGGCCGGCCACCCGAAGACAGGAACATGGGGCTGGTCTTCCAGCGACTAGCATTGTTCCCTCATATGACGGTGTTCGATAACGTCGCTTTCGGGCTTCGCCATCGAGAGAATCTGAGCGAGGCTGAAATAGAAGACCGCATCGCAGAAGTCTTGGACATCGTCTCTCTCCCGGGCTACGAAGACCGAAATATTCAGAACTTGAGTGGTGGGGAACAACAGCGTGTTGCGCTCGCCCGTGTATTAGTTCTCGAACCAGATCTACTCCTTTACGACGAGCCCCTCTCAGACCTCGACAGAC
>NZ_LOPV01000607.1 GCF_001469865.1 Haloferax profundi
AGCAGATGCGTCGTGAAATCAAAGATCTTCACGACCGGCTCGGAATTACGTCGATTTACGTGACGCACAATCAACGCGAAGCGCTCACGCTGTCTGACCGGGTGCTCGTCCTCCACGAAGGCGAGAAGATTCGGTGCGCACCGCCATCGGAGATTTATCGAAAACCGAAGTCAGAGTTTTGTGCAGACTTCGTTGGTGACTCAAATTTCCTTGATGGGACTCTCA
>NZ_LOPV01000608.1 GCF_001469865.1 Haloferax profundi
CTTCTCGCTTCCGATGGAAGACGACTCTACGGATACAGAATCCGGAGTCCTCTACATTCGCCCGGAAGATATCAAGCTCAACGATGGAAGCGATGGGGAGACTACTTACTCGGGAACGATCAACAGTACCGTTCACCTTGGTTCAGTCACCGAGTACAAGGTCGAAGTCGGTGATCGGGAATTCCTCGTAACCGACCTCGGCGCCCCCCAATACACGAAAGGAGAGAGCGTGACTGTACGTTTCGATGATTACGGCCTCGTGGAGGGGTAGAATGTTGAGCGTCATAACTGATGCGACGGACGACCTCTTTACTCGGATTACGGGGTCTAGCTCGATGTCAGAGCGAGTGAGAGATTTCCTCCCTGCAATTCCGACCGCAGCCTACTTACTCGTCTTCCTGCTCATCCCGATACTCTACGCCGTGTATATCAGCTTCTTCGAGTACAGTGCGACAAGGATTATCAGTTGGAACTTCACCCTCAGCCACTACGAGAAGCTCCTGCTCGACCCATTCTACAGGGGCTTACTGTGGTACACCGTCCGACTATCGCTCATCGTCTCGGTCGCGTGTGTCATCGTTGGGTACCCCGTTGGGTACTTCATCGCGAAGACGACACCAATGCGTCGGCAAATTGGGCTCTTCGCCGTGT
>NZ_LOPV01000609.1 GCF_001469865.1 Haloferax profundi
ATCATCAACAATCTGCTTCGTGCACTGTTCGGAACAGAGGTTGAGCTCCTCGGAAATACGCTCGCGGTCATCATCGGGCTGGTTGGTGTCTACCTTCCGCTCGTAGTCCTCCCTGTGTACTCATCAGTTGAGGACATCCCAGACTCGCTCGTGATGGCTGCTCGGAATCTGGGCGCTAACCAGCTCGAAGCGTTCTTCAAGATCACGTTCAGGCTGAGCCTCCCCGGTCTGGTGACTGGAACCATCTTCGTGTTCGTACTCACGATGAACTCTATCGTAACGCCAGACCTTCTCGGTGGTCGAACAGACCTGACGATGGGACTGATGATCTACAACCAAGCTGTTGGTGGTCTGAACTGGCCGTTCGCTAGTGCCATTGGGACCGTACTGACGCTCACGACGACGGCGCTC
>NZ_LOPV01000610.1 GCF_001469865.1 Haloferax profundi
GTCCGCGACCGCATGGGGGTGCAACAATGGGACTGATGACTCTGCTGACCGGCCGGAACTCCCGGTCGCTCTCGTCCGCAGCGGTCTACGCTGGTAAGGCTCTCTACTACGGGCTCTTATCGCTTGGATTCGGTGTCCTCGTCTTACCGATCGTCATCGTCGTTGCTATCTCGTTTAGTCCGACGGAATCACAAGCGTTCCCTCCATCCGGAATCTCGCTTCGGTGGTTCCACGAGTTCATGGCGAGTCCGTTCTTCGACGCGTTCTTCTTCGTCAGCCTGCCGATTGCCATCGTGACCGCGCTCATGTCAACGGTCCTCGGGATAATGGCAGCTTACGTCATC
>NZ_LOPV01000611.1 GCF_001469865.1 Haloferax profundi
AAGGAAGTACACGTACCTCGCGGTTAAGCACTTCACCGGTGGCGACGAGGCGTTCCCGGTCACGTATAGCTGGTACAAGTTCGGTGCGGTGATGCCAGCAGCTCCGAAGTCGGGAACAATCGGTCCGGCGAGCACGCAGATGCCTACACCGGACGCACGTGAGTCTGGGATATTCACGGCGGCTTTCGACGACATAGTCGATTTC
>NZ_LOPV01000612.1 GCF_001469865.1 Haloferax profundi
GTCGGTTGCCGGTGGCCGGGCATCGGCGTGTCGAGACATTCGGAGTGTTCACCAATACGGAAGGGGGGATAAAAAGTCTCGTGGGGCGAAGGCCGGTGTTCCGTAGCAGAAAATCATAAGCATAGTCGATGAAAGAACCACACATGGACTTCACGCTCACTGCTGAGCAGAAGCAAATCAGAGACATGGTCGCGGAGTTCGTCGACGAGGAGGTCAAACCTCGGGCGGCCGAAATCGACGAAACCGACGAATTCCCCGCCGACCTGGTCGAAGAGATGGGCCAACTCGGTCTGATGGGGATGCCCTTCCCGGAGGAGTACGGCGGCGCAGGCCTCGATTACCACTCGTACGCTATCGGACTCGAAGAGATTTCGCGAGGGTCCGGTGGCCTCGGGACCATCGTCGCCGCGCACACGAGCCTCGCGGGCAACATGCTCTACGAGTTCGGGAACGAAGACCAGAAACAGACCTACCTCACGCCAGTCAACGAGGGGACGGACATCGGTGCGTTCGCACTCTCGGAACCCGGCGCAGGCAGCGACGTGCCTGCCATGGAGACGACGGCGGTCAAAGACGGCGACGAGTACGTCGTCAACGGTGGCAAACTCTGGATTTCGAACGGGTCGGTCGCCGACACGGTCATCCTGTTCGCGAAGACTGACCCCGACGCGGGGAACAAAGGCATCTCCTCGTTCGTCGTCCGCCCCGAGGAGGACGACGGGTTCATCGTCGAAGGCACGGAGCACAAACTCGGCGACAAGGGGTGTCCGACCGCCGAACTCCGCTTCGACGACATGCGCATCCCCAAAGACCGACTCCTCGGCGACGAGGGCGACGGGTTCATCCACGCACTGAAGACGCTCAACGGAGGGCGCATCACCATCGCGGCGCGCTCTGTCGGTATCGCGCGCGCCGCCCTCGACGACGCCGTGAAGTACGCCGGCGAACGCGAGCAGTTCGACCAGCCAATCGGCGACTTCCAGGCCATCAAGCACAAACTCGCCGATATGGACACGAAGGTTCAGGCCGCGAAACTCCTCATGCACAAGGCCGCAGACCTGAAGATGCGCGACGAGACGTTCATCAAGGAGGCTGCACAGGCCAAACTCTACGCCTCCGAAATCTCCCGTGAAGTCGCCAACGAAGGCATCCAGATTCACGGCGGTTACGGCTACACCAAAGACTTCGCTGCCGAGCGCTACTACCGCGACGCGAAACTCAACGAGATATACGAGGGGACGAGCGAGATTCTCCGCAACACCATCGGCGACTGGGTACAGAAGTAACAGTCGTCAGTCGACGATTCGCTCGTCTGCGTCGGCCGTTCCCCGCTCACTCTTTTCGATGCGTTCTGTGAGCCACGTGTAGTACGACTCGACCTGTCTCGCACCAGCGTCGGTGAGTCCGTACACGTCGTGTATCCCCCGTACTCGTCGCTCGAGGTGGCCCGCATCCACGAGTGCGTCGAGCGTCGCGTAGAACGACTGTGGGTCGAGTCGGATGTCGTAGTAGTTCTCCAGTCGCGTCTTCAACTTCTGTCCCCGGAGTTCGCCTGCGTCGTAGAGGATGGCGCAGAGGTCACGCCGACGGCCGCTCTGGAACCACATACCTCCACCTCGACGGAGAGACTCACGTCACTTTCGTTCCACGGTTGTCACTCACCGCTTCGTCCCTCGTGAGAACCGGTACATTAGACACACCCCAGTCCTAAGCGGCGGTTATGACCGAACAGGAGGCGTCCGCCAACGGCATCACCGCACGGTACTACGTCACCGACACCGAACGCGTCCTCGAATTCGACCGGGAGGGTCGAACCGCCGCCGTGGCACAGAATCTCAGTGGCTACGCGATGCTCAAAGTTCGACCGACCGTCGACGGCGACGAGTTAGAACGCTACTACGGATTCGACATGGCACTCGACCACGCCGCAGAACTCCTCGGCGTCTCACCGACTGACCTTCCGGTTCCGGAGGACGCGGCGGACATGGGGATGTGAATCGACGGGTTATCCCCAGTAGAACCGCGGCCCCAAGAACAGATAGCCGAGCGCCAAGAACAGCAACCCGAACGCGAACCCTTCTCCGAGCGACCCAGAGAGAACGATAGCGAGAGCCTGCACCACGCCCATCACGAGAGCGTCCTGTGCGTGTAAATCGGGGTACGTCACGTCGGAGAGCATCAGTCCGGCCATGATAGCCGAAAGCGCGACGAGGAGCATCGGGTCGACGAACCCCACGAGGACGCCGGCCGAGAGGATAGTCGCGGCGAGCGTCGTCGGGACGCCAACCGTCTCGTCACTTCCGCTGTCGTAGGCGGTGTAGAGGGCCAACCGAATCACGGCGGCGGCGACGAACAGTGCCGCGATGGCGACACCGAGGACGACTCGCAGTCGGTCGAAGGCCCACATCTCCCGGACGACGGTGACGACGAGAAGCGCCGGTGCGACACCGAACGACGCCACGTCGGCGAGTGAGTCGAGGTACGGTCCGGCTTCTGTCCCACCGTAGCGGCGGGCGACGACCCCATCCAGTCCGTCGGCTATCGCGGCGAGGAGAATCGCCTTGGCGGCGAGGCGAACGTCGATTGCGGTCAGCACCGCAGCGACGAACCCGAGTGCCGCGTTGCCGGCGGTGACCACGTCCGCGAGGCCTAACCGGCCGACGAATCGGGGTCTCATACCGTTGCGATTGCGTACCTCCCCTTTGCCTCTTACGTTCCGTTCGTCCCGTCGGGCCAGTCGGGGTCGCACCCGCAGACGGTTCGGCGAGTGAACCATGCGACATTTATCCGTCGCGTCCCGAGACTCGGCTATGCGAGACGATGGGTCCTCAGACGGTCGCCAGACACGACGTGCGTTTCTCGCCGCCGCGGGGACGGCCGTAACTGCCAGCCTCGCCGGGTGTGCAACGTCGCTGGCGTCCGACGGGGAGTTCGACGTCGGGATGACTGCCGTCGCGTTCGACCCGCCGGTCGTCACCGTCGACGTCGGCGACGAAGTCGTGTGGCGGAACACGAGTTCGCGTGGCCACACCGTCACGGCCTACGAGAGCGTCTTGCCCGAGGGCGCTGAGTTCTTCGCCAGTGGTGAGTTCGAGGACGAACAGACGGCCCGCAAGGCGTACTCGAACTCCCTCGGTGGCCTCATCGACAGCGGTGAGACGTACTCGTACACGTTCGACGTGCCCGGCGAGTACGAATATCTCTGCATCCCGCACGAACAGGCAGGGATGGTCGGGACGGTTGTAGTCGAAGAGTAATCGAGCCCCCGTGTTCTGACCGAGTGCTGCCGCTCACAGACAGCCGGTGAAAAATCGAAGTTGAAGTCAGACCGCCAGTCTGGCGGACTTACTCGTCGTCTTCGTCGACGTCGACGGCGACGTCTTCTTGGTCGACGCTGACTGCGGCCTCTTCTTCGGCCTCGATCTCCTCGGGACGGGCCTCGAGAGAGAACTTCTTGACTTCGACGCGGCGGAGCGGGTAAATCTGCTTCGCCTCGCCGTAGATAGCCGACGAGAGACGACCTTCGGTGATGCTGTTGGTCAGGTCGTCGTAGGTTCGCTCGGTGATGGCCTCGCGGGTGAGGTCGATCATGATGCGGCGAATCTCGTGTTCCTGACTGCGGTCTGCCTTCTTCGTGGTGAAGGCGACAGGCTGGACCTGAACACGGAAGTCGTCCTTCGTCACAGCCGTGACGTTGGCTTCGACCTTCGACGCGCCGCGGCGGACGAGACTACGGAGGTAGTCTCGGGTGAGTTCCTGCTGGATGAACTCGGTGTAGGCCGCGTCGCTGCCGACGTCGTTCACTTTGAAGGTGAGTTTGACGTTGTTCGCGCCCTGGTCGTCGTTGAGTTCGCCGAGGGTCGCTTCGACCGTACGGCCGTAGACCTTCTCGGGTTCGTCGGCGAAGGTTTCGCCGAGTTCCTGGCGGTCAAAATTCTCGGGAGCGATGACGGTGTACCATCGCTTTCCGCGCTTCTGCTTAGAGACGGATCGTTCACTCATGGTTAGTGGTTGTGTGCGTTCGTGTTGCTGCGATGACGGTCTGTGCGACCGTCACGTTGACGACGTAATCATCGACCGTAGACTGGAGTCCACCGGTCGAATCGCGTTCGATTGTCGTGACGAGTTCGTCCCCATCGATAGTCGTGTGCATCGAGTCCGTGTTGTCCGGGCCGAGTGCCGCAGCGACGAGTTCTGGGTCGTCGTGTGTGGTCCGCAGGGTCGCCCGCCGAGTCATCGGCGCACCTCCCTGACGGCCGTGACGACCGATTTTGGCTCGACCGACGGGTCGAACCGCATCGTCGCTTCCGTGGGTGACCCAGTCGCCGACGCGTCGCCCAGTTCGGTCGCTGCCGCGGCGAGTTGCTCGTCGAGGCCGGCGGAGCCGGTCGAAACGAGTGCCGCAGCACCGGTCCCAACCGCGAGGACGGTCGGTTCCGGCGACCGAAAGTCGCGGGCGAGGCGTGCGACTGTCGCGAGTCGCCCCGGAGACGAGAGGTCACACGAGAGCGCATAGAGGCTCTCGTAGCGCCCCGTCGTCGCTGCTCGGAGCGCCGCGTGCGTCGCTTGCGCGTGTTCGCGCCACGCATCGAGTGCTGCGTCACGTGCGTCGTGACCCAGCGCCAGTGCGACGGCGAGACCGGGCGTCTCCCGAACGGTCGCATCGAGGACGTCGGCAAAGCCACCGACGGTCGCGAACGGCCCGTTCGGGGTCTCGTCCGGTTGCAAGAGACGCTCGACAGCGGTTGCCGCGCGCGGTGTCGCCTCACCGCCCGTCGCATCGAGTGCGACGAGGGAGGCGACGCGTCTGTGCGCGTCTGCGCCGAGTTCGGCCGGGAGCGCGAGTTCGGCGAGTTCCGCCTGTGTGCGCTCTGTGTCGGCCGAAAACGGTGCGTGGACGAGCGTCGAGTGTGCGAGTCCGTCGGCGAGGTCGCCCGTCGGGACGGCCACACCGGGTCGGGACTCGACACCTGCGTCGGTCGCTGCGTCTGTGAGTGCGGTGTCGTCCGCCGGCGACACACCGGCGGCGTGGAAGCCTGCCAGTGCGACCACCGGGTCGGGGTCGACACCGAGTTCGCGGACGACGGCGACTGCGTCACGCGGGTCGAGTTCGAGGTCGGCATCGGCGTCCGACATCCCGACGACGGCCGCAACGTCGTCGTGTGCGGCAGTGTCGGGGGTGTCGGTCGCCCGGATACGGAAGGGGACGTCGAGTGTCTCGAGTGCCCGCCCGACGACGCCCGCCGCGGCGACGGCAGCACCGCTGGTGTGGACGCGGAGGCGAACGAACGTCGCCTCGCGAAGCACTGCGGCGGCCTCGGCGGCGGGTGTCTGTTCGGCGGGACTCGGAGACATCTACTTACTTCTCGAGGAGTTCGACGGCGACGTCGTAGTTGTACGTGAAGTCGTCGTCGAGTTTGTCGCCGCGGTAGTACGAGACGAGGCGGCGAATCTTCGACTCCGTGTTCTGGAGCGCGCGACGGTTGGACTTGTCCTGCTGGTTCTCCTCCATGTGCTCGCGGAGGCGAACTGCGCGTTCCATCAGGTTACGGAGGTCCTCCGGAAGGTCCGGGGACGCGTCGTTCTCTTCGAGGATGGTGGTGACTTTCTTGCCGGTGGCGAGTTTGACGTCCGGAACCGGGACGCCCTTGACGCCTTCGTCGCGCAGGGACAGGCCAATCTGGCTGGGGTCGTTGCCCTGTTCGGCAAGTTCGACGACGCGTGCTTCGATGTCTTCTGCGTCGACGTCACTCCACTCCGGTGCTTCGTCTGCCACGGGCTTGTCCGAACCGGACGAGCCACGGCGGCGGGTGTGCATTCGTGCCATTGTTGCGGGTTGGAACCGCACTGACCGCAGAAACGAGTGCCCGCAGTCGCACTGGCGACTGCTGGGGCACTACCGCAATCCCAAGCCCACTCATGTGGGCACGTCAGATTTGCGGCCGTGCTGGATTCCCGTTGGATTCTCCACGCGCGCCGGGTTAAACCGTTTCGACTCGCGCCGACCTCGAATCGAAGGGCTTCTAAACGGGTGGCGGCTACGAGGTGGTGAGGGCTCGTAGATCAGGGGTAGATCACTCCCTTGGCATGGGAGAGGCCCCGGGTTCAAATCCCGGCGAGTCCACTATTCTCCGCGACACCACCCAACGAGCGGTGACTCCGTCAGGAGTCCTGCGAGTACACCTCGGTGTCGCGTGAAATCGTGCCTGTTCGAGACGGGATTTGAATCAGGGAGCGAGAGGTGAGCGAGCGTCGCGAGCGAACGGGAGCGACTGAGGTTCAAATCCTGTGAACTTCGTTCACAACCTTCGCAAACCTGCGGTTTGCTCAGTCCCGGCGAGTCCACTCACTTCCTTCCGTCGCTTCGCTCCGTCAGTCGTTCGTGAACTCGCCGACGTCACGTTCGCTCCGCTCACGTGACTCCCGGCGAGTCCATCAATTTCTGTCACCACTACCCTCTGAGGCGTGCCTCCGTCAGGAGGTCGCCGAGCCACTTGTGTGGTGACTGTATTGATGTCTGTTCGAGGCGGGATTTGAGCAGCGAGCAAATCTCTGATTTGCGAGTGAGTTCAAATCCCGTGAACTTCGTTCACGACCTTCGCAAACCTGCGGTTTGCTCAGTCCCGGCGAGTCCATCAACTTCTGTCGATACCACCGGCGAGTCCATCTCTGACCGAAGTGAAGAAAACCGATGTAGGCTGGGTCGGCGGCGACACTATATCCATCTACGTTGATATATCTCTCATGAGTGGTTCGAGGAAACGCCGGACGTGGAGACTAGTCGACCCGGAGACGAAGAGTCGTGTCGGACGGCGCCTCCAATCTGCCGCGCTCGTTCTCGCCTCGTTGAACGTCGTCGCCGTCGTGCTCCAGAGCATCGACCGTCTCTACGATGCGGTCCCACTGTTGTTCGACGGGTTCGCAGTCGTCTCTGTCGCTCTCTTCACACTCCTCTTCGTCGTCCGAATCTGGGCGGCAGCAACATCGAGAGTCTATCGGGGTTCTGACGGGCGGTTTCGACTGGTTCGCCAACCCTTCGTCCTCCTCGATTTGGTCGTCATCGTCGTGTTCTGGCCGTCGTTTTTCCTGTACCCAGAGACGTTAGGTGGGGTCCGCGTTCTGTGGCTGGCACGAATGTTCGACATCCCGCGCCTCGATAAATCCCGAACGCGGTTCAAACGGGTTCTCGCCGCTCAACGCGAGGACCTCGGCATCGCCTTCATCGGTGCCGGAACACTCGTTCTCGTCTCTTCGACACTCATGTTCTTCGCGGAAAACGGCGCTCAGCCAGAGGCCTTCAGTTCGATTCCCGACGCACTCTGGTGGGGCGTCGTGACGCTCACCACCGTCGGGTACGGTGACGTGGTTCCGGTGACGCCGTTGGGTCGCCTGCTGGGTGCGATTACGACCTTCGGTGGAATCGCGTTCTTCGCACTCCCGTCGAGTATCTTGGCGGCAGGATTCTTCGCCGAGCGAGAACAGGAGCACGGCGCCGAATCTCCGCAGGACGAGACGAAAACAAGACCAACTGGACCGAGCGACGACGCGTCTCAGAATCGGTGCCCACACTGCGGAGAGTCGCTCGACTCCGCTGGTCCGACGAATCAGTGAGAATCGAGGAGACGGAGATTCGAACGTCGGCGAATTACGCGTCGTCGTCGGATACTCCGATGTCTTCGGCAGCGAGGTCAGTCACGTGACGGACGATTTCGGGGTCTACCTGTGCGATATCCTCGCCGTCGTGTAATTGGTCGTTGTGTTTCTGAATCGTGTCAGGCACGTCCGACAGGGGAATCCGCGACGTCGTCTCACACGCTTCGCACACGATTGGGACGAGTGGTGCGTCGTCGTCATCACTGGGCATAGACTACTGGTTTTCGGACGGACGGAAAAACAGAATCGGTTCGCTGCTCAGTCGTCTGCTTCCTCACCGCTGGACGTCCCTTCGGTCTTCCCAGCGAGTGCGTCGCGGGCGTTGGAGAGGCGACTGCGCGTCTCTTCGAGGTGTTCTCGAGTCTCGTCTGTCGCCTGGTCGATGAGGCCATCGAGGTCCGCTATCATCTTGTCGATGTCCCCACGGAGGGAGTCCGTCGTCTGCCTCGTCTCGTCTTTCGCGTCGTCGACGAGACGAGAGACACGTTCGGATGCGTCGTTCACCCCCTCGCTCACGTCCTCTTGTGCCTCGTTGAGGGCTCGCTTCATGCTCTCACTCGCTTTCGTCAGTTCGTCTCGGACTCGGGCCATACCCGATATATCGACACCGCGATGGAAATGATTTGTCAAACATTCTTTGAATTTGACTGATCGAGAATGAAGATAGACGCGATTCTTCGAAAACACTAGTATTCTCTGAAACTCTCGAATTCTGCACTTCTCAGAGAATTAGATAGATATGTACGAGCTGACAACGCGGATATTCTCCACCAACAATAGCTATCGTGTTTGTTGACGTATAGGTATTCATGGTGATTCCAGTGGGGGACGCTCGACGGATACGCAATGTCTTCGCGGTGGCTATTCTCGCACTCCTCGTAGCGACTGCGGGGTGTGCCGGTGTCGGTGAGGGTGTGGGAGACGGCACTAACGAGACGACCGAAGAGCAAGTGACCGAACCACCGGTCGAGACGACTGCGGAGCCAACAGAAGCGCCGACAGACGAGCCGACAGAGGCACCTCCTGAGACAGACGAACCAACAGACGCGCCGCCGGCGACGGACGCCCCTGACGAGGGTGGTGACGGCGACACTGGCAGCGAGGAATCGAACGACCAGACCTTGCTCCTGTTAGGTGCACTCGCGGTGTTCGCCGTCGGGTTCGTCGCTGCGGGCATCCTTCGTGGACGGAACAAATCCGACTCGACCACCCAGACGCCACCTGCGGCAGCGTCGTCAGCGGACTCACGCTCCGACGCAGAGCGCGTCATCTCGCTCCTGCACGAGAACAACGGTCGGATGTTCGAGGACGTGATGCAAGAGGCCCTCGACTGGTCGCCGGCACACGCCCGCCGCGTGCTCGACGGCCTCGTTGCGACGGGAGATGTCGAGCGGCGAGAGACTGATGGCGGCACACTCGTCGTCTTCACCGACCCGAACCGGACGACCGAGGAGGAGTGATCCGGGCGTCGGAGCTAGGTTCGTGCCACGCGATAGCCCCACAGCGGTCCGACGATTCGAAGCCCTTATTTATTCGACCGGGGAATGAACGGATGCGTTCGAGGGCTCGTAGATCAGGGGTAGATCACTCCCTTGGCATGGGAGAGGCCC
>NZ_LOPV01000613.1 GCF_001469865.1 Haloferax profundi
AGCATCCTCAGTAGATCGTTCGGCGTTTGGAATAGAAAAATACGAGAACGTCGGACGTGCTGCTGCTCGAATACACCTCGGCTTGGTGAGTGTCGACTCCCTGAGTCAGACTCTCGACGAAGTCCGAGAGTTCACGAATCTGGTAGAGGTCGCGTTTCTCGTCCTCAGTCAGACGCGGTCATCAGAAGTCACGGAGTCACAGGTGGCCGCGCTAGAAGAGCTGAAGCAGGTCTACAACGAGTGGATCTGGGAGTATCCCGCCCTCTTGATGTCGAAGGAGACTGCAAAGGGTCCGAACGCTCCGACCTTACGGAAGTGGTCTGCCCAGAAACACTTCTCTGTCGAAGACAACCTACAGAAACACATCGACAGTGTCAGTGAGTCGTGTGTGGACGCTGGCCTAGTTCCGGGTTCAGCTCAGTACCCAGAACACGACGACGACGTGGAAAGAATCGGTCGAACGGCCGCGCTCCAGGCGATGCGTCGAGATGGATGAGTTCGCACCCGGTGGGGACGTAGAGGACGTGTTCACCGATACCTGCGTGTTGTTCGCTTACGCTGTCGAAGGGGAGAAAGGCGCAAGAGTACTCTTCGAAGAGTCCACTTTCGACAAAGTCGCCAGCGAGCGCATCAAGCGCGAGTTCGTCTCGGTAGCTGATCGGCACCAAGATATCCACCGCGAGCTCTTGGAGTTCGCCGCGACAGACGATCTGGACGAGTACGAGCCCACTGACCTGCACCAGAAGAATGACGTTCGATACGTCATCGACCTATACTCCGACCTCTCCGAGATGGACGACGTTGAAGTGGTTCGTCGATTGAACGAGCTGATTAACCGACTAGAGAAGGCGAGAGACGAACTCTTCGAAACTGACGGAGTCCTCACTGTCTTGACCCTTGATGGGGTCGATGCTCAGTTAGTCGGCCAGCTACGTGGTGTCGTTGAGAACGAGGCCGATATCAGAGTTCTCTGTGATGCAGCCGCGTGGAGTCGAAACGGCGGGTCGGGGACATTCCTCACTGAAGACACTGAAGACCTCTTGGGAAGCGACGAGGACACAGGAAGTACTCTAAAAGGTGGTAACGTGGATGAGAGCAGTGGTGGTCTTTCCGACTCTTTTGCGGATTTCTTGGGCTCAGAAAATAAGTCGATACCGGAGCGAATCAACGACCAGATAGTGAGTCGCTACGACACTGACTCATCGTTACAGATTCTTTCCATAGACGACTTTCTCGCTATCGAAGCTGAGTGAGTGCTTTTCACCGAGACTCAACAACGATCTGTCTAACCATCTCTCGTGCCTCGTTCTCTGACAGCCCTTCGAGTTGCACATTCGTCAGTGCGTGATTGAACCGCCGTGTCGTCTCGTCTATGACACGTGACGGTTCGTCT
>NZ_LOPV01000614.1 GCF_001469865.1 Haloferax profundi
TCCGCGATCCACCAGAGTCGGTGGATGGCGTTCGAGTACAAGTCGGAGCCTGCACCGAGGAACTTCTCTCTCATCGCCTCTTCGGAGCGATACTCCCAACGGTGCCGGACGAGGTCAGGATATTTAACGACTGCTAGCCAATGCCAGAGCCCGGGATCACCGGCAGTCCGTCTCGTGATGTCAAGGGCACGGTGAATTTCTTCGGCGAGTGAGCCATCGATAGCTGTCTCGTACTCTGGGTACTCCTCCAGAACCTCCTTTACTGCGGAATCTATCCTGTTGAGATCACCCGTCGGATGGCCCGGTATCGACTCTACGTACTCGTTCAGCTGTTCGTCGGTCAACGTCGCCTCGCCTTTCATGAACGACTCGCCCACAAGGCGACGTCCGTCTTCGGTCAGTCGGTATAATTCTGTCTCGGTCACGTTAGATCTGGAGGCCCTCCTCCATGAGATGGATCAGTTGCTCTCGGGGGTTTATATATTCTTGAAGTTCGCTATCGATTCGCTGCATTACGTGGGGGAGGGTTTGCGGATCAGAGAGGTCGTCCCTGAGACGGTGAGTTGCTTCTGACACATCGCTAGTATCGTAGAGATTTCGAGCAAACGTTTGGAGCACCATCTCCTGCCACTCGTGTTCAACCTCCCCCTCAACGTCTACAGCACTCCCAGCACGAACGAGCAGTTGTACCCACACACCGTAGCTCACTTGATCAAGTATCACGTCACGCATCCGAGCCTCGGCCCCGACAGATCCTCTACTCTGTAAGACCTCGGCAATACGGGGATGATCGGAGTTGATCCACAATTTAGGACGACTCTCGTTTCGGAAGTCGAGGTAGTATAGCTTGCTCCCATCTGGAAGGTGAGCATTTTGTGAGAACTGAACTCGCTCACCATCGATGGCAGCTCGCTCTTCTTGCTCGTGGCCGTCAACGACGACGTAGTACAGCGTCCCACTGGCGACGCGGAAGTTATTCTGGTCCGCGTAATTGCTCGGTTCTTCTCCCGGATGAGATTCGGTGCGAACGAGATACGGGCGCAGTTCGACAGTTCCTCGGACTGTATCCTTCGGAATCTCTAGCCTGACGTCGTATTCACCGGGCGCGGTAGGTGCTTCGGAGATTATTTCCCGGTTACGATA
>NZ_LOPV01000615.1 GCF_001469865.1 Haloferax profundi
AGCGAATGGTGACGTAGAGTTTGGCCGGAGGCTCTGCCCATTCATCTTCTGGAAAGACTGCCTGTACCGTCTCCTCAGGTAGGCGAAGTTTCCCGTGGAGAGTAATGGTGTTCCAATCCGGCTTGTCACTACTGTCAGACGACGACACAGCCGATGCGAGGTTGATCTCTGTCTGTGACGGATTCAGATCGATCGACTTTCGATCCCTGTCGTCAACGGTGAACGAGTCCAGGTCAAAATCTACA
>NZ_LOPV01000616.1 GCF_001469865.1 Haloferax profundi
AAATCTACACCCTTATCGCGGTATCTGAACGGAAGTGTGGTTGTACGGTGTCGTTGAGAGTGTCTGGTCACGCTTGACCCTCCTCGGAAGTCTGTAACTCTGCAAGTATCTCTAGTTGTGTCGCGCCGACATCACCGTGAACTAAGTCAGTGGGTTCGTCGGAATAAGAACGACCCGAGAACGAGAGTTCACTGACGTCTTCATCGGCGACGAGGTGAACACATCCATTATCGTACGACGCGGCTACGCCGGATTGTTCGATGTCGACGTAGTCGATTGGTATATCGTCGTAACGCGACCCGTCCTCACCAACACCCGTGAGT
>NZ_LOPV01000617.1 GCF_001469865.1 Haloferax profundi
GATTCAGAACGTTGTCGGAGAGTGAGTCGCTGTTGCTTCCCTTCGAGATCAAGTGGCGGAGACCATCACGAAGTGTTCCAAACATATCGTCGAGAGCCATCCGGAATCCACGCTGGTACTGCTCACGGAGGTTCTCAGTGGACTCCCACTCGTCGTGCTCAGGCGGTTCGGCGAACCGCAGGAACCGGTCGATCTCTCGGTCACTATCTGAGGGGGTCCCTTCCGACCGCGCTTCGCCAGCGGCTAT
>NZ_LOPV01000618.1 GCF_001469865.1 Haloferax profundi
ACCATTCCCGCACCCCTGAACAGTGCGACGTTATTAAGATACGAATCGTCGTCCGCTGGGGATGCGAGGCGAGCTGACAACCGAACCGAGCCGTCGGGAGTCTCGGTTCCATCGGCACGAGGTGGTAGATTGACCGGGATATCGAGTCCAGCAACGTCTCCGGGGTTCACCAACGACTGAGCGTCCGTAGTTCTCTCCTCGTAGGCCTCGACAAACGGTCGAATCGCCGGGACGCTCTCGAC
>NZ_LOPV01000619.1 GCF_001469865.1 Haloferax profundi
TCAGTACCTCGTTGGGTGTTTCGACCGTTATTTTGAGGTCGTCCCGAAAGATCGCTGGCCAAAAGTACTTCACAGAGGCGTCGACGAACTCCTGTGCGAGGTCTTCGACGTCCGGTCGCTCGTCCCGCGTTGGGTCCTGGAACTCGACGACCATAGCGCTCGTTCCGCTGACAGCCGGTCGATCCACGTGCAGTTGTTCTGCAAGCCACGAGGCGCGTTCTCCCCATATGGATTCCGGGCGGGGGCCGTCGTCAGTCTTGACTGGCTGGCAGAGCCATCCCGCACCTTGGTACGTTGTATTGTCCTCTCGAAGTTGGTGTGTCGGGAATTTAGAACGGGCGATAAGACGCGGTGAGTCGTCTTTGTCTTCACCAGCGAGATGCGAATTAAAAACGACTGTTGAAGCTCCCGAGAACGTCCAGAGTACGGATTTACCGAGACCGTACGAGCCACCTGCGGTATCGTCTTGCTTGCTGCTGTAGAGTTCGTCGCGCACTAGCGCGGCGTAGTTGGAATCCCCGTCCCAGCTTCCAGACAACCCAGTCGTGTTCCTGTCTTCAACGACGAGAAGGCGAAGTTCAGCATCGGGG
>NZ_LOPV01000620.1 GCF_001469865.1 Haloferax profundi
GTCTGCGACAGCTTGCATCCGTTCACCGAGTCCATCGTCCCAGCCGAGTCCGTTAAGAAACTCCTCTTTCTCGTCACCGGTGAGGGTGACGAAACGGAACGTCACTTCGACTGGATCCCCGTTCGGGAGGCCCTGGTCGTTCGCGTTTTGAAGGACCTCGCGGACGAACGCCTCGGCATCGTGGTCTACAGCGTGTTTGGTAGGATCGTCGCCGTAGCGTGGTGCTCCTGGCCCACCACTGAAGAAGAACCACTTGGCCGCTTCGTTGATTTGAATCTGTTCTTGGTCCATATTATATACCGATATAGTCGTACGAAACTATGACCACCTAGTTAGTATTACTGTTACGAGTTGGTGACTCTCGTCAGTGGAAACGGGTAGGTGTTCTAACCGGGTGACACCGACGGGCTCTCCGCACGGAGTGAGGCGGTCAGGACAACGTTGTTGCCGAACGCTTATGTGACGATACGCAGGAAAGTGGGTTATGAAGGTAGCTGCAGTGGATTTATTCTGCGGTGCTGGCGGACTCAGTTATGGTCTCCAGCAGTCTGGTGTTTCGGTCGTCGCAGGGATTGATCAGGACCCGGACTGTA
>NZ_LOPV01000621.1 GCF_001469865.1 Haloferax profundi
AGAACATCGACGGCGAATACGTACGAGCAGACATCCGCGCGCTGGCAAAGAACCCTGAACCAATCGCCCAGATGTACCCGTGGGATACGGACCTAAAGGTCCTCGCCGCGTGCGCGCCCTGTCAACCGTACTCCACCATGGGACATTCTAAGGGGAAGAATCACGAGGATCACAACAAGTGGGGGTTGCTTAACGAGGTTTCACGGATCGTTGAGTACGTCGAACCAGATGTAGTTGTCACCGAGAACGTACTTCAGGTGAAACAAGATGATGGCGTATACGACGCGTTCATCGAGAGTTTGGAATCCCAAGGCTACCACGTCAACAGTAACGAGAACAAGAACGTCTACTGTCCCGACTACGGGATTCCACAGAAACGGAAGCGGTGGGTGGTTATGGCGTCCAAGCGAGGACCCATCTCTCTGCCTGACCCCCCAATCCAGAGTGAGGACGACTATCCGACGGTAAAAGACACGATTGATTACCTGCCATCGATCGAAGCAGGCGAAGTCAGTGACGAAAACGACGTGCATAGAGCACGTTCACTCTCGGAAAAGAACCTAGAGCGTATCGATAATATGGTGCCTGGGGGGGACTGGACTCTCTGGGAAGAGGAGGGCCTCAACCATCTCCTCGCGAACTGCCACCGGAAGGCGAGTGGGCGTTCTTACAAAGCACCCTACAGCCGAATGCGGCCAGAAGAACCCTCTCCGACGATAACGACCCAGTTCTACAACTACGGTAGCGGTCGCTTTGGACACTACGATACAGACCAGAATCGGGCACTTTCGCTCCTTGAGGGGGCACTGTTGCAGACGTTCCCGGAAGACTATGATTTCTATGACGAGTGGGAAGACGTCGGCGTGTCGAATCTGGGTCGGCTGATCGGTAATGCAGTCCCTCCGAAGCTCGGTGAGTACATGGGGAAGGCAATCTTCTCGCACGTCGGTGCGGCAGCGCAGTCTGTAGGGTCTACCGTCGCTGACGACTGAGAGAACTGATGACGTCTAAGGCGGAGCGACGGTTTCGGGCAAACCTGCTCGAATGGGGCGAAGAAAACCGCCGCGAGTACCCATGGCGGGAACTGAACCGAACACTGTACGAGGTGTTCGTAGCTGAGTTCTTCCTAACTCAGACCCCAGCTGATAATGTGGCGGCGGTCTATCCGGTGTTTCTGGAACGGTTCCCCACGCTGGACGCGATAGCGGAGGCTAGTGAGGACGAACTCGTCGAAGTTATCGAGCCTCTTGGATTCCAAAACATGCGCGCAGGGGCACTGAAGCAAATCGCCTCGGCACATGACCGTCTCCCTACCGGGCCAGAACCACTGATGGAACTCCCGCGAGTGGGCCGTTACGTGGCGAATGCCACGTTCTGCTTCGCACGTGGTGATCGGTTGCCGATACTCGACAGAAACGTTGAAAGGGTGTATAGTCGGGTATTTCGAGATGCATGGCCCGAGGCAGAAGCAGATCAGCTGACTTTCACTCAGAGACTGATGCCTGACAAGGCCCGTCCTTACAATCTCGCTCTGCTCGATTTCGGTGCGCTAGTCTGTCAGACAGAACCACTGTGTGAGCAGTGTTTCGCAAACGAGTATTGTGTCTACTACCAAGAATCGACAAGACGTTCGTAGTGCTACAAAATCGCTCGCAGCGGTTCTCGGGTGGAGTGTGTCCCTTGACTGCCGCGATTACTATGATTAGAAGCAGCGTGAGTGGATCTCTTGAAGTTCTCAACAGCAGATAGGACAGACGAGTTGGATATGGAGTACAAATCCAGCATGAAGAATTTTGTATAGTGGAACTCCTCACACTGATATGGAGAACATCCCTCAGCCATCGGATTCACCTTATAAATCTGGGCAACGAGTCCGCATTTATCTAAGCGACGAGGACGTTGACTCACAGTATCACGGACTCGTCTGCGAAGTTATTGCA
>NZ_LOPV01000622.1 GCF_001469865.1 Haloferax profundi
CGAAGACACGGCAGAGCGAGCGGAGTCCGTCGCCGCCGCGACAGAAGAACAGACTGCGTCACTCGGTGAGGTTTCGAACGGTGCGGACCGTCTCGCCTCGCAGTCCGAACGGTTGATGGCGCTCGTCGACTCGTTCACCGTCGACGTCAGCGTCTCGGACGCCGACTTCGACCAGTTCGACAGCGATGGGCAGTCCAGCGAACCTGCGCCCCGCGTCGCCGACGCGCCCGCCACCGACGGTGGTACGGACGCCGACGCGGACGGACAGTAATCAGTATCGCTGACGATCGTTTTTTCAGGCGGTCACTGCCAGCGTGCCCGACAATATGCGACAGTAGTCTGATTTTGGTATATATCGCCGCGTCCAGTGCCCGAGGCGGACGTCTGTGAATATCAATCACGATAATTTAGACAGTAGGGTTATGCCCTCGTTGTTCGTGGGGCTGACACATGGGCCTGCTTTCGCGAATCGCGGCGCTGGTCCCGGGGGTCAGGGCTCGGGCACGTGCCGATGGGGGCGTACAGACTGACGAGAGTTCGACAGTTGCTGCTGCTGCACAGGAACTTCGTCTCGGCGGCCTCCTCGACGGGGTTGGGACGCCGGTATTCGTTCTCGACGCTGACCACAGAGTCATCGCGTGGAACGCACCAATCACCGAACTGACGGGCGCGTCGGCAGACGAAGCGCTCGGGTCGGAACACGTGAGTGAACTGTTCTACCCGGACGGCCGTCGGGCGAAGACACTCGCAGACAAGGTACTCGAAGCGCCACAGAATGCGGACAAAGAGTTCGGCCTGTCGTTTGCTGACCGGTCGGAACTCCTCTACCACGACACGAGTACGATGGTCGACCACCACGGCGACGAACGACACATCTCCTTCACGGCGAAACCGCTCTTCGAAGGTGACGAACTCGTCGGCGTCGTCGAGACGGTCCACGACCGAACCGACGTGGTGAACAGAGGGAAAGCGTCGCTCGCACTCGTCGAGGAAGTCTCCGAGACGATGCAGCACATCACTGACGGTGACCTCGCTGCGCGTGCGACGTTCACAGACGAGAAAGACGCCCTCGACGAAGAAGTGCTCCTCGTCGTCGAGAACCTCAATCAAATGGCGGCGCGGTTCGAGCGTCTCGCGAACGAAGTCGACGGCACGACGGCGGACCTGGGCAGTGCGATTCAAAACGCCGCACGTGCTGCGACCGACATCGAATCACAGGTCACAGAACAGGCGGACCTCCTCGCGAAGGGGTCCGAAGAGATGCAAGACCTCTCGGCCAGCATGGAAGAGATTGCGGCCACGTCCGACGAAGTCGCCTCGGCGGCGGACCAGGCGCGGGCCGCCGCGGAGAACGGCCGTGAGGCCGGCCAGAGTATCCGAACTGCGACTGACCAGGTCATCGAAATCTCCGACGAGTTGCTCGACAGCGTGATGGAACTTCAACAACGGATGGGCGCTATCGAGGAAGTCGTCGAAGTCATCGCGGAAGTCGCAGACCGGACGAACCTGCTGGCGCTCAACGCGAACATCGAGGCGGCGCGGGCAGGCGAGGCAGGCGAAGGCTTCTCCGTCGTCGCCAACGAGGTCAAACAACTCGCCAACCAGACCCACGAACACACCGAAGAGATTGCCGACAGCATCGACGAGATTCAAGAACAGGCCGACGAGACGGTGATGGCGTCCGAACAATCGCACGAACAGATTCAGGTCGCGTCCGGCGAGATTGCGGACGTCCTCTCGTCGTTGAACGAAATCGCCAACGCGGCCGATTCGGCCGCAAACGGCATCACGGAAGTCGCGCGCGCGACTGACTCGCAGGCGACCAACATCGAGGAAGTCACGACGACGATTCAGGTCGCACAGGACCACGCACGCTCTGCCGAGGAAGCGACGAACGACATCACCGACGCGACGACTGCACAGACGATTGCCCTCGACGACCTGGCGAATCAGGTGGACGAACTCGTCGGCGGCGACGCCGCGGCAGTCGACGAACTGGAGAATCTCGACCAACTACACGCAGCGACCGACGGCGGCGAAGACGGACGCGACGCTGCGTCCAACACGTCGTCCGACACCACCGATTCACTCGGCGGATTCGAGTTCGACCGAGAGCAGTAGACGGACGGCCCGGACCCGACTCACTCGTTCCCCTACTATTCCCCCTTCTCCACCCCAGCGTAACTAGTCGAGACTGATAGCGCAACTCTCGACGTACTCGATGTCCGCAATCGAGTCGACGCCACCGTCTCCGCAGACCGGACAGTCCGGGTTCTGTTGGTACGGCACCGTCTCGAAGGTCATGTCCATCGCGTCGTAAAACAGGAGTCGCCCGTCGAGAACCTCACCGACGTCGAGGACGATTTTTACTGCCTCAGTCGCTTGGATACATCCGAGAGTTCCGGGGAGGACGCCGATGACGCCCGTCGTCGCACAGTCTGGGACCGTCCCCGGTTCGGGTGCTTCGGGAAACAGACAGCGGTAACACGGACCCTCCGGAAGGAGCGTCGTCGCCTGCCCTTCGAACTTGTATATCGCACCGTGGACGAGCGGAATCTCCTCGAACCGGCAGACGTCGTTGAGCAGGTATCGCGTCGGGAAGTTGTCCGAGGCGTCGACGACCACGTCCGCGCCGTCGAGTAATTCGTGGACGTTCGACTTGTCGACTCTCGCCTCGACGGGTTCGACGGTCACGTCGGGGTTGAGGTCACGGACGAACTCGGCGGCGCTCTCGGCTTTGGGGACGCCCACGTCGTCGTCGTGGTGGATGACCTGTCGCTGGAGGTTGCTCCGTTCGACCACGTCGTCGTCGACGACGACTAACTCGCCGACGCCGACGGCGGCGAGGTACTCGATGACGGGCGACCCGAGGCCACCTGCCCCGACGACGACGGCCCGCGACGAGAGCAGTCGCTCTTGTCCCTCCGGGCCGACTTCGTCCATGATGATGTGCCTCGAATAGCGGTCGAGTTGGGTGGCGTCGAGTGAGAGTGTCATACTCCGACGTTGGCGGTGGCAGCGAATAAATCCGCGGCCCGGTGGTCGATATCCGTCACCGACGGTGGCTTCACACCCGTCTCGCCGGAAGCGACGCGCCTTTGACGCCTCGCCCGTCACTCCCCGGCATGGTCGTCGAGACGACGCCAGACGAACTGCGCGAGAAACTGGATGCTGACGAGACGAACGTCGCCATCGTCGATATCCGAGACCCATCGTCGTACACGTCCGGGCACATCCCCGACTCGGAGAACCTCCCGGCAGCGACGCTCGGCCCCGAGGTGTTCGACAGAGAGTGGCCCGAGGAAGTCGTCGTCTCGTGTTACGTCGGCAAGAGTTCGAAGCGCGTCGCGTCCGTCCTCGACGAGAACGTCGACGCCGACGTGAGCAGTCTCCGCGGCGGATTCGACGGGTGGGACGGTGCAGTCGAACGCGGGTCCGAAGACGAACCTGACCTCGGGCCGTCGGCACCGTTCTAACCGAATCGGTCACGAATCATTTTGCGACGATACTCGTCACGTATCCAGAGAGTACCCAGTGTATTCACCGATGCGACTCGTCAGATTCGACGATAGTGCTCGTGAGATTCTCGAACGATAGCTCTCAGTTACGACACCGAGCAGTCGCTCGGCGGTCGAAAAAGTGAGAAGGTTGTGCGGTGCGCGGGGCGTTACTTGCCGCGGCGGCGACCGGCCGTGATGGAGGGACGGACGTGTTCCGTACCCTTGCCACGGTTCTGGAGGCCACGGTTCTTCTTGCCCGCGTTGGTCAGTCCGCGGAAGGCGCGGCCGTCGTGGGCGTCGTCGCAAATCCAGCTGAGGTCGTCGTCGTTCTGGATGGCGGGGTGCTCGGGGTCGACGAGGATGACTTCCTGCCACTTCTGGGAGCCGTCCTGTCCGACGCCGTAGGAGTTCAGCACACGCATGTTCGGGTACTTGCGCGAGGCGCGTTCCTCGGCGATGCGCGGGATGGACTTCCGGCGACCGATGCGGTTGACACCCTGGCGCTTCGTGCGGCGGCCAGCCTTGTGTCGCTGTTTGCGTGCGCCACCCTTGCGGACGGAGACGCGAACCACGACGATTCCTTGCTTGGCCTTGTAGCCGAGTTCACGCGCCTTGTCGAGGCGGGTGGGACGCTCGATGCGCTCGATTGCGCCCTGGTTGCGCCACTCCTGTTTTCGCTGCCACTGGAGTTCGGCCAGTTTGCCTTCCTTCGGGGTCTTCCACGCTTCCTTGATGTGGGAATAGAAGCTTCGTGCCATTGTATATCACCGCGGGCGCTTGCGATTCAGTCCGTGTGAGGATTCATCCTCATCGGGAAATTCCCGAAGACCACATTTCGTCCCGTTCGTGACGGGTGCCCACTGGCGGGCCCGCGTGCCAGCGAGTTGGCGAACCTACCTTTGGGCGAGGGTTAAGAACTTCGGATTGCGAGCGGGTGTGTCGAGGAGACACACGGTGCGTGCCGGGAGAATTGGGATCGTCGGTATCGATGTACCGTGTGTCACGCCATTCGTCGTTCGCCTGCGGCGATACTCGATTCGACGAACCGTTCGACTGCCTGCCACGCTTCTTCGGAACCGGGGCCAATCCACGCCGCGTGGTCGGTTTCGAGACGCACGAGTTCGGCGTTCGGTATCGACTCCGCTGCGAACTCCGCGTGCTCGATTGGAACAGCGCCGTCGTACTCGCCGTGGACCACGAGCGTCGGGCACTCGATTCGCTCGTACGAGATGCGCGGTAACTCGCGGAACCATCGTTCGTCGTTGAGTGTCCCTTCGATGCGCGCACTGATGGGGAGTATCGTGGGGAAGAATTCGAGCGACTGCTCCCGATACCGCGGGTTCGTTAGGATGGCATCGACGTACGCGTCGAACTCCTCGCCGTCGAGTGTCGAGAGGCCTTCGTGCAACTGTTCGAGTGCGCGGTCCGGTGCGAATCGGTGGAACAACGCGAACACACCGGACTGCACGTCGAGGGCCGGTGTGGACGTGAGAATCGGGTCGACCAGTGGGTTTCCGGTGTCGAACAACCGCTCGTCGATTTCCGTGGTAATCGCCGACCCGAGGAGGAGACCCGACACTCGTTCGGGATACTCCGCCGCGAGTTGAAGCGCGGTCGGTCCGCCACCGGAGAGGCCGACGACTATCGCCTGCTCCACGTCGAGTTCGTCGAGTAGTGCCACGAGGAGGGCCGCCTGTGCTTCGAACGACCCATTGCCGTCTAATGGTGTCCTGAGATACCCCGGCCGGGAGGGTGCGATGACTTCGAAGTCACCACCGAAGAGGGCGTCACCGACGTGGAGTCCTTGGTCGTATCCACCGGGGTCGCCGTGGAGCACGAGAACGGGGTAGCCAGACCCACGCCGTGCGACTTCGACGACACCACGTTCTGTCGTGACGAGTTCACTCCCGGCCGCGAGGTCGGCGATTCGTCTGTGTTTCCATCGCGAGAGTGCACCACCCGCTGCTCCGAGGAGGAGACCCGCTCCAACGGCAGTCCACCGCGCCCAGTTTCGACTCATAGCAGACTAGAGAGACGTGGGAGACCGACCTAATAATGTCGGATATGTGTTAGATTCTGTGAACTATGGTGCTTCTCCGACAGCGTGCCAGTGCGTTGCCGAACATCGCCGGGAAGACGATTCAGAACTTCGGATTGACAGTAGACCTGCTGAGGGAAACCACGGTAAACTCGCCCGGAACACGTGTCAACGTATTATATTTCGACGTGTGAAACGTATCCGAATATGTCGTCCCCTGACTCACCCTCCACGCGACAACAGGCGCTCATCACTGCCCTCCAGTGGGGCTTGGTACAGGCGTTCGTTCTCGACACACTTGCCCGATTTCTCCGAAATTACTATCGAGCGACGACAGACTCGTTCGTCACTCCTGATTGGGTGGTGTCGATACAGTTCGCCGCACCGCTTGGACTTCTCGTCGGTGGAATCGGTGGGTATCGTTGGGTGACTGGCGGTCAAGCGACGACTTCGGCCGCAGCACACCGCAACCGTGTCCTCTTCGTCGGGTCGCTACTCGTCTGCTGGGCACTCGCCATCGTGCCGACGGTAGGATTCCAGTGGGTACTCGGCGACCAACTTTTCACGGTGCCGTTCTTCGTCATTCCGACCATCGCGGCGGTGTTGGCAGTTTGCGGGGCGTACCTGCTCGCGTATCGAGTCGAGACGGAGTGGTACCGCCGCCATCGATCCAAGTTACTGGGCACGGCAAAGGGTGCCGTCGTCGGACTGGTTCTCGGGGTTGTCGCGTTCGTCGTCTACGGTGCGTACCTTGCTGCAACACAGACGAGTTACAGCCTCAGTGGTGGGCCGGGAGTCGTCGGTGGAGTCTGCCTCGGCGCGATTGCTGGCTATGCCTTCACCGACACCGACGGAAGTGGGGACCGGTCCGCCGAATTTCTCGTCATCTTCCTGCCGTCGGTACTCGCACTTGCGCTCGTCGTTGGTCTCGGTTCGGTCGCACTCGCTGTGCTTGGTGTGTCCGTGCCCGGATTTCCTTCGTTCGTCACGATTCTCGTGCCGATTGTCGCTGCGCTCGCTGTGTCCAGCTATCTGACGTACAGCGTCGAGACGACGGTTTACAGGCGACTCGTCGGTCGCTAATTCGTCTCCGACCTGTGGCGATGCCAGCAGGGTCGAAAAGAAACCCGCGAGTCGGTGAAACCGTGTTCTACCCTTCCATCCCACCGAACGACAGGCCACCTTCGATGTAGCGCTGTGCGAACAGGTAGATGAGCATAATCGGTGCGGCGAACGTGAGTGCGAACGCCGAGAACCGCGCCCACGGGATGGAGTACCGGCCGACCAGCGAGTATAGGCCGACCGGAAGGGTGTAGTTGTCCGTCGAGAGCAACGTCTGGGCGACGACGAACTCGGTCCACCCGGTGAGGAAGGTGAAGATGAACACCGTCGCCAGTCCCGCCTTCGAGAGGGGGAGGATGATTTCGGTGACAATCTTCCACGACGGTGCGCCGTCCATCATCGCGGCCTCTTCGTACGAGACGGGGATACCGTCCATGTACGTCTTGAGAAGCCACGTGTTGAACGGAACCGCGGTTGCGGCGTAGTACGCCGACAGCGCGAGTTTGTTGTCGTTGAACCCGAACTGCACGAACAGCGCGTACAGTGCGATAAGTAGCGCGACGCCGAGTCCTCCGCCGATTTGGGTGAACAGGACGTACCCGTAGAGCACCTTCGACCGGCCGATGAACTGGCGGCGCGACAGTGCGTACGCGCCGGGGACGATGAGGCACATGGCGAGAATCACCGTCGGGATAGCGACGGTGAGGCTGTTCACGAAGAACTCCTTGAAGTTCGACGTCTCGGTGACGCCGTAGTCCGACACGTCCAAGAACGCCAGTTCCGGCGTCTGTAGGAACAGTTCGTATCCGCCGAGACCCACCGTAATCCGATAACTCGGGAGGATGAGGTCACCGATGACCCAGAGGAACGGTTCGATGGTGGGCTCGGCCGGCCAAAGTCGAATCCCACTCGACGAGTACAGCGACGCGCCGGTCCCGGAGAAGGCACCGACGGCGACCCAGTAGAGTGGGAACAACAGCAGTGCGACCACGACGACGGCACCTGCCGTGATGCCGGCAGTCTTGAGCACCGACGCGGCGCTCACGCGCCCCTCGCGGATACCTTCGAGCGTGTACCGCGCGTCTTTCAGACTCTCGACGGGCGCTCTCGCAGCGGCTCGAACGTCGTCGCCGACTTCCGCGGCGATGTCCGAGAGGACGCTCATGCGTCGTCCACCCCGTCTGCGAGACGGCCTTTCCAGACGTTCAACATCATGAACGCCCCGATGACGAGGACGGCGACGAGCATGATAGCGGCACCCTCACCGTACTTCTGGAACCGGAAGGCCTCACGGTACCCGTAGACGATGAGTAGTTCGTTCGTCCGCGACGGACCACCCTGATTGAACACGTACGGGATGAGGAACTGCTGGAACGACGCCGCGGCCGTGAGGATGGACGCGAACAGCACCGGCCGCTTGATAGACGGGAGTGTCACGTGCAGGAACCGCGCGAAGAACCCCGCACCGTCTATCATGGCGGCCTCGTGGAGTTCCTCGGACACGTCCTGCAACGCGCTCACGGTGATGATGACCATGAACGGGTACGCCAACCACGCCTCGGTGACGTTGTAGGCGATAAAGGCCATCCAGCGCTCCGAAAGCCACGCGACAGAGCCGAGTCCTGCCGAGCGGAGGAGTTGATTCGCGAGTCCGAACTCGGCCGAACTGAAGATACCGCGCCAGATGGTGATGGTGAAGATACCCGGCAGTCCCAGCGGGATGATGATGAGCGCCCGCATGAGCCGTTTGCCACGGACGCGAGCCCCCGTCACGACGAGGCCGACGCCGATACCGACGAGGACCTTGAGCGCGACGGAGGTTGCGACGAACAGCCACGTGACCCACATCGAGTTCCAGAACTGCCCGTCTGTGAGTACCGTGACGTAGTTCGCGAGACCCACCCACTGCTCTTTCCCCTGAAACAGGGTGGCCGGCTCTGCGTTGGTGAACGAGAGGTAGACCAGGTACATCACCGGAAAGAGCATGAACGCGAGGAAGACGAAGAGCCCCGGCAGGACCAACAGCAAGGGCAGGTCTTCTTTGTTCACCACGGGGTTGTCCGTGGCTTTCTCGACGGCGCTGTCGACGACACTCATGTCCTCACTCCCAGTTGGACCGAATGTCTGCTTCGGCCCTCTCGAAGGCCGACTGGAGTTCTGCGTCGCCGTTCTTCACGCTGTTGAAGGCGTCTTCGAGTGGTCCCCACACGTCGCCCATGTTCGGGTGCGACGGAATCGGCGTCCCGAGTGCGACGGACTTCGAGAAGCCTTCGACGGCGGCCGGAAGGTCACCGCTCTCGGCGAGTTCCTTGTGGACCGGGATGTAGCCGAACTCTTCGGCGTTGTTCGAGAGCACGTCGGTGTTCGTGGTGTACCACTCGGCGAACTCTCGTGCAGCGGCGGCCTTGGCCTCGTCTTCGTCCACTCTCGTGGTGAAGTACAGTTGCTTGACCGTCGTGTACGGCTTGGGTTCGGCGTCGCCCTCGGGCGAGGGAAGACGGGCGATGCCCGCGTCGATGCCGTTGGACTTCACGTCACCGAGGAACCACGGGCCGTTGATGGCGAACGGTGCGTTGCCTTCGAGGAAGACGGCCGCTTGCGGGTCGTAGCCGGTGTCTTTCGGCTGGTACGGGACGAAGTTGTCGAGGATGAGTCGGAACCCGTCGAGCGTCGCCTCTTTCGAGAGGCCAAGTTCGACGTTCGACTCGTCGAAGTAGTAGCCACCGAAGGCGTGCGCCCACGCACTCATGAAGTAGGCGTTCAGCGGGTAGCTGAGGCCGTACTTCCCATTTTCGGGGTCGTGGTGCTCCTCCATGATGGACACCATCTCGGCGATGGTCTCCGGCGGTTCGTCGACGAGGTCCTTGTTGTAGATGAGACCGACCGTCTCTGCCGCGTACGGGAGTGCGACAGTCGCGCCGTCGAACTGGACGGCCGCCTGTGCGGGTTGGGTGTACACCGAGAGGTCCACGTCGAGGTTCTCGCTCTGGTCGGAGAGGAACCCGTTTTGGTAGTACTCGCCGGTCCAGTCGTGGGCCCAGTCGAACATGCTCGCACCCTGTCCGGCCGGGATGGCCGACGTCGTCTTCTTCCGAAGGTCGGCGATTTCCGCGGGGTCGGCGGTGTGCTTCGTCTCGGACGTGAACGCCTCCGCGTTCTGTTCGAGTGCCTTCTTCTCGGCCTCTGCGCGCTGGTGCCAGAGCGTGAAGGTCCCTGCCGGACCAGTGGACTCCGTCTCCTCCTGTGCGGTGGTCTCTTCGCCACCGTCGCCGCCGCCGTTCCCGCTCTCGTCGGGCGTCG
>NZ_LOPV01000623.1 GCF_001469865.1 Haloferax profundi
TGGGATTTGAGCAGCGAGGAAGGCCGTCGCGGTTTTCACTGGGCTCTCTCCCCACACGTCAGCAGTGACACATCCAGATATCTGACTGTCACGTAGCCAGTGAGGTTTTGGTCCCGGGCGTAGAGAGACTACGTAATGAGCGGTCGCTCCCGTGTCCCGTGGCTGTATCGCGTCGTCCGTGACCGGTCGGGACAAGCATCTCCATTGGCTGTCGTACTTATCCTCGGAATCACTGTCCTCGGTACGACGGCGGTCGTCACTCTGGGTGGGGCGGCACTCAGCGAGACGAAACAGGCGTCGAGCGCCGCCCGTGCAGAACACTCGATGACACTCTTCGACTCGAAGGTTGCAATCACCGCACTCGGTGACTCCCAGTCGCAATCGGTCGAACTCAGTGGGACGCAAGATGGACAGTACGTCGTTCGCGACGACACCACCAGAATCGTCGTCACGCACAAAGACTTCGACGGCGCCGGTGCCTCAGAAGAACTGTACAACGAGACGCTCGGGAGCGTCGAGTACCGAACGGGAGACGTGACCATCGCGTACGAGGGTGGGGGCGTCTGGCGTACACAGGACAACGGGACGTCGATGGTGTCGCCGCCGGAGTTCCACTACCGAGACAAGACACTCACGCTCCCTGTGATTCAGGTCGCCGGTGATGGGAGTTCGGGGCAGAGCCCAGTCGCCGATATCGTCGAAGAGAAACAGGCCGACCGAATCTACCCGAACGAGAGTTCCACCTACAGTATCACCGGTGACTCCTACGGGAACCCCGTCGAAAACGGGACAGTCGAGGTGACGATTTACAGTCCTCACTACCGTGGGTGGGCGCAGTTCTTCGACGACCGAACCGAGGGTGACATGTCTCTCGACCACACGAACGAGTCGGTGAGCGTCGAGTTGGAAGCAATCGGGGGCGTCATCGGTGCGTTCCGGATGCCGAACGAAGGGAACTCCATCGACGTCACCGGGATGTCGAGTAATCACACTGTCAGTGAGTACACGCTCAACCTCACCGCTGACAACCACATAAACAACATGCACTGGTCGATGTACCAGGATGGCCCGACGCAGGACATCGAGTTCCACGTCTACTCGGACGACAAATGTAAAGGGTCTGGTTCGTTCGACGGTGAAATCGACATCAGCATCTACTACTCGGACGCGTCGGGAACCTACCAAGGATGGCAGAAGACTGATATCGACCCGACTGCACCGAACGCTGCGGTCCAAGTCGACTGTGATACCGACCCTGCGACACTCACTGTCGACTTCACGAACAACTCGACGAAACTCGAGTACGGCGCGATTTCGAAAACAGGGAACAAGAACAAGTGGTACTTCGGCGACGATATCGATTCCAGCAGCGTCCGACCGTCGGTGACATTCGACCAGCACGCTGCAGACGACGGAACGACGTACACCGCGGGTGATGGTGACGAAGTCACGCTCTACAACCTCACCAACCACTACATGGCGCTGATGGCTCCGAGCTTCAAACTCTCTGTGACGGACGGTCCCGGTGGGAGTTCACGCATCGACGAAGGGGCGTCCTCCGGAGACCTTGACTACGAGCAGGCGGACGGTGGTCGGTACATCACGTTCCTCCACGTCACAGAAAATCGCGTTCGCGTCGAAGTCCGCTGACCCCGTCAGTCCACCAGCGACACGTCGACTTGTTTTTCGACGACGCGAACTGAATCGACGCCCGTGAGTTCACACGAGACCATGGTGTCGTTGACGAATGGGCACGTCACGTCGTCGTACGACTGTAGTTCCTCTTTCCAGAGTTGTGGGCGAGGCGAGGTGACGTTGACCGTCACGTCGTACGGCCCGTCTTCGGACGCGATGCCACGGTACTTCGCACCGGAGTCGGACACTTCCGCACGGATGAGGTACGTTCCGGACCCACCGACTGAACTGACACTCTGTGTCGCCTTTCTGGAGGAGATTGCCGAGACGGCGACGGCGTCCTCGGAGAGCACGAACGCGGGGCGGCGAACGACGGTCATCGAGTCGTCGGTGCCTCGGAAAACAGTCCCAAAGGCGTAGACGAGACGCTCGTTGGACGTCTCTGACGTGTAGACTAACGGGCGCGTACTCACCGTCGCATTGTCGACGGCGGTCCCATCGTCCCACTCGACTTCCATCTGAACGGGCTCGCCGAACGAGAGCGCCGACTCGGCTAACTTGATTTCGGTGGCCCTGCTCGGCGCCCCGCGGACGGCGATGTCTTCCATGTTGTCGTCGAGGATGTCGAAGGCGCGTTCGGCGTTGTTGATACGCTCGACGTTACGGGTGTCTTGGAGGCCGTCCATTCCGACGGCGGTGACGACACCGACCGTCGAGAGGACGAGCGAGAACACGAAGATGAACCCGAGTGTGTCACTCACGGCGCGACGGTCAACCATTGGTCACCTCCAGTTCGTCGGTGGCTGCGTCGTACGTGACGGTGACGTCGCCCGCGTCGACTGACCCCGGTTTGAGGTCGGTCTGGGTAGTGACGTCGATGCGGACGGTTACCTCCGGGTCGACCGACTGTAAGACGAGTTCGTTCGGTTCGACACTGATTCTGTAGGTCGTTCCAGCGACTCGGTTGGGGAGTTCGAGGCGCGTCTCGACGTCGGTGACTGTCTCGTCACCTGACGACGCGACGACCCGGTCTGCGGCTTCCAGGTTCGCCGCGAGACGCTGTCCGAGGACTTCGAGTTCTGTCTCCGTCACACGCTCGTGTTCGGACGAGACGAACCCACCTGCTGCGACCATGATGCCGGAGATGAGTATCGTCGTTATCGTGAGCGTCAGCACGAATCCAAGCGTGGTAGAGACTGCTCGTGAATCCATCAGAGTTCACCCGGTGCGATTCGGACTTCCTTTTTCACTGTCGTTCCACTGGACTGGAAGACGAACGTGACGTTGGCGTCGTAGACGGCCTCTTGTTGAACCGGCCAGTAGCCACTTCCAGTGTCCGCGTACTCCGCCCCGTCGAAGATATCGAAGAGGTCGCCGATGTCGTCGAAACCGTCGTCGTCGTCGGTCGTGTACATCTCGTACGTCCCCGATGCATTGTCGGCGTTGTTGAACCAGATGTCGACTTCTCCGTCGATTTCGTCGTGGATGGTCTCAAATGGTGCACAGTACTGCGTTCCGACGGTCTTGTCGCCAATATCGACGACGAGGGTGTCACCGTTCGTCGGTTCGACCACACAGGACCCGACGGTACCGGTCTCGTTTTCGACGGTGACGACGACGTTCGTTCCATCGTCGTACATCGTGACGTTGATATCGTCCGACTCCCCGTCGATGTCGACACTGAACGCGTCAGAAGGTGACGTGGCGAGACTGGTCCGAGAGACGTTGAACCGAATTGCACGAACTTGGCCGTCTTCGAGGACTTCCCACCTCTCGTCCGAGGAGTTGTCCGTGAAGTCTCGCGATTCGTCATCCTGGTGAATTCGCAACCCAAGAGTGCTCGCCCCGTTGTATTCGACACGCGTGGAGAACCCGTCTGTCGCGCTCAGCGTCGCCGACGTCGTACTCCAGTTCGCCATGGCGGACTCGAATCGTGACTCGATGTCTCCAGCACTCCCACCGTTTCGGTTCTCCGCGTCTAATATCGCGCCACCGGCGTCGACGGCGACGCGTTGTGCGCTCGTCGCCTCGTCGAGTTGGGTGTCGGTCGTCCGGGTGGCGATGTTCTCGGTGTAAATCGCGGTGTTGAGTATCAACGCGAGACTCACCAGCAAGACGGCGATGGCGAGTGCCGTGATGAGGAAGAGTTGCCCACGGCTCTCACCGGCGTCCCGCGACGGGAGCGTCACATCCGCCATACGACCACCTCGACTTTCAGGACCGACCACACGGGGTCAGACGTGTGCTGCTCGCCGACGTAGAACGACGAGGCGGAATCGAGCGTCGTCGTGGTCGGCGTGGCAGTCTCGTCGTCCAATTCGTGGAGTACGTCGTCGTCCATGAGCGTGACGAGACGAGACGCTGACACGGCGTGGTCGCTCGGTTGGCCCATGTGGACGAGTTCGATTTGGTACAGTGGCTTTCCTTCCTGGTTGCCTCTGAGTGTGTGCACGTTCACGTTGAACGCGATTCCGCGCTCCCGGAACGTGTCGTTCAGCATCCGCCCGAACACCGTCGGTGGGCCGCCAGCGACGTAGTTGTCTCCGTCTTCGGCACTGATGTTTTCGAGGAGGAGTGTGCGCTCGAGCGACCCGTTTTCGGCCGCGGCGTCGAGGAGTCCCTGCGCGACTGCTGCTTGCTGGTTTTCGATGTGTTGACTCGACGTACTCGCAGTCAGTGGTGTGACTGCGGTCACCTGCAGGGCGAAGGTGACACTCGCGAGCAGGACGGTGGCGGCGACGAACGCCTCGAGTGCATGTGCTTGTCCACGGTCCATCGTTACCAGACCCTCACCAGCAGTTGGTGGAGTTGCCCGTCGACGAGAACTGAACGGCGAGCGGCGATGACTTGCCCGGTGGCCGGAACAGGGTCACCACGCGTTGCTTCTGTTCCACCGACAGTCACGACCGACCCATCCCGAACGAGCGTGACGTTCACGTCGTACGTGTCTCCGACACCGACTGCGTCTTCGACCGGTCCGGTTCCATACTCACAGTTGCCCGGTGGCGACGTATTCTCGAAAAATCCCTCGACACAGTCCGTGTCGAGGACCGTCTGTTCGCCGGGTGACGAGAGTGCACCACCTGCGAGGTGGTCCGCTGCGCGGTTGGCGACGAGGGGGCGGTCCTGCGCGTCGTCGAACGGTTGGACGATTTGGGGGACGGTGCCGATGACCCATGCGATTGCGAGGAGGAAGATTCCGACGCCGATGGCGTAGTCGAGCGTCGTCTGTGCTCGACTCCCCTCGGTTCCGGCGGTGTGGTCACGTCGTCGCATCAGCCGACCACCATCCAGACCCCGAGTGCGAGCGTCTGCAGGACGACGACGAACTTGACCCCAGCGAGGAGGTCGGCGTTACGGATGTAGCCGCTGATGAACCCCGACAGCACCGCTTGAAGGGTGACACCGTGGAAGAACAGGAGCGACATGAGGTCCGGGTCGAGTGCGCCGCCGAAACTCGGCCCACCGGAGACGCCACCACTGGACCCGGACGCTTGTGACGAGAGACCCGCCATCACGTCGAGGAACTGCGTCTTCAGGATAGCCATGACCGCCAACAGCGTGACGTAGGTCATGAGAATAATCGCCACCTGCATCCGGGTTCGTGCGATACGCTCTCGCTCGATGTCGTCTTGGTTCTCGGAGGACTGTGCGGCAGTCGTCAGAACTTCCGTAATCTGACTGGACGCCTCTTGTGCCTTCGTGATGAGTTTGACCGTCCGAGCGAGGCGCGGGATGTGGTACTTGTTGTTGAACTCGACGAGTGCCTCGCGGAGGCTCATCCCGTAGTTGACCTTCGCGTACATTATCTCGAACTCGTCGGCGAGTTTTCCGGAGGAAGTGTCGGCGACGGTTTTGAACGATTCGAGGAGTGTCTGACCGGTGTCGTTCGCACTCGAAAGCTTTCGGAGGTTGTCCGAGAGTTTCCCAGTTATGGCAGACCGGGAGTGGACGTTCCACTCGTGGAAGATTGCCAGTGGGGTAGTGACGAGGTAGACGGGGACGTAGAACCAGATGACGGTTCCCCAGATAGGTCGTGCAATCATCCCCTCCCACGACGTGGGTGCAGACCCTCCGACGACTGCAACCGCGAGGAGGACCATCGAAGCAGGAACGGTCAGCGCGAGGGTGAAAAGCGGATGTTGTTTGAAGAAGACGTGCGGTTGCCGGAGTAACTCTCGCGTCTTGTACGTCCCTTCGCGGTCCTTGATGCGCGAGAACAGACTGTACTCGCCGACGTACGACTCGATGAGTCCCATGTGGACGAGTCCCTCTTGTTGCTGGCCTTGGAGACGGGCGCTCCCGTTCGCCGGTGCGAGGAACCCGTCGCCAATCTCGTCTTGCTTGACCGTCGAGATGAGGACCAAGAACCCGACGCCGACGAGCGGAATGAGGCCGTAGACGGTGGCGTAGAGGAGTTCCTGCTGTGCCTTCCCGAGCATACTCATGATGACGAGGATGATGATGAGGAGCAGCGGGAACAACGAGAGCGTCATGTACATCTCGCCGAACAGTTCCATCGTGTCCAGCGTCTGTTCTTGCTGCTGTTTGGCCGTACGAAGGTGCTTGTCTTTCTTGTCCTTGAGGAACCCCTCCATGTCACCGCCAGAGTTGACGATAGAGAGCATGTCCGTGAGGAACTGCGAGAGTTCGTCGGACGGGGTGAGAAGCGCCTGCTGGCGAATCGCGTTTCGGTAGTCGGTTCCGAAGTACTCCGTCTCTTGGACGATGCTCTGGAACTCGCGCGAGACTTCGCCGTAGGTGTCGTCTGCGCGTGCCATCGCTTCGAGGATTTCGAGTTGGTTCAGTCCCCCCACCGACAGCGCATACATGAACGAGATGGCGTCCGAGAGGAGCATGTTTATCTCGCGCTTCCGGGCGGACGCTTTCGAGTACGGCATCCCCACGAGCGTCCCGAACCCGAGTGCGAACCCGATGGACCCGAAGACGATGCCCGAGACGGTGACCGCAGCAGGCATGACGAGCGAGCGAAGGAGTTCGGCAGTCGATTCGCTCCCGACGGGGATGCCGAGACTTATCGACTCCGCGGATACGAGTCCGAGCGCGAAGATGCCGTATCCGAGCGACATCCCGAGAATCCACAGCGAGAGACCGACGAGGACGCCCACTGCGAGCGCCCGTGAGAGGTACAGTTCGACGGTGTTCGGCATCCGCGCTTGCTGGAGTTTCTCTTCGACGTCTGTGACGAACTCTCCGTCCTCGTCGAAGAGAATCTGAAAGAGTGGGTAGAAGGCGTCACCGAGTGTGTCGGTGCTTCGGTCCAGTCCGGCGGAGTTCTCGGCGTCGAAATTACTCATCTACTCGTCCTCGTCGCGCTGGACGGACTGTGATTCCGTCTTCTCTTCGTCTGGCGTGTCTGTCTCTGCCGCTTTGAACCCGCCCCACGACTCGACGTCGTCGTCAGCGGTCTCGTCGTCAGCAGCATCGTCGTTCGCGTCCGCTTCGGTGGTGCCCGAGTGGTCGTCCGCCGACGCCGAGTCGCTGGGTTCCTCGATGCCGAACGCACCGAAGAAGTCGTCCAGGTCGATGTCGTCGTCTTTCGGGTCCGGGAACGTCGGGTCGCCTTCTTCGTCGAATCCGAATTCGTTGGGTTCGCCTTCGACGTCGGATTCGAGCAGTGACTCCCACAGGTCCGTCGCGGCGTCACGTTTCGCTTGTTCGTCGGACTCGTCTACGTCCTCCATCGCCGCTTCGAGCGCCGGCGTCTCTTCTTCGCCGTCGATAGGCGACGGACCGTCGTCACCTTCGAGTTCGGGCGTCTCGTCGCCAGCGTCGAGTTCAGACCGCTCGGACCCTTCGTCGAGTGCAGGGTCGCTGGTGGCCTCTTCGAGCGAGTCGAGTTCGCTCCGTTCGCCGGGCGTCGCCTCGACGTCGGGTTCGCTTCGCATGTGCCCGAGTGCCTCTGCGACTTCGCCCACGTCACGGTTCCGATAGTCGGGGAAGAGTTCTTCTTCGGCCCTGCGGAGAATCTCTTTGGCGAGTTCTTTGACGTGTTCCGGCGGGTCGGGTCGGGGAACCATCGCCTCGCTCTCGGGGTCGATGTTGATGTGGACCGACTCCATCTCACGCAGGTCTTCGAGACTGCGTTCGAGGTCGTCGGTCGCCATCAGACCGATGATGGTGTCCTGGTCGTTGATGAACGCCTGGAACGTCGCTGCGACCTGCGTGTAGGTGTTGAGGCCGCGGTCGATGAGGTACGCGAGGACGACTTGGCGCTTGAAAATCTCGTGTTCGAGCGTCTCGTGGTCCCACCCGCGGTCGAACTTTATCTCTTCGAGCGTGTTGGACGACCCCATCTCGAGGAACTCGTCCGTCTCTGCTTGCCACTGGTAGACGTCCTGAACGTTGATCTCGTCGTTCTCTGGGTCGTAGTGGTTGATCTCGGTGAGCGACTTGTTCCGGCGGACTTTGTTGCCGTCGACCCGCGTCGACGTCTGGATAGACACCAAGTCGAGCGCGGAGAACATCGTCTTCGAGACGTTGATGGGTGCGGTCGTGAAGCGTTTGAGGACTTCACCCACTGAGTCCGCGTGGAACGTCGTGTAGGTGGTGTGACCCGTGGACATGACCTGGAAGAGCGTCCGGCCTTCCTCCCCACGAATCTCGCCCATGACGATGTAGTCGGGGCGTTGACGGAGCGCCGCTTCGAGCAGGTCGAACTCGTCCACGTCGCCTTTGTCGTCGTCTGCGAACGAGGGTCGAGTGACGGACGCAATCCAGTTCCGTTGTGGAAGTTCGACTTCGCGTGTGTCCTCGATGGAGACGATCTTCGTGTTCGACGGGATGAACAGCGAGACGGCGTTCAGGGACGTGGTCTTCCCGGACGCAGTGCCGCCTGCGAAGATGAGGCTCTTGTCGTTCTCGATGCAGAGCCACAAGAACGCCATCTCTTCGAGCGAGAACGTCGACCAGTTGATGAGATCGATTGGCGTGAACGGAACGTCCTTGAACTGACGGATGGTGTAGTTCGTCCCGTGGTCGGACACCTCGCGTCCGAGTGTGAGTTGCGCACGCGACCCGTCGGGCAGCGTCGCGTCGACCTGTGGCCGACGTTTCGAGATACCCTTTCCGGAGCGCTGTGCGAGTTTGACGACGAAGTCGTCGAGTTCGCCCTCGCCGTGGTAGATGTTCGAGATAATCTGCTCGTAGTCGGAGTGGTAGACGAACACCGGGGAGTTGTACCCGTCACACGAGATGTCCTCGACGTTGATGTCGTGTTTGATGCCGTCGATTCGCTCGTACCCGATGAAGTCGCGACGGAGGTAGTACTGAAGCTTCTGGACTTGATAGTCGTTCAGGTCTGCTTCGTCGTCTGCGAGGACTGCCGACTCTGGGCGTGCAGCGATGCCGTCGATACCGCCGAGGGGTGCCTCGTCGTGGGTCGTTCGGTTCGACCCGCCGGTGAACCCACCGAGTCCGAGTCGTGAGGCGACGCCGCCGAAGAGAGATGCACTGCCGCCGTCCGGAACCGTCGTCTTCGCTGTCGATTCACTCTCTTCGTTCCCGCCGAACAACCCGCCGAGTCCGAGACGGTCCATGAGACCGGACGACTCGGTCGCCCCGTCGGACGCGAGCGTCTCCGATGCTGGCTTGTCGTAGAGGTCGTATCGTGACAGGAGGTCGTACGTCTCCGCCTCGATGACCGCCCCACGGTTGTCCTCGCCGTTTCGGACGATGCTCTCTTCGCTGTACTTGATTGCGTTTCGGAGTTTGCTCGTGAGGAACTCTGTCAGGTCGTCCTCGACGCGGTTCAGGTACGGTTCGACCGCGTAGTACTTCTTCTCGTTTTCTTTGACCGAGTGGAAGATGACGACGAACGCGTAGGGCTTGTTGACCCAGTAGCGTTCGACTTCACGGAAGTGGGTCTTCTTCTCCATCGGAACCGCCTTTTCGAGGTCGTAGCGGTTCGCCAGCGTCGTCGTGCCGTCTGCACTGGAGAAGAACTCGTCTTCGTCGAGGTCTTCGTCGACGTCGACCGTCCGAGTGTCGACGACCTCGTCGAGTTCGTCGGCACGTTGGGCGCCGCGAGCGAGTGCGTTCTCGATATACTCGGGGTCGAATCCGAGGGCATCTTCGGCGTCGAAACGCTCGATGCCGCCGTCGCTGTCGCGTGGGCGGGAGCCATCGTCTTCGTAGTAGTACTCTCGCTTGTAGTGCTCCCACATCCACTCGTCTTTGACGACGGGCGTGGTCTCGGGGTTACAGAACTCTTCGAACTGTTCGTGAATGTCCGTCGCGTGCGCGCCTCGCTTTCCGACGAATTGGGCCACGTCGACCGGGTGGAAGTCGAGATAGTTCTCGGGGTCGAGCGCGACGCTCTCCCAATCTGTGCGGTCTGGGGTCGGAACCTCGTGTTCCTCGTCTTCACCCCACCGTGAACTACCCGGTGTCTCCGTGCGGGTCCGCGGGTCGAAGCCATAGAGGGCCTCGACGTCGCCGTCTTCCCCATATTCGTCGAGGAAGTCAGCCCACGTATACTCGCCTAAGCGGGCGTTTGACGCCTGGTCCGGGGCGGCATCGCCCTCCACCGGTGACTCCGCATCACCCTCGATCGCCTTTGGCCCGGAACCGTCGGCGTCTTTCCTTGCCATTGTCCCTCGGATATTCGGGTTAATGGAAAAGTCTTTTTCCCAGACTATTTACATTAATGCGCCCGTTTAAGACCTATTTTTATACGAGTTTATAAACTACGGGAGTTTCGGGTTCCGCGGGGCTGCCGCTAAAGCAGTGGTTTATCTCCCGATTCAGCCCTTCTTCCGGGGGGAGCATCGTCAGACACGGGACACACTCACGTCAGTGGTTGAGGAGCATCTGGGTTGGCGTGACCGGGTCTGTCGACAACACGAATGTGAGTGTGGCGAGTGGGTCATCAGACGGACGACGACTCTAAAACCACTGTACCCAACCACTGTCAGTCCGGTGCGAACCACTATGTTGTTTCGATGAGAGTTTCGACTATGGACCCATTCACACTCACAATCCTGCAGCAAGCACCGATTACGCCGGGGGCCGACCCCAGCACATTCGCGCGGTTCTTCGGGTCGACCGTCTCCGCCGCAGGGACGTTCGTCGGCACGCTCATCCTCGGTGCCCTGCTGATTGCACTCGCGCCCGACTTCACCGAGAAGGTCATCGACACCATCGAGGACGAACCAGTCTCCTCGTTCCTCTGGGGACTCGGTATCTTCGTGGCGTTCATCGTCCTCATCATCGTCCTCATCATCACCCTCATCGGCATCGTCGTGGCCGTCCCGCTCATCTTCTTGATGATATTCGTCTCGCTGTTCGGCGGGGCACTCGTCTTCATCTACGTGGGTGAGCGACTCCTCGAGGCAGCGAACGTCGAGACGTCGCGCTGGGGGCACCTCGTCGCCGGTGCGTTCGTCGCAACCGTCCTCGCTGCCCTGCCCGTCATCGGCGGTATCACGAACTTCGTCGTCAACACCGTCGGTGTCGGCGCACTCGTCTACTACTGGCGGAACAAGTGAGGGCGGAGCGGTTCTGGTTTTTGCAAAAACGTCGGCGCGAGAAATCCCCGTCCGCTCAGCACGTTCGTCACAGAACGGGCGTGACGGGACTCCCGCGAACGAAGTGAGTGGGAGTACGCCGCGGCCGCGGTGGGATTCGAACCTCGGTCGCAACAAGTTGCTCCCAGATTCGAATCCCGCCAGAGCCGT
>NZ_LOPV01000624.1 GCF_001469865.1 Haloferax profundi
GAACCAGATGGTCTGGGTGAATTAACCGGACGGGATACCGATAGCCACCACTATCGTCTTCTTCGAGTTGACACCGAAGATGAATTGCCACTTTCGTTTCGACATGAGGATCTTGTTCCCGAGGCTGAATGGCCGGTTCGAGAGTGACCGCTCTTGTCCCTTTTCAAGCAGTTAGTATTCCATTCTGATGGTGAACACGTGTTACGTATCTAGTACACTCCCTGAAAATCAGCACAAAATCGTATTTTGACGGAACCGCGTGAGCCAGACCACGCTCTAGTATCAGTTCAGATAGAGCCTTTAAAATGAATCACCGTCTAA
>NZ_LOPV01000625.1 GCF_001469865.1 Haloferax profundi
AATAGTGACGATTTACGCGGACTCTACACGGATGTGCTCTGCGCGGAGCCCACTCAGTGGCATCCATGGCGCTGAGTATGCGTCAGGTGATCTCGCATGACATCGGAAGATGGATTGACACACGAAGAGCCGCTCATTCTCCACTGTTTCGCGGACTACGGGACGGAATCAGAGGTACTCAACGACTTCGGAAACGTGGTTCGTGTCGGAATTGACCCCAAAGACACGAACGAGAGCACGCCGATCAAAGCAGACGCCCACATAGAGGACAAAGAGTGGGACTTTCCGATTAAGGACGACGTCACCTTTGACCTCGGACTGTTTCATCCAGTCTGCTCACGGTGGGCCGCGACGACAAGCATTTCGGGGAATCCTGACGACCACGAGGACATGATTCCTAGTGCACGAATACTCGCTGAGAAGTACTGCGACCACTACATAATCGAGAACGTCCCTCGTGCCCCACTAAAGGACCCTATCGTGTTGAACGGGCGGATGTTTGGTATGCCGATTGAGTATGAGCGTGCCTTTGAGACCTCGTTCAAGATACCACAGCCCCCCCGCGAGCGGCGGTTCCTGACGACAGATGGGCCGTCTGACAAAGCAGAGACCTCGTCGTTCTATTTTTCTGAGCGATCCAGAGAGTGGTGGGCAGCGGTCAAGAACTACTCACCGAGGCCATATCCGAAGAGCCACCTGGCGAAGAACGCGATTCCCGCACCGTTCATCTACTACCTGGTTCGGCAGTGGTTGATGGTGTACGAGGACGAACAGGGCATCTCAGAAGGACGCGTGGATTACTCCGACTACGACGAGCGAATGGACCTCAAGCGCAAGAGTGAGGCCAATCACGAGTTAGACGAATTTTGACACGCGAGAAAACGAACCTCCGATACGAACAAGTGGGTCGCCGGTTTCGGTTGGAGGTACAGTCTGATGACTGAGAAGGATTGCCACGTGTATCTGGACCAAGAGTCGAACACGTCGTACGTGGGAGATCCGTTCGCCGGGGTTCCCATTTCCCGCGAAATCGTTGAATCCGTCGCCGCTCAGTACAACGTGGAGACCGATTCCCTCGCAAGAGCATTACGAGAAGTACGGAGTACCTCTGTGGTAAATGTCGAGACTCTCTTCACCGGGTTTGACCCCCTTCCAGTGGGACGGAGTGACGATGGGCTGTTATTCGTACTAGCCGAGACGGATGGGTGCTGGGACGCTGCTGCCGAACGAATCGGACTCTCAGAAGACGGTCACGCCGCCGCCGCAACCGCCCACGACAGGCAGGTCAGAGAGGTGGTTGGAGACAGAGAAATCAGAGGTGGTAACGGATTCGTTGTTTCGTGTTCGGAGTTCCCCACAGACGCTATAGACGACATCATCACGGTGGTTGAAAGAACCAGATTGACGAATCGTCAAGCGACAACGTGGATTCTCTCACAATACGTCCCCGGTAGTGACGCAATCGCCCGGATACTCTCGATGCCCGAGTCACTTGTGCAGTCGGAACTCGCTACAGTTGACCGGACTACGCGGCAAGGCTTAGAGGAGACACGGACTCTCGACGTCCCTGGACCACTCACTCGCCTCGACCCGGCGCCTCAGTCGAGTAAGTGGATGGGACTCGAGTGGTCAAGCTGGTTCAACCTTCGAGATTGGCAAACACTCCGTGACGAACTGCCACGTCGTCCAGGTCTCTACAGAGTTCGACACACGGAACTCCCCGGTTTGATGTACGTAGGGGAATCGGGATCGGACGGAGGCGTTCGACAGCGGGTAGGCATCGACCTACCAGCTGGGTTGAACGAATCAACTCCACAAACTGGGGACCGACATGGTGCAGCGCGTCCCCTCCGACAAATCACCGAGAGAGCTGGAGGTGAGATGGAGGTCTCTGTCACGACACCACCTATATCGTCGGAACAGAGGCATCGCCGCGCAATCGAAGCCACACTTTTGGCGATTTGCCGGCGGGAAATCGGCTGGACTCCTATGGTCCAACTGAACCGAGAGCCCTCGGAGCACATGGGCGGGTCTCATGGAGAAGTGCTCCACGAGCTACGAGACATCGCAGAACGGTCCTCGTATACCGTGCCGTCGTGGCGGCCTTGGCGTAACGTGACGGCCTCGGGCTGGCTGGGACTCGACTGGACCGTGAGCCGTCCGCTCTCTGAGCGAAATATGATCGACAGTAGTGGTGTTCATGCGTTTCGGCTGTGGCGGAAGGACCAAGCGGGAGAACAGTGGGACCGAACACTCCAAGAGGTTGGGACGACAGGATCGATAGAAGGTCGCCTCTTCACTCTACATAATCAGTATGGAGACGAAGTACGTTTCTCTGTCGTCAACCTCAACGGGCTAAGTACTGTCACACGGCGGCGGTCGCGTGAACTCAGTGAAGTCCGCTACGACCTCATCGGTGCACATTACTTGGCCACCGGCGCTCCCCCTGAGGCACAGTTCTGACCTTAATCGGGCAACTCCACCGACAACACACTGCACACATTTATGTCGGCGCGGGAGATTTGTGCCAATTATGAATCGTAGCGCACATTTCTCCGATATGTCTGCTGCCATATTCGCTAGTGCCGGTGAGGTGTTGTGATGAGCGGTAAGTGGGGATTCACGACGTCCCGGCCGACTGATGCTCGTTACGGTGACGACGTCGCAAAGTACGCGATGTCGCACGGTGAGCCTGGGCTGAAGACCTTTGTTCGTGAAGTGTTACAGAACTCGAACGACGCGCGGTTGGAAAACGACCAACCGGCACGGGTAACGTTCAAGCTGGAATCCTTACGGGGCGACGAGGCAATAGAGTACCTCAGAGCACTCGATATCGAGACATGGTCCGAGCACGCCAATTTAGCGACAGACACGAAGAGCGGAAAACACATCGCTGAGGCGATCAAGCGGATCAAAGACGACGAGGAGATCCGTATCCTCACTATTGAAGACGAGAATACAGAGGGCCTCCTCGGTGAGGAGAACGCCGACGAATCAAACTTCACCGCTCTGGTCCGTGACGTGCTATTCAGCAGTAAGTCGGGGGATACCGCAGGAGGGAGTTACGGTCTGGGGAAGGCCGTCCTCTGGCTGTACTCGGGCCTATCGCTCGTCATGTTCAACTCGACACTGAGCGACCCCGACCCGAAAAAACGATCCCCCCGGTTGATCGGTCGGACGCGCTTACCGACGCACAAGTCGGAGGATGGCGATACGGTCTACCAAGGGCACGGTTGGTACGGCAGTCTGAACGGAGACGAGGAAGGTGCGAGACCGGAGTCCATCTGGGGAGCTGAAGCCGAATCGATAGCGGATCGCCTCCGGTTGAGTCGTCCGGATGAACCAGGAACGAGCATCCAGGTCGTAGATTTCCGCGTACCTACAGCGGAAGAGCGACTCGACGACGAAGAGTTGGCGGACCAGATCACGGGGATGGCAATCGAGTGGTTCTGGCCGGCGGTTTATCGTGGTGATTTGGAGGTGGCAGTCGAAGTTGAAGGTGAGACGAAGCAAGCAAGCATCGACGAGTATCCTCAGTACAAGCCCTTCACAAGCTGCTTGAACGACCGTGATGACTCGGTCAGCCAGTTGGACAATCCCGAGGATGTCGCGCAGGCGGAGATGTCACTTGACGTACCAAAAAAGAGCGATGGTGGTGGCGGTGCGGATGGCCAACTGGACCTGCTGGTTCGACGTGCAGATACTGGTGAATATCAGCATCGGAACGAAGTGGCGTTCATCCGAGGTGCGGGGATGGTCGTTGAGTACTACGACCGAGACCGAGTCGTCGTCGGGAACCAGGACTTCCACGCTGTCCTCCTCGGTGGACGTGCGCGGCCATGGGGCAGTGATGAGAGTCCGGGAGACGCAGACACTATCGTGGAGGAATTCTTGACTGCTGCGGAGCCACCGCAACACGATGAGTGGGTACGAACGGAGACACTGGCGAACAGTTACTCTCGGGGATTCCGGACGGCAGTAGAGGGTATCAAGTCTGACGTAACCGAGACGTTACGTGGACTCGTCGCGCCCAACGTCGATAGAGGTGCGACCGGGCCTCAGCGTCTTGGAAACCGGTTCAAGATCGGGAACGAATCACGAGGGGGTCGTTCAGAACGTGAGTCACCAAGTAGTCAGCGCGTTACCGGAGACACGAACATCTCGTTCGACGATGTGTATACACACTGGTCGTTCAACGGCGAGGTGGAGCCTTTGAGTGATCGTAACGAGATACGGGCTGTCACCGTCTCACTGATTCGGATGGCAGAGGAGAGAGCGACTACGGACCGCCTTCCCGTACAGAATATCTCGTCAAATACTGCTGGGGTGTCGATTTCACTTCCGGAGCAGAAGGGAGTCCAAGTGGGACGGCTAGAGCCCGCTCCTGGGACATCGAAGGTCTCCTTCGAGGGCGTGTCGACAAAAGATCACAGGCAGGTCGAGACCAGGATGAAGGTGTCGGTTGACGTAGCAGAACGGAGGGACGAGTAATGGCGACTGTCAATGGGGAGGTCGAAGGAGCCGAACCAGACGAAGAAGCGGAAGAAGAAGTTCAGACGGGTAGCTTAGTCAGCCAATCTCTTCCGCACGAGTATCACGAAGAGGCACTCGAATTCGATGTCGAATCATTCCATCTAGATGGTGCCCCTCTGGGTGATAGAGGAGATCTCGACGAGGACGATAAGTTCCTGTCGCTGGTCGACGAAGGGAACTGGGAGACTCTGGAGTTAGAAGGTACGGTTACCATCCATGAGGATACTGTCGAGGAAGTCTTCCCGTTCAACGAGTGGGACGAGACACCGGGTCGCCTCGCACTGGTGAAGGAAAACCCCCTCGCAATGACTCGAGACCGGCACATCCTCGCCGACTCACCGCTAAATGGCGGAAGCCACGAGTTTACCTTGTGCATCAACCGTGACGACCACCGTGGACGAGTGAAAATCAAGCCGTACCTCACCAGAACGGAGAAGGGCGGCTCTAGTGGATCGAAGCACGCGTCCAAGGTCGGCGCTCGGGTCGCTGACGGGCTCTCGTGGATCATTCGACTCGACGAGAGGGATGATGGCGGGAGTCTTCTCATGCCGATCATTGAGGACTTCAGCGACTACGACAGTTTCCCTAACGAGAACCACATCCACTATCTCAGCTTAGAGGCGCCTCGTAACCCACAGTTATATCTGAACAGGGAACACCCACAGGTGGTTGAAGTTCTGAAAAACACGGGATCTACGGGCGGACCACCGCGGCTACGTGACGTACTTTACGATTACATCGAGCATTCCGTCTGGACGCAGCTACTGATGCAGACAGCACACGACACGAGTCCCGATACGGGCGAACCAGAGTATGGCTGGCAGGAAGACGTATTAGATATCTTCTTGGACGATTTGTACCCGGACCTTGATGAAGACGAGGCAGCGATTCAACTTGCCGAGGACGTTCGGAGTCACGTCGATATCCCAGACCTCGTTCAGCGGATCGAACGTGCGGTGCATCAGCATTACAACATTCCGTCTGACACGACGAACCTGATAGAGGAGGCGATCCAAAGTGACGACTGAGCTTTTCCACCTGCAGAGTGCAGCCCATCCGATGATCGACAATCGGTTCCTCGCTGGCAAGCGCGAGCTTTCAGAGGATGACCTCCGTCCGTACTTACAACCGCTCGGTCGTTCCATAGACTTGAGTCCGATTGACGAGCGGATAGAGGAGATTCGTGCTGACGACGACATCAAGGCCCAAGACTCGATTATAGACGCCGAGCTAGCACCGACACTCCACCGTACACTCGATCTGACACGTAACGAGGCGGCAGACGCCGGGCTGTGGCACTACCTCTGTGTCGTTCGGTTCCCGGAGTTCGTTCACTACCGGTGGGACCACGTCTTCAATCCGGAGAGTCCGGGTAACATGGAAGAAAAGTTCCTGAAGGCTGGGACCGACGCATACTCCAATGCACTTCACCGAATCTGGTGGGGTGCTGAGCTCACCTACGAGGAAGGTGAATCGGGAGGAGTTAAGCATCGGGACTACAGTAGGACGAAGAAAGTCCTCGGTTTCCAGGAGCTCGCAAACGACATTCTGGACCACGACTTTGCGCGGTACACCCCTGTTACACATGCCTGTGGTGATCTCCTCTGTCACGACACACTGAACGATATCAAGGAAGACGGTACGTACGACGACCCACCGTCTAACAGTAACATCGTGAGCCGGACGACGACGCTGCTCCGGGAGGAACTGACGGTCCGACGTGTAGAGACGATGGAGGATGACGACATCGTGGAGACGATAGAGGACCTCCGTGACGACGTGATGCGCCTAGAGGCTGGCTGGTCGTAGCGCGGGGCTCATTTTCTAAGCTAATATTGGGTTACACAATCACACGTCTGCGTTCCCGGAGAATCCTAACTCGGTTGACGGGATTGCGTGGTTGAAAGACAAAGTCCGGGAAGGTAACCTTGTGGAGTTGTTGACGACTCCGACACTCGTTGTTGCGCTGCCGGTTGAAGTATACGGAGTTTCCGCAGGCAACGCCGGGATTGAGAACGTCGGGAGCGACTCTTCGCCGCAACGAGTGCTCGGGGAGGGAGGGGTGCGTCCAGTGTAACGAGACGTACAGAGGCAACCCCAGAAACAACTCCTCTGACAGGGGGGTGCGTCCAATGTAATTTGCTGAGCGTCTCCGTCACTCCACACTTCCAAAAGACCCATTTACATGACCCTATATCCAATACGGTTTCGGCTGAATAGGCCGCTACTTAGTACTTTCCACGGGAATAGGCAGCGACTGTACTCTCTTCGATTTTCGAGAGTGTACACTGGACGCACCCCCCTCCCCCTCCCATACGAGAACGAACTGTTTGTCAGTGGATGTATCCCTCTCTCATTGGCGTCATTGGACATGGGGGTTTATGTAGTCACCAGCGAGAGTTCACCCATGCGAGAGTTCGGCGAGGAGCAGACAATCTTCGACGATATGGACGTGTTGAACCCAAACAAGGGGTACCGTCCTCGTGAGCTTCCAGAGCGCGAGATGGAACTCGACGAACTCCACAGTGCTCTCCGTCCCGCCACGTTGGGGTCGACGCCTCTCAACGTATTCGTGTATGGCCCCACTGGGCAGGGAAAGACGGCCGCAATCAACCTCAAAACTCACCAACTACAGAGTTTCGCTGATAATCAGGGGATCGACGTCACTGTGGTGAACGTCAAGTGCAAAGGGCTGGACAAGTCTTACCATCTACTCACCCATCTGGTGAAAGAACTTCGAGGCCCCGGTGCGGAACTTCCGAAAGGGCATCAAAAGAAGGCGCTCTTCCAGATGGTTACTACGGAACTCCGCAGAATTGGTGGCACAATCATCGTCATTCTCGACGAGATTGACGCCATCGGCGACGACGACTACGTGCTCTACGAACTCCCCCGACTCGAGCTTGATGACGTCCGACTCTCCATCATCGGGATTACGAACGACCTGCAGTTCCGGGAGAACCTGAACGCAGACGTTCGCTCTTCACTCGGAGAAGACGAAATCGAGTTCTCACCCTACAACGCTAACCAACTCCGCGCGATTCTCGCTCGCCGTGCAGCGAAGGGGCTCAAAGATACAGAGTTCGTCGACAGGGATAGTCAAGACTCCCGCCCTACTGTCGCAACCAACGGGATCGATGGCAAAGTCCTAGTCAGTGATGTACTTGAACCGGACGTCATCCCGCTGGCAGCGGCTTTCGCGGCAGCCGATTCCGGGGACGCGCGCCAAGCAATCAAGCTGCTCTTCCGCGCCTGCCGGCTCGCCGACGACGCTGGAGAGCAATTCGTGACTGAACAGCACGTTCGCGATGCACGCGATTACATCGAACGGAGGGCCGTCGAACGAGGAATCAATTCCCTCCCAACACACGCGAAAATCGCACTCATGGCCGTCACGTACTACACGGTTCGCGACGACGCAACGTGGGTCGAGACGAACAAGCTCTACGATTACCACAAACAAATCTGTGCTCAGTACGGTGTCGAGAGTCTCTCTGACCGACGCTACCGGGAGAAGCTGAATAACCTCTCGCACTCGAACATCCTCAAGAAGAAGACCACTGGACGAGGACAGGGCAAGGGCGTTACGAACCGCTACTCACTCGCTGTCGGCATCGAAACCGCCATCGAGAACCTCCCCAACTCCGAGGACCGACTTGGCGGCGGCGCTGACGTCATCCGCGATATGGCGTAGTGGACACCCAGCCAAGCACTCACTACACCGAGCAACTCGCTTCTGTACTGTTTCAGGATCCTCGTCAGCTATGCGGGAGGGAAAACGACATAATAGTGTCTGGGATGTTGATGTATACGATAGATGACAAGGATTTAAGTATATGTCTCTATTCTAACAAAGTTAATGGCAACCAGTGGGGCTTCTTTGGACCTCCACCAAGATTTTGAGGACGCCGACGAAATTGTCGCGTATTACGCTCGAAAGTTCTCACGTACCCAAGTAAATCGGTATGCAGAACTCGTTGGTG
>NZ_LOPV01000626.1 GCF_001469865.1 Haloferax profundi
CCGTGAGCAACGAATTGAGGATGACTGTCGACAACTGCTTGAGTCAGGCAGTCTTGAGACATTCCACTGGTATAAACAGCAGTTAGAAAGAATCGGTCCTGGAACGATCGTAGAAGGGATACAAAAATTGGACCGGGAGAAGCTTGGAGACCTTACGGATGATGAAATGGGCGACAAGGTCTCTCTAATTCTCTACTTTATCGAGTGGGAATGGGAAGACGAAGTCGAGTTGATTCGCTCCCTCCAAGATTTCAAACGAAAGCGAACCTACGAACGGAAGCGAATTGATGGTGAACGGAGTTTCGATGGGTTGGGTGAAGAGGTAATAGAAGCGATCGAGGATGCTGTATGGGACGTTCTTCCGGACGTCAATGATCACCAACGACATAAAGTCACACTCAATCGAGTGGATATCTTGGATGAGCAGACGCTTATTGTTAGGTTCTACGCAGAGTCCCGCTCCAGTTCCTATCGGCAATTTACTTTCCGTGATGATCAAACGGACTCAGAATTCACCGGTCCAAGGGAAGCAGAAGTCAAATCTCACAATTACTGGCCCGTCGTTACTGAGCACATCTATTTGGATTACGGGCGAAACGAGTACTACGCTGAAATTAAGCGTAGCGTGGAGCAACTCCTCTCCCCTGTCATAGAGGTACTCTATGAGGGGGATGTCGAGTACGGCAAGAGGGTGCGGTTCGCAGATCCGCTTGATCCCGATAACACTGGATCCCCTGAGGACTTTGTGAGCGAGCGTGCAGATGAATACCGTGAGAGGCTTGAAAAACAAGATGTCTTTGACGAAGAGCAGACTGAACAATATAAACAAATTCTTGAAAATATCGAATCCGTTGAGCAGACCCGGATCCGTTTAGAGCAGGTGGATGTTGAGGGGAACTTGCGGACATTCGTTATCGAGACAGAGGAGGATGTCTCCGAGTTTCTGGACGCATTCAGCCTAGGGGACCGTGTAGAGAAGTTCAATCAAAAAAGCCGTACCCGTGAATACACACTCCAGTTGGGGGATCTGGAAGTGGACGTGTCCGGAACAAAAATCAGCATTGCAGGTGATGTAACCGAAGACCAAGAGCGCGTTCTCACTGCCCTTCTACGGGAAGGTGAAGAAGTAGTATGAGTAGCACGTTGGATGTCGCGGAAGCGGCTTTGGAGTGCGATTTCAACGAACAGTTCCGCCGAGAAAAACTGCCTCCCATTCTCGCAGGGAGCGATTTCGTTGAGGTTGGTTACTGGGACCAGATCCCGTGCGAAAAGTGTGGTGGTGAGGAGTACATGAAGCAAAAACAGATTGGTGGGGAAAGGAAGTACATCTGTAGGAACCTACATCAGAAGTCGGGCGAGGAAGGTGTTTACTATTCAATACAAACAGCAAAAGCAATTCAGGAAGTTCTCGGAGATATTTCACTGGAGAATATCGAACGCCGTGGGGATGTACATCTTGGAGAAGTCCGAGATTCTCGTATTGCAATTGTCCCAGGGGAATATCAGGAGACGACGTTAGGAAATCTTGAGGAGTACCTCCGTGATTTTAGGAACCAGTTCATCGTAACCTTTGACGAGGAAACGAGGGCGAAACTGGACGACATAGTTGCCCGAATGGGTGGTCTTTC
>NZ_LOPV01000627.1 GCF_001469865.1 Haloferax profundi
CCACCCGGAATTGATCGGAAGTTCCATCGATTCGACACTCTAATTGACGCGCGGAGTCAGATCGAGGAAACATTCGAACCACAGCATGAGGATGCTCCACAGGAGTTGGTGAAGGAGGTTCACGACAACCCTCAGAGAATTGCATCGCGTCTCGTTGACTTTGAAAAGATTCGTGGGAAGTCAGAGGTACGAGACGAGATGGAGGAACTCTGTGCAATTGCCTTTGCACAGCTAGGGCAATTCCCGATGCAACCGCTTGGAATGTCCCAAACAGGGAACCGTGTTCCGGACGGTCTCGGATTTCTCTTTGATGAAGAGCACCGCCACACGACGATGATCAT
>NZ_LOPV01000628.1 GCF_001469865.1 Haloferax profundi
TCAAAAAGTGTGAGCGCAAAAACTCGGGACTATCCGACCATTACTGAAGGTGAGGGACCACAATATCGGAAGTATTTGGAAATCGCGGATAACATCTGTATTGATGAAAATGTGGAAAACAAAGTACTCGTATTCATTGCTCCAGAATTTAATGACTCAAAGATAGAGGATTTCCTTGATGAGCTGAAGAGGTCACCGTTCGAGAATTATCAGGTAGATTTCCTCCGTTTGGATGGTCTCAGTATACTTCTATTCATTAGATTCGCGCTTGTCTCCGACCGAAAAATACGTCTTAACATGGGCCGCTGGCAGCAGTTGCTTGGGAGCCTCTTCCTCTCCCCGAAGTTCGAAAAATCAAAGCGTGATTTTAAACTATCTGAAAAGAACGGAACACTGATAGATCGTGATGTGGTAGTCGAACACTTAGAAGAATCAATCACTGACCAGAAGAACAAAGAAGACGTTCTATATCGAGTTACGGAGAAGTTTATTGAGTACAGTCCACACGACCCGTAGTCTGGAACTGTAACTAACGGTTAGTGGGAAGTAATACCCCGAAATCTGGTAGAACTGTTCAGCGGCGTTCTCTGATTGACTGTCTACTTAATTGAAAATTCCAGATGTGAACTGGATAAACCTCTAGATTGTGTTGGCGAACCGGTTCTGGTTACAAAAGTACGAGATATTTGATTGTTTTATTTGCAGCTCAAAGAACATCTGCATCCCACCTGTTCTCACATACGGGAGGAGGGTAGGTTCAAAATCCGAGTGCCTTGTCTAACTTTTCATACATCCGTTTCCGCCGAGCTTTCCGCTCTTGCTCCCTCGAAAGATAATTCCGAAGCACAACCTCCGTCGACGAACTCCCCTGGTCTTCAGCAACCCCCTCCAACCCCTCCAGAACCTCTCCCACTGCCTCCTGATACGCCGAGTACCAGAATCGCCGCCCCATCTTCGGTGTGGGCGTATCCCCATCAACAACCACTTCAGCAGTGTCAGCAAGCTGTTTGAATCGACGACGTATCGTACTAACTGACACGTGTCCCGTCGACGACGACCGAGACGGGAACAGATAACCGTTCCAGTTCTTACGGTCCGAAAGCGAATCAATCCGATCAGCGACGACGTCGACTCCATACAACAGCGTAACCTCACCCGGGCCGTTCTTTCGCTCTCCATCACCGAACGACAGATGTGGGTCTTCAGCATCCAAGACCACCTGGTCGACGTGCAACGCGGCAACCTCTGAGGGCCGTAACCCCCACCCCGCGAGCGCAACGACGAGCAATTCCGCTTCGGGCGAGTCGACCTCGCCGTAGATTCGACGGACTTGCGACGCCGACAGCGCCTGCGGGTCCGGTTCACTGGCTTCCCAGCCGAACTCTTCACCGGCCTCAGAGAGTGGATTGTACTTCGCATACTTTCGGCGTTTCACGAAGGCGTACCACGCTCTGGCGACGTGCAGATATTCGAGCTTCGAGCGGTCAGTCGATAGTTCCTCGTCGAAGACGTCGAGGACGGCGAGAACCCGCTCTATCTCTCGCGGTTGCTGGTCTAACTCAGACAGTGGCTCGAGCAACGCATCCGTCCCATGCAACTCTCGATACGTCCGTACCCACTTCGCCAACCTTGTTCGGTGGGTCTCGACGGTACTCTCTGCCCGTCCCCCACGAGTTTCTATCGACGTGAGATACGCGTCGAGCGCGTTCACAGTGGCGTCGTGGTCGACGTTCCACTCCCACTCTTCAGACTCTGCGTCTTCGAGGCCGACGACGTCGACGAAGAACTGGTTGGGCGTGAGGTCGTGATGTTCGCGAAGCGCGTACGCAATCCCACTGTATCCGTGTTCGGTGAGCCAGTCGTAGGTCGGAGCTTCTCGATCCTCGTCAAACCCATCGCGGCATCGCTTCGGTGCGATATCTTGCCAGTAGACGTCGACGAGTTCGTCGAGGTCCATACGCGACCAGTTGTAGCGACGCTTTCTCGTCTGGTTCTCTGAAGCCGTCTCTTCGACCTCTAAACCCTCGGAGTCAGACTGCTGATTCACGCCTTCTCACCGGAGAGTAACCCTCTCGCTCTATGTTGGGGTGATTCTGAGTGTGTGATTTTCATTACTCAGTGACTTTCTCATAGTTAGTTAATACTTTGGCTTGTGCGGGAGTGGACCATACACAACGCCAATTAGTAAAATTGAAGACTTGAGCTGGATATTATGTTTAAATCTAATATCGCTATATAAAATTGTAGCATAGAGGATGAGCCACAGTAAGTAATCCGCGTGTTTGCTACGGAGAGTTACTGCGGTTCGATGAGTTCGATTACGTGCCCATCGGGGTCTGCAATGAATGCCACGCGTGCATCTGCAGCAGCTACATAGCGCGGTTCCTCGACGATGCCATAGTGGTCAATACGCTCAAGTGCTCGTGAGAGGTCGTTAACCTTGAACGCAAGGTGGCCCCACGATTGAATATCCTCAGCACCATCAGCCGTATCGACTTCTGACAGCTGTAATTCGAATCCATTTTCACCCTCGAAGTATCTATTTTCTTTCCCATCGTCCGTAACAAAGTCCCACGTAGGGGTCAATCCAAACTCAGATTGATAGAATGCCGACGAGACTTCGATATCGCTCACGTTCAAGCATACATGGAGTATCTCCATGCATTGTGTCGTTTCTATTCGCTCTTGGGCTTTCTGCTATGTGCACTATTGACGGATGGGCTATCTCCGGCCGTGTCCTGGATATAGATTACTCTGAGGTCGTTGACGTTCGTCCCAGTCGGACCGGTTTTCACCGTAGCATTCTTCGATGCTAGATACCCAGTTGATTCATGTTTTTGTAGGTGTTCTCTAGCACTCGGGAGGTCATCTGGACCTACAGTCGCAGAATCAATTATAGCTCCCGCTACGTCTGCGTTTCCATCGATACCGTCTGTATCGACGGCTCCGACAGTGATGTCAGGGTTGTTCAGGTGAATGGCGGCACTGAGACAGAATTCTTGGTTTGGGCCACCGTTTCCACTATCTTCGATGGTGACAGTGGTTTCCCCACCTGAGAGAATGACCACCGGTGGTTGAAACGGTTCTTTTGACTGAATAACCTCGTTTGCAACGCTCAAATGGAATTTTGCCGCCTCACTTGCTTCGCCTTCTACCTGTGACGACAGAATCTCTGCAGTGATTCCACGTTCGGTAGCCATTTTTCGCGCGGCGTGCAATGCGGTCTCTCCACTTCCAATTACATGGTGGTGAACTCGTTCAAAAACATCGTTGCTCTGGCAGGGGGTCTCTTTGAGTGCACCCAACTCCCCCTGTTCGAGTACTGTGTGAACAGACGGCGGTACGGGGATATCGTACCTCCCAATGATCTCGAGGGCATCATCGAAAGATGAAGAATCGGGTGCAAACGGGCCACTAGCGACCGTTCCAATGTCATCCCCGACAACGTCGCATAAAACAAGATTCACTACTGTCGCGGGGTACGCTGCTGCCGCCAATTGCCCCCCCTTGACCTGAGAGAGGTGCTTTCGGACCACGTTAATCTCATCTATGGGTGCCCCAGAGTGAAGTAACGATTCTGTCACCGCTCGTAACTCATCGAACCCGATACCACGGTGCGGCAAGGAGAGAAGTGCGCTCCCTCCTCCTGCTGAAACCGCGATTACGAGTGTCTGTCCGTGGGAATCGTCGAGAAGACTTTGGATACAATTTACACCATTTACACACGCTCTACTGGGAAGTGGGTGTGTCCCTCGGTACATCTCAATGATCTCACACTCAACTGGGTCGTCGGTGACAATGGCCCCAGACGTTAACGTATCGCCGAGAACGGACTCGATAGCTTGAGATATTCGACCTGCGGCGTTTCCGGCACCGACAACAACTACGTTATCGTACTCGTCAAGTTGGTATTCGTGGTCTTCGACAAACAAAATACGGTCTTCGACCGAAATTGTGTCTTCGACAATCTGTTTGGGATGTGCTGCAGTAATCCCTGCCTCGATGCAGTCTAGGACAAACTCTTTCGAATGAGTGTCGCCTATGGTTCGTTTGTTTGTAATCATTGGTGGTTCAGTTCACAAGCTTGGGTAGCCAAAGCACGATCGACGGGAAGAACGTGATGAGTAGCAGTGTCAACACGAGAGGAACGTAGTAGAACGAAACCTGTTTGATGACATTCTCGACGGGAACATCGGCTATATCACTTGAGAGGTACACTGAGAGACCGAGCGGTGGTGTGAGAAGTCCAATCATCAAGTTGAACACCATGATGACGCCGAAGTGTATCGGATCAATCCCGAGTTTAATTACCGCGGGAAGGAAGATTGGAGTCAACATCAGAAGAGCTGCAACGGTCTCCAAGAACAACCCGATGACAAGGATGACGATGTTTAGAATGAGGAGGATTACCAGTGGGTTCGTCGAGACCGAGAACAGGATGTTCGACACCAAGTTCGGAATCTGCTCGACAGTTAAGACCCATCCAAAGAGTGCTGCACCGATCAGAGGGAACATTATCACAGATGTCGAGCGCACTGCCTCAACACTGGCATCAAAAATGTAACTGACATCTCTGTTCCCATAGAGTAATACGTTGATCGCAATAACGTAGACGCAGGTTACCGCAGCGATTTCTGTCGGACCAAACGCGCCTGTGAGCATACCCGAGATTAGGACAATGGGAGTCAGTAATGCGGGGAATGCGATTGCGAACGACTTCCCTGTTTTCCGTAGTGAGATATCCGACTCAGAAGTGGGGAAATTTCGCTTTCGAGCCAGGTATGCGGTGAATCCCATCAGTAGGAGGACTGAAAGGATTGCAGGGATTACCCCTGCTAGGAAGAGCGAGACGATGGAAACCTGCCCCACCAGCCCAAAGATGATGAGAGGAATACTTGGTGGGAAAATGGGGCCAACCGTTGCAGATGCACTCGTGAGCCCGGCTGCGTAGTCTCGTTCGTAACCATTCTCATCCATGGCGTAAATTAGCATTCGACCGATACCACCAACGTCTGCGAGTGCGGCACCAGACATCCCCGAGAATATGAGACTCGCTACGATGTTCACGTGAGCGAGCCCACCAGAGACGTGGCCGACAAGGTGGTTCGTGAACTCAAAGATTCGGTCGGTAATTCCACTCTGATTGAGTAGTGAGCCAACGAATATAAACAGAGGCACTGCGAGAATCGTGTATGAATTCACTGAGTACATTGTCCGCTGTGCGATTGTAACGACAGGGACACCGGTGATAACGATATAGACCACCGAGGGAACAATGAAGGCGACACCAATTGGTACTCGAAGGAACACTAGTGCGAGTGCGGCAATTACGACGACAACTCCTAATTCCATGTTTGTGAACTCTCCGTATTGGCCACGTAAGGTGAAGTCTGCATACAGACGATTCTGCTCGAGTCAGTTCCAGCATTGGCTTTGGCTAGTGTGATTTGGGTCAATTTGACTCAACTCCATAGTGTCGGTTTGCTTCCGTGTCGTCTCCATGGCGAAGGATTCGAATTGATGCGAGGACAAACCCGCCCATCCCCACAACGCCCGCTAGATACAGGAGTGGTAAGGGAATGTTAGCTGCTTCAGTCGTGACGTCGCCAAACTGAACGGCCATCATCAGTGACGTCCCAACAATTGTCAGCCCGGCGAGTATATTCAATATCGTTTCGCCCGTCAGCACCCGAGCCCTCCACGAGGCAGGAAGCTTATCGACAAAGTACTCTATTTTGATGTGTCGATCTTCAAGTGCTGCCCTGCCTAGAAGGAGGAACACGAGCCAGACATTGAGTAGCTGGCTTACTTCGGCAGTCCACGTGGCTGCAATGCCAATCCATCGCGCCAAGATTTGGAACGCTACCAACACGACGATAGCGAGCAGCAGGACTGACGAGAGCCGTTCGTCATATGTTACCATTAGGTTTGAACTCTTCCGTTAGGACTTATATTTTTTCGATCCTAGAGACGAGGTCCGACCAACCAGAGAACGCAGATTCAACTTCATCGTTAACCGACTCTTTGAAGGCGTCTAGTTGCAGACCAGAGCTCTCATCAATGATGGTCATACCTTTCTCTTGCAAAGTACCCCGTAATTCTTGTTCCTTCTGCTTCCCTTCGGCTAAAGACTCAGCACGGAGCTCTGCTATCGTTGAACGAACCGTCTGTTGATTCTCTTCACTCAGTCCTTGCCAGGCTTTCTCGTTGATGTATACCGGCAACTGGAGTGTAATGTGGGAAGTCATCATCAGATGCGATTGTTGCTCGTAGAACTTGTTCGCATCAATGGTGACGAGGGGGTTTTCCTGGCCGTCAACGACACCAGTCGCGAGTGCACTCGGAAGTTCCGAGAAGTCGACAGCTTCCGGTTGTGCTCCTAGTCCCCGGACCGTGGTTAAGAACACTTTGAGAGGGATTGCTCTAATCTTTTTATTATTCAGGTCCGCAGGTTTTTTGATTGCGCTGTTGCAGGTGAGTTGTCGACGTCCGTAGTACCATCCACCAATTACACGGATGTCCGACTTGTCTACCAGTTCTTTATTCAGTTCTTGGAGAACCTCTGACGACCGTGGGTCTGTTGCGCGCATGAGGTGGTCTCGGTCCTCGTATATGTAGGGAAGGTTGAAGACAGACATCTGCTCGTATAACTGGCCGAGAGCAGAGAAATCGTTATGGCCCATCTCGATACTTCCTGACGAAGTCCCTTGAATCATATCGCTAACTCCACCGAGTTGAGACGATGGGTGAACGTTGATTTTGACCTCGCCCTCAGTTCGACTCTCTACCTCATCGGAGAGTTTTGATGCGAACTGGCCCACGACGCTATCCGGACTATTTGGGTGCCCGTATTTGAAGGTAGTTGTTCCACCATTGAAACTTCCAGTGCATCCTGCCAGCCCAGATAGTCCAACAGCGGCGGCCCCACCGGTTATCTGTAGCATCTGTCGTCGGGTAGTGTTATCTCTTACCATGCCCGAGATTACAATATTGTTGTAATAATATAAAGATACCGATTGATGACTGGGAATGTTACTAAAAAATTAATTGGGGTTGATACTGGTTGAATTTAATCGTTAGTCAGACCTCAGATAGTTTTACCTCACGGCTTTTCTCTGCGGATTGCTTTGCGGCCTCCAAGATTTGTAATTGAGTTAGTATTTCCTCGCCTGAGGCTTCTGGAGACCGTTGTTCGATTATGGACTCAGCGAATTCACGCATTTGGAGTGCAAAGTTGTGTTTCCCACCTGAATCAACAGTGACAGGTTCTCCGTTAATCTTCAAGTCGGTCGTTGCGACACCAACGAGGTCTCCGCTATGGTCACCGGTTTGGCTCCACGTGATTGACCCCTTCTCACCGACAACGAGTCCACTGTGGACGACTGGCGAATTATTTATCGATAGGAAGTTCGTCGCGTGTGTGTCATCGTCGAACCGGATGACGAGCGTGACATCATCGTCTCCCTCGAAATCCTCATTATTTGAGGTACCCTCTGCATACACAGAGACCGGCTCCCTGTCGTCGAGCATCCAGAGCGTGTAGTCGATACTATGCGAGCCAAGCATCGGATAGACAAGTCCACCTGTCTTCTCTTTAGATTGCCACCAGTCCGGTGCTGTGTCAACATCGAAATGGCATGCGAACGAATATAGGAGATTTAGTTGGTTTCCGATCTCAGTGCGGCGATCGCGTGCTTCGATGAGTGACGGGAAGAAACGACGGCTTTGCCCTACCATCAGATTGACTCCGTTATCCTCAGCAGCCATTACCATCGCCTTCCCCTCGTCTAGAGAGGTTGCCATGACTTTTTCTACGAGGATATGCTTACCAGCTTCGGCAGCATCGATGGCCAGTCTAGAATGGAGGTTGTGTGGGACACAGATTACGACAGCATCAATCTCAGGATCGTTGAATGCGTCTTCGACTTGTGTGTAGTACGGAACGTCGTACTCATCAGAAAAAGACTGTGCCCGTTCTTTTTGAATATCGACGACAGCTGTCAATTCGCACTGCTCTGGCCATTGTCGTATTCCGTCGATGTGACTCCGTGCGATTCTACCGAGACCGACAACCGCAATTCCAACGGGTGGTGTATTGGTCATATTCGTGTTATTGGTTCAGGATTATTCTGGCTTCAATGCGACTTTGATCTGCGACTCGTCATCATTGTAAAGCTGCATCGCTTCTTGAGCATCCTCCAGTGAGTGGGTACTAGTAACGAGCGAGCCGACATCGAGAGTTCCATTGACGATTGGCTTCATTAATCGAGGGACCCACCGGTCAAGGAATTCTGGTCCGTGATGCATGAGATTCGGAAACCTTGCTTCCATACCATGGTGGTGAATTCGGTGAAGGTCAGGTGTAATGGGTGTCATGAGGTCTGGAATCGAGACAACGATCCCCTCATCCCGCGTATTCCTAACAGCGAGGTTGAAATATTCTTCAGCATGGTGGTTCCAGTATCCGCACGAATGGAAGCTCACGTCTACACCTGCGTCACCACTCGCGTGCCCGCGTGCCTGATCATTTGCATTATATTCAGTGAGTTCGGCTACGCGGCTTCCGATGTCGTCGGTCTTACTATTCAAAACCACGTCGGCACCACGTTCTTTTGCGACTTCGAGTCGCGCGTCACGGTGGTCGATAGCAATGACGGTCGACGCACCTTTCTTTTTTAGACCTTCTACTGCGATTTGTCCCTGGAAGTTTAAGCCCGCGACGAGGACGTCGTCTCCTGGCTGGACTCCGCTTTGGAATACACCATATATTCCAACAGCGGCGGGTTCTCCGAGGCTTGCTAATTCGAGATCGAGGCCATCTGGTGCTTTCTGCAGACTGTCTACTGGTGCAACAAAATGGCTCGAAA
>NZ_LOPV01000629.1 GCF_001469865.1 Haloferax profundi
GGGCCGAAAAGCATCACACGGTCGCCAGGTTCGTATTCACGAACCTTGTTGCCAACTTCGAGAACGGTTCCACTTCCTTCGTGACCGGGATAGGTGAAGATACCATCAGGTAAATCGTCCGGGATATCCATCCCTTTCCACGCCCTGAAGTCGGCATCGCATATACTTGCTTGCTCGGTTTCGACCAGCACTTCGTCAGGAGCAAGGGATAGATCTCGTTCAACGAGCTCTAAGCACCCTGGCTCTGGCATTCGTATACTTCGTGCTCTCATGTTATCGCAGGTATGCGTTTTGATTCGACGTACATAACCTTTTCCCCAAAATTGGACAAATACACCCAAACAGGCGGTTACCGAAATGGTGTGTGGGCCAAAGGCGATATCCATAGACGTTTTGTCTAATTTTGAGTCCGAATTTGAATGATGGTTGAAGGTGCGAGTTACATTGGTCTGTATTTGTGTGCTGTGACCAACCAACACAGTCAGACACCAGCATTATACGATTGTTGTAATCATACATTGTGTGGAAACCTACGACCAGATACTTATAGGTTGAACTGGAACGCAACCATACATCAATGAACGTCACAAACAATAACGGTGGACAAACCATTCAAGGAGTCGAGACAGCTTTCATGATCATAGAGTCGTTAGAATCCAAAAACGGGGCAACCGTCTCGGAAGTTGCCGATGAACTCGGGCTCGCAACCAGCACAACGTACGTTTATTTCAAAACACTTCGCAAGTTGGGCTACATCAAGAAGGATAATCAGCGGTACCAAGTTGGCCCCCGTTTTCTCAAACACGGCGGATACGCGAGAAAACAGTTGCGAATCTACAACGCTTCTAAGAAGCAAATCGACAAACTTGCCGATGAGACGAATGAACTCGTGAGTCTCGGTATTGACGACGGTGGTCAGCGAGTCGTAATTTACCGAGCGGAGGGAGAAAATGCTGTCTACGATCAATCACCGACAGGGGATTATACACATATGCATTGGAGTGCGCTTGGGAAAGCGATACTGGCGCATCTACCAGACGAGCAGGTCGAGGAGATTGTTGAAGCACACGGTCTCCCAGAGGCCACGAAGCATACAATCACCGACAAAGAAAGATTGATCGAAGAGCTAGAGCAGATAAGGGAGATTGGATATTCCATTGAGGATGAGGAACGTGAATTAGGGATCAGGTCTATCGCCGTTCCTGTGATCAGCGATGGAACAGTAGAAGGTGCAATATCTGTGGCGGGTCCGAAGAACAGAATCACCGACGATTACATCGATACTGAACTCGTCGAAGATCTCCACAACAGTGTCAATATCATCGAGCTTCGGTTTAGACACTACTAACCGCAATTATTGTTAAAGACACGCCCCTGAGAAGGCAGATAATCTGCTTGGACCTCCATTAGAGTAGTTCCAATATTTCTGGAATTATTATACTGTGTTGCCTGAACGATTGGCATTACAACCATACAGTTGTAATAGACTGGTTCGCTTAGACCCTATCTCCAAAATGATGAATTCCCCTGTATGCGTTTGCTAACTATCCTCATTCGAGTGGTCTACATAACGTTGCCGCTCATAGTATTGGACTCACTCGAACCAATCGACGCTGCCCGACCACCCGGCTAGTGGATTACTTCGCAGACTACACCGACTACATGGTTGTTGGACTGCTTGAAGCGATGCTCAGGCAGTCGACAGTCCGTACCCAGAGCACTCACCGGTATAGAACTATACCATTTCTACTTCCGACTTTCCCCATGACTCCCGAGAAAGAAGAACACCCCGTGAGAAGAACTTGCGTGCTATGCCCCTCGTTTGTTGGAACCATTGGCTTCGTGTATGTCCGTGGAGGTTCCAATCTATGTGAACTGAACCGGTTTCATAATCTGGTATAAAATGACCCTCAAAATAGTTGGTGGGCCAGTTCACATTAATACATTTACTCAATCTTGAGTAATATTATTTACCATTCAACGGTTCGCGTTTTCGATTGACAGACGGGAGTTCCTACTGAACACCTATGGTCTAAGTTGAAATGAAATACGTCGCCAGAACCGAACGGTGGGGCGTCATTCGCTAATCACACCACAACTCACGGCTACCGCAATCAAGACCACTGTGGCTACTAGACGACGGTTTGACTATCTACTCATCTAGCCAATCATACAGATCTCGAGAGACTCAGTATGGCCAAGGGAGATTCACAATCGTACTCTTTTATCAATTGGTTTCAATTCGAGTGGTGTCGATATGATATCTCAACGAGCACCGCACAGTCCAGCATCTTCCCTCATAGTGACTCTTTTATAAATAAGTTCGATCAAGATTCGAGACGAAATAGTAGCGTGGGGTGAGAATACTGAAAGCCCAAAATGCGTCGTTTTGAACCCTCTAGCAGGTGATCAGCTTCGTATTCTCGCCATTATATTAAGCAAATTACACCTACCACATGATTTATCATACCACAATATAATGGCCTATGTGAACCATGCACAGTCTATGGCACTTGCTGGGTTTGAAAGACACGCGCAGATCAGAGAAGGCATTGTTCTTCTCGACGATCGGACTCCTCATCGCATTAATTGGGGTGGGATTGTCTGATCCGAACTTACTCAACAATACACTGAACGGAGCCTTCGATTGGGTGTTATCGAGCTTTGGATGGTGGTTCATCCTGCTTGGCTTCGTTTTGTCGGTCATCACCATCTTCTTGGTGTTCTCACGGTACGGCGATTTGCGAATTGGAGGACCAGACGCCAAACCGGAGTTCGACGTATTCTCCTGGTTTGCAATGGTGTTCACAGTCGGGTTCACCTCCTCAGTTATCTTCTGGGGCGTCGCCGAACCCGTGAGTATTGTCAATAGTCCTCCCCCAGAGCCGATCCCAATTGCTGGGGCGTCTATCGAATCGCTCTCACTCGCGTTCATGTACCTACATAACATCCTTCCCGGGTTGATTGCGTGGTACCTGCCGTTCGCACTTGCGTTCGGGATTATCGTGTACACGCGCGGTGTAGAGCAGTACAAGATCAGTTCGATGCTCGAGCCCCTTCTCGACCGAGACGAGTACGGTTGGCTCTTCTGGATCGTTGATTTGGCCGCCCTCGTCGCAATCATTGGTGGCCTCTCGACGTCACTCGGTGCAACAGGGCAACAATTAGCTGGTGTCCTATCTGGAGTATTCGGATTTGAATCGTCCTTGCTGACATACGGGTTGTTTGCACTGATCGGTGCAGTGTTCCTCGGCGACGTCTGGCTTGGGCTTCGGTCGGGGATTCGAAATGCAGCAAGAGCAACGGTTGTCCTCGTTCTCCTATTCTTCGCGATTCTGGTCGTCGTTGGACCGACGATGTTCATCCTCAACGTTGGCCTCGACTCGCTTGGAATTTGGCTTGACAACCTCATTCGACTCTCGTTGTACTCTGCACCAACAAACGGTGGAACCTGGCCTCAGCAGTGGACGAGCTTCTGGTGGGCTTGGTGGTGCGCATGGGGTATCTTCGTTGGAAGCTTCGTCGCTCGTGTGTCCAAGGGCCGTACAGTCAAAGAGACCTTCGTCGTGCTTGGCGTCGCACCGGCAATTCTACTGTGGGTCCAGCACGCAATCATCGGCGGATGGGCACTTTCCCCAGGTAACCTCGAAGCAATTACCACTGCGATGAACGAGAGTGGGTACCCCGCTGCATTCGCTGCAGGCTTATTGAACACACCGCTCACTGGCTTGCTGGGAATCATATCCGTGCTGATGCTCTCAGGGTACCTCATCACGTCCCTGGACTCCGCAGTGTTCATGCTCGCGAGCATCACGCTCGGAACAGAAGAGCCAAACGCCCGAAACCGTGCTTGGTGGGGAGTCCTCCTCGCAGCGCTGGGTATCATGACGTTAGAACTTCCTGGTGCTCGAGCACTTGAGGCGTTCTCGGCTGTTCTCGCACTTCCGTTTACGGTGTTCATCTTGGCGATTATCTACGCGACCTTCGTCGCTGCACGTGAGCACTTCGTAAACGACCTGGACGTCGAGACAGATACACTCCTCACACGTAAGGAGGCAGGCACCAAGTCTGGATTGAAGACTGACTCAAGTGCCCCACAGGACGACTAAGTTCCCCCATATATCCTCGGCCGGTTTGTCCAGGTTCGAGATCAGTCCTCCTGTCATGCGGTTATTTTAGTCATCTCTACGCCGAGTGACTTCTTGGATAGAAAGTTGAAGCACATCGTGGCTGTTGTCATTTTGCAGTCGCCCTAACATTTATTATAATTCGTGCAAGAAAATGCTATGTATGACACAGTGGACCACAGAGTCCGGTAGTGCCAAGCCTATAAGCGAGGACGTTACGGACGAAGCGAATGCATTGCCAGCGAGCTATTTCACTGACCCCCAGATTTTCGAGCAAGAGCTAGAGGATGTGTTCTCGAAACACTGGATTTACGCAGGTAATGTGAAGACACTCGAAGAAACGGGTGACTACATCACTCGTGACATCGGTGGGAAGAACATCATCCTGATCAAGGACGACGAGGGTGACATCAACGGTATGTACAATGTGTGTGCACACCGTGGAGCGAGAGTCCTAGACGACGCTGATGCAGATGACCCAGGTAACGTGGGGGCCATTCAATGCCCATACCACGTTTGGACATACGATTACGAAGGGAAACTTCAGAGCGCTCCCGCATCTTTCGAGAATGCGAATATGAACCCGGACCTCGAAGATGAGGACGTTCCCAACCTCCATCCCGAAGAACACGGTCTGAAAGAAGTCAGTGTGGAGACTGTTGGTCCGTTCATATTCGTCAACCTCGACACAGACCCTGATCCAATCGAGGACATGCTCGGATCGATGGCAGAGGAAGTCACCGATTTGAACCTGACCCAGTACGAGCACGTCGACCGCGTCGTTACTGAAGTCGACTGTAACTGGAAGGTTCTTGCAGGGAACTACTCCGAGTGTGACCACTGTCAGTCTAACCATCAAGATTGGATCCGAGAGATTTCTCTCGACGACTCCACCCTCGAAGTGAACGATTATCACCTCGTCCTACACTACGCGTACGCGGATCACGTTGACGTGGATGCTGATGAGGCACTGTTCTACTACCTGTGGCCAAACTTTGCTCTCAACATCTATGGGACTGCAGACGGCTACGGCACGTACGAAGTCTACCCTGCCGATGAGGACACGACACTGCTCATCGCAGACTACTACTTCGAAGATAATCGGATGACAGAAGAACGTGAGGAGATGATTGAAACGAGCCTCCAATTACAAAGGGAAGACATCGAGCTTGTCGAACGCCAACAAGACGGTCTTCGCTCCGGTGTGCTTGAACAGGGGCATCTCGGGCCGAACGAACACACGGTGCACAAGTTACACAAACTAACGTACGACGCACTCCATGGGTAATCTCGACGGGAGCCGAACAGACGAGAAACGCATAGAGTAGAAAGACGCCCATCAAGAAAGACACCGTGCTTAATCCGATTCAACCACTGACCGTTCGTTGTCCAACAATCTCCTTTTTGCAGAGGGAGTGGTGACTATGACTAAATCCTCAGTTCTGATGCTGGCACTGCTGTCGACAGTCGCGTATGGTGTCTGGGCAGCGCTCGCACAGGTGGCTTCACGTAAACTATCCCCTGAGTTGACTGTCGTCATCTCCTGTTCGTTTGCAGCAGTTACTATCGGAGCCTACATCCTACACAATGGCGGACAAGTTCCGAGGTCTGCCAGTGGCCTTGCGTTTGCTCTTCTCACGGGACTCGCACTCTCGATTGCGATGCTGAGTTTCTACCGTGGTGTCGAAATCGGAAGTACAGCAATCGTCTCACCTATCGTTGCGCTCTACTTCGTCGTCGCAGCGATTCTTGGAGTGGTGTTCTTTGAGGAAACACTCCACATGAACGATTTCGTCGGAATCGGCTTTGCCATCGCTTCCATCGTTCTTATTTCTCAGTAGCTCTCTTTTCTATATTGCTTCTCTAAGTGTGGAACCTACGCGAATGGCAAAAGGCCATCAAGCGTGTGGCTGGCTCAAAAATACAGGGCCGTGAGCGCTATTGTTGCGTTAGTTCTGCCAATCGAAGACCTGATCGAGGTCGTGAGGAATGTGGCCTCCTTCTGCTCGTGCGTCTTCGAAGTATTCAGTTAGGTCGTCACGGAAGGACGGATGTGCGCAGTTCTGGATGAGCAATTTGGCTCGTTCACGCGGCGACTTCCCACGCAAATCAGCAACACCTTGCTCGGTCACGACAACCGAGATGTCGTGTTCTGTGTGGTCGACGTGAGGGACCATCGGAACAACTCTCGATAAATCACCTCCTTTTGCAGTTGAGGGGAGTGCAACGATTGGGACTGCAGCATTGCGGTTGAAGTCGCCGCTGCCTCCAATCCCGTTGATGGCTTTTGACCCATTGACGTGTGTCGAGTTCACGTGTCCATAGATGTCGATTTCGAGTGCACTGTTGACTGCAACGATGCCAAACCTGTCGGCCAGAGTCGGATTATTAGAGATGGACGCCGGACGAAGAACAACGTCTTCGAGATATTGGTCGATGTTCTCGAAGAACCGCTCTTGGCCCTCCTCAGAGAAGGCTAACGACGTCGCACTCGCGACGTTCAATTTCCCTTCATCCAGCATGTCGAGGAGGCCATCTTGGATCACTTCCCCGAAGTAATTCACTTCTCGCGAGCCAAAGTCGGTATTAGCAATCGCGCCCATCAGAGCGTTGCCAAGACTCCCAACACCGAACTGAAGGTTGATGACCTCGGATAAGACAGGATTGTGTTCGACTTCGGTAGCAAGGAAGTCGGCGAGGTTGGAAGCGATTTTCCGGTCAGTATCGGACGGATCTCGGAAGACGTACGGTGTGTCTCGGCGGTTCGTCCTGACGACTGCTTCCAGTTTTCCACTGTCAAATGAGATCTCCGAGGAACCGATACGCCCTCCCGGTGAACGGAGTGGGAGTGGCTCTCGATGCGGCGGAGCATTCCGTCTATAGATGTCGTGGAGCTGTTGTAGGGCGAGAGGCTGTGATTCGTTGATCTCTACGATCAATCGATCTGCTGAGTCAACAAACGCAGCAGTGTGACCGAGTGAGGTCGATGGGATAAGCCAGTCGTGACCGACTGCAACTGCTTCGACAACAGCGACGTCGAGATCAGCAGTTCGACCAAACTCGACTTCGTCACTGAACCGTGAGATGTGGCGGTCGTGGTACGCTAGCTCGCCGCTGTTTGCGGCGGCTCGGGAAGCTGAGCGCGATTGATAAGGGAAACGCCGTTCGACCGCACCTGCCTCAACGAGGTCGGTATCGATCTCTTTTCCAACACTTCCACCGGAAGCAATCGTCAACCCAAAGTCACGAGAGCTTTGTGCAATCGCTTCAGGGACGGCTTTCGGGTAGCCAACGCTCCCAAATCCACTCACACCAACAGTGGCAGACGCTGGAAAGTCGTCAGCCACGCCCGCAGCAGTAGCCAGAGGGAGATCGTCTGCGATCCGTTCGGTGACGTTCAAATCTGCCATTTTTATTCGAGATCCTCTGGCTGGGTCCCGATTCCTTCGGTCCAACCCGGTGGCGTCGCTGCAGTTGGTTCAGCATGTTCACGTTTCATGACCATGGGCGTCCGCTCAAGAGTGAGAACAAGCTCGCCGTCTTGATTGTACGCACGCAGTTCAGTCTCAACGATACCAACGTGATCACGAGACTCACTTTCACGCTTGCTGATTACCTCGCTTTCAGCGTAGATTGTGTCTCCGTGGTAAACGGGTGCATGGTGGCGGATCGAGTCGTATCCGAGGTTTGCCGTTGCGTTCATCGAGATATCGATAACGCTCATACCAACGACAAGCGAGATCACGACTGGGCCGTCAACGAGTCGTTCACCGAATTCGGTTTGTTCTGCATACTGCTCGTTGAAATGCATCGGGTTGAGGTTCATCGAGACGTTAGTGATCCAGACATTGTCCGTCTCAGTCACCGTCTTTCCGAAGGGGTGCTTGTAGATATCACCGACCTCGAAATCTTCGAAATACCTTCCTTGCCATCCACTCACTAGCTGTCGATCTGCATCAGCACTTTCGGCTGTTTGTTCCGCCATAGCGATTCGCAATATGAGGTTTCATTACATAAATTCTGGGGGTATCGGCAGACTGAGGTACGAAGTAGCTACATCCCAGATACCTCTGAGGAACCCAATCGTGGTAGGGAACATCGTGCAAGGTTTTTTGCAGTCTCACCATTATAGATCAGACGATGAGCAATCAAAAAGTGCAGCCGAAGCAGCGGCCAGCTAAAGAATTGGCTTCATTCGTTTCCAATTTGGATTTCGAATCGCTTCCCGAGGAAGTCGTTTCGACCACTGAACGAATTTTCGTCGACGAAGTCGGGGTACTCCTTGCTGGTTTGGCAGACGATGCAACAGAGAGTGTGAGTCGACTTGTACAAGGACCCGATGCTGACCCAGGGGCGATCCTCACAGAATACGTCTCGACTTCTGAGATGGACACTGCATTTGTCTTGGGAACTGCGGGGCATGCGTTCGACTTCAACAATACTGCAATGGGTGCGATCCATCCAAGCGTCGCACCGATTGCCGGAATTCTTGCTGTTGGAAGTCGTGTCAATGCAACTGGTGAAGAACTCATTACGGCGTACGTCTCGGGATACGAAACACAATGTTATCTAGGAACTGCGATACTCCCCTCACACTACGAACGAGGCTGGCATCCCACCTCTACACTCGGGATATTTGGTGTGACCGCGGCAGTAGCTTCGTTGTTGAATCTTGACGAACGAGAGACAGAACACGCTCTAAACCTTACTTCCTCACTTGCATCAGGTGTCGTCGAGAATTTCGGGACGATGACGAAGCCTCTGCACGCGGGTCACGCAGCTAAGTCAGGCGTGACTGCAGCCCTCCTCGCGCAAGATGGGTTCACAGCTGGTGAGACTGCAGTGGGAACAGAGGGCGGATTCTTGGATTTATTCAGTGGAAGCCAACCACCAGTAATCGATTTACTACCCGACCTGGGAACCGAGTGGGGGCTGCTTGAGCATGGTATCGAGATGAAGAAATACCCCTGTTGTTCGTTCACTCACTCAGGAATTGCAGCCACCAACGAGATTCGAACACAGCACGATGTCACTCCTGAGGAGGTTGAATCAATCGAAGTGATTGCTTCTGAAGGTGCAGCTGACTGCCTACAGTACCCGTCACCGTCGACAGGAGTTGAAGCCCGGTTTTCGATGCCGTATGTCATCGCACGTGTAGTTGCAGATGGACAGATCGGGCTCACAGCGTTTGAAGATAATAGTATTGACGAGGAGACCATCCATGGCCTCCAACAGAATGTACACTTTCATGTCGACGACGAATTCCCTTACAATTCGCATCGCACAGTGGTTAAAGTGGAGACGACAGATGGAGACATACTCTCGTTTACTCAGGAGACACCACCGGGTTCGGTCGATAATCCGCTCACTGATGAGGAACTGCGGTGGAAATTCGATGAGTGTATCGACTACTCACCCCTAAATGTCGGAAAAGACAAACTATTCAACCGATTATCAAATCTCTCGGAGCAGACATCTATTCAGCGGATCCTCGGCCCAATTCATAATACGTAGGTGATCACAGTGTAGGGCTACTTTGATCGCTACACGGTATCTCAAGCGGGATGTGTTCTCATTAGCATGTGATTCTCCGACACACTTTTGACTGACAATTGAAAACACAAGTAACATGCTGCACGCTAAGGGACCACTAGTGACAGTTGATGTCACAGAGCGTCGAGTGGAGTCGGAAGATATCGATAGGCTTCTGGAAGAGTTCATCGGTGGACGAGGCATAGCTACGAAACTTGCTCACGACCGTATTCCATACGATGCAGATCCGTTCGGCGCAGAGAACCGTCTCTATCTCTCGACGGGCCCACTACAGATGTCTCGCATGAGTTTCACGGGACGGATGAACTTGACAAGCCTGTCTCCCTTGACTGATGGACTACTCTCTACGAATGCGGGTGGCTATCTATCGAGGAACTTTGTTGGAACAGGGAACAGCGTTATAGAGCTGACTGGGATGAGCGATACACTCCTCGCAGTTCACATCTCGGACGAGGGTGTTGAATTCGAAGAAGTTCCCGAACTCAAAGAAGCGACTGTGCCAGAAGTAACCGAGTACATGAACGACCAACGAGGTCTGGAAAGTGAGAACTTGGTGACGATTGGCCCCGCTGGTGAGAATCAGGTGCGATATGCAAGCGTGATGACCTACGATAGTCGTGCATTTGGGAGAGGTGGTCTCGGGGCAGTGATGGGCGCAAAAAACGTCAAGTGCATCTCGTTCACAGGAAGTTCGGAACCGCCGATTGATATTGATCCGGATATCCAATCAGAGATCCATCGCGAAGCTGCTACAGCAGATGATATGATGAAGCGGCACGGGACAACTGCCGGAACGGGCTTTGTAAACGACAACTTCTCACTACCCACGAAATACTTCCAAGAATACTCATTTGCTGGTGCAGACAAGATCAGTGAACACGCACTTGAAGAGAAAAAGTACTCGAAAGAAGCCTGTTCGGTGTGCGCCTTTGCTTGTAAGCTCCCGACGCGAGACGAAGAGACAGGTCTCGAAACCGAGGGGCCAGAGTATGAAACTGTGTTCTCGTTCGGGAGCAATCCAAAAATCGATGATATCGTGGACGTGATGAAGTCGAACGAGCTCTGTGATACACTGGGATTAGATACCATCAGCGCGGGAAATACCATTTCCGCGTATTTGGCTGCTAATGATGAATTTGGAAATGCTGACCTCGTTCACCAACTCGTAGAGAAGATTGCCTACCGAGAAGGTGTCGGTGACCTCCTCGCAGAAGGGATAGACAGATGTCATGGTGAACTCGGTGTACCGAACTATACTGTCAAAGGACTTGATTTCTCGGCTCACGATGGCCGAGTTCTCCATGGGACTGCACTGAGTTATGCAGTTGCGAATCGAGGAGGCGACCATATGTATTCGACAATTCATCACTTGGGCTATAGTGGTGAATTAGACCCGGAGGGACTGGACGGGAAACCCGAGATACTCGTTCGAGAGGAGAATATCAATGCAGTTCGTGATTCCGGTGTTGTTTGTGAGTTCTCAAGCCGTGGCTATCTCGGTCCTGAGGGATACGAAGCCCTTTTCAGAACCGATCTTGATTCGCTGCTGAAGCTTGGTTCGAAGGTGGTCGACCTGGAACGCCACTTCTTCAATCAACGTGGAATCGATCGAGACGACGATTCGTTACCCTACGAGATACCGGGGCTCGAATCCGCTCTCGACGAGTACTACGAACTGCGAGGCTGGACTGACGAAGGCCGAGTTCCTGAATCAAAAATGCAGAAATTACTGGTTTGAAAACACAGCCAGTTGAATCACCCTCCCGCGACGGGCGGTGAGAGGCGCACTACATCTTCGTCATTAAGCACTGTGTCCATCCCATCGAGATGTTCGATGTTTCGTTTGTTTACCGTAATATACGTCTGTTCAACGAGGTCAGTGGGGGAGCTCATCTTCCTTTCAGATGACGAGGGGAACCTGCTAAGTAATTCACTGAGAAGTAACTCAACCGTCGCATCGGCGGATACTTTTTGCGATAGCGAGTTCGTCCCAATAGCTTCGCGATAAGGACCATACAATTGCACCGTTACTACGATCATGCTTCTATCTTCAATTGAAGAATTGGTCCATCATATATCTCCGGATTGGGCAAATATGCAGGAACCATCAGGAAGGAACGACAAAGGAAGACCGTTCTACATCCCACTCTGAGGGTTGGTTATCTACGTAGAGAGTCACAAATCTTGGAGACGTCAGAGACATTCCGGAGGTTCAGCAGTTGTTCGAGAGCACGCGCAGCAGCAGTCCGACCTACTGTTTGTGTCGCACAGTTCATGAATTTTGACTCGATTTCTGAATCGGTAAGAGGATTCTCGTGTGTTCCCGGAGGCTCGTGGCAAACTGTTTGGAGGGTCGTCCCACACTGTAATTCAATTTCAACAGTAGTCTCAAAATCACCAAATGGGATATCCTTGTTTCCTTCGTATAGAATGCGCTGGCGGAGGTCCTCGACGATCTCGTTATCTAGCTGTTCGTCGGTGAAGTCTCCTAGAACTAACTCGCCCTCAACGAGCGCTTTCGCCACGGCATACTCCATCGAAAACTTCGCTTCAAGCCCTGATGAAGGGTTCGGGTACTGGAGATCAGACTTCGTGAATTCCGGTGCGAGAATGGTCACTGCGTGGATTTCGTTAGTCGAAAATTCGTAGTCCTGAGATAGTTCTAAAGCACCAGCAATAGCGGCATGTGCATTCCCGCAGCATGGATATTTTTTCAGGTGATAGGTTGTATCGTATAGCGACAACCAATCGTGTTCTAACTCTAACTCTGGTCTAGTGTCGTCGTGACCACCCATATAGAGTGAGACGAATTCGTCAAAGGCTCTTTTGTCAGCGGTGAACCCTTCAGACGCTAGCAGTACTGCAGTAAGTCCTGAACGTGCAGCGTGCCCGACGTGAAGTGGCTTCGTCATCGTCCCAAAATTCTGTCGTAATCCTGCAGGCATCGAGGAAGCGATATTGAAGGCGTGTTCGGTCTCTTCAGGTGATAGATCGAGGAGATTGGCCGTCGCCGCTACGACACCAAATATGCCGAGCGTTGGAGTCGCGTGCCAGCCGGACTCAACGTGCCATTCGAGATCATACTCGTGTGCGAGATGGTATTGGGTTTCGAGACCAGCAACATACGCAGTCAAGACGTCAGCACCATCTAAACGCTTCTTGGAGGTGCACGACAGAAGTGTAGGGACGAGTAAAGAACTGGGATGGTTGTTTGTCACGAGCGAGTCGTCATCGTAGTCGAGCACGTGAGCAAATGTAGAGTTTGCAAATACAGCATCGGTTAGTGATGCCGTTTGCTTAGTCCCCAATAGCGCAGTATCACCTCCGTGAATGTTCAATGCAGAAACGTACCCTAGGACAGTCTGACCTGCGTCTTCT
>NZ_LOPV01000630.1 GCF_001469865.1 Haloferax profundi
TGCGAGAGCCACACCGACTGTATCTGCAAATGCCCGTTCAGAAATTTGAATGAGTTGGTCAGGGATATCATCAAATTCGACCTGTGTGACATAGTGAGCAAGTCGGGATGCTGTGGGCAAATCGGTTTCCGATGACATGAACATGTAATCGAATGAGGGCGACTCACAAATAACTGAGGTTGGACACCTCAAGTAGCAGTAACACACCATTCGAAGTTAGTCTAAATCACGAGATTCGAGTCACTCGCCGCAGTGCAGA
>NZ_LOPV01000631.1 GCF_001469865.1 Haloferax profundi
TAAATTCAGAGTACTCGACAGCCGTCTCGTATCTTCAACCCTGGTCTCACAATCACACCAGCTAGTGAAGAGACTGAACCAGGCTAGGTCTTTATCGATGAATTGTTTGCCGAAGGTGTAGAAACACGCTTGCCGTTCTCGAACCGTTTACTCGATTCAATAGCGTCTGTGCATGAGTTGATGACTGAGCTGCAGGGTTTCGGTAACCAACGAACCTAATTCCGTAATTGCGGGATTATGATTCTAGGCTTTCTGAACCTATCTCTTCTTTTCGTCGTTTCTCGATCATCTCTTCTAGCTCGTCGACTGTCTCAATGAGTGCGTTGGGGAGATCCTCTTCGAACTTCTCTCCCTGTAATCGATAGATCGGTCCAGAAACTGAGATTGCACCTAGTGGGTTTCCATCAGCACCGTGGACCACTTTGGCAACTGAGCGGAGGCCCTTTGCATACTCTTCATCTTGGCAGGCGAATCCCTGATCACGGATGTGTTCTAACTCTTCATAGAGTTCACTTCTGTTCGTAATTGTCTGTTCTGTAAGACTCGGTAAGCCCCACTGGTCGATGATTTCTTCTACTCTATCACGGGAAAGCGATGCCAGTGTCGCTTTTCCAGCGGCGATTGTATTCATATGGTAATAGGCACCTGCAAATTCACGCACCTCAACTGGGTGAGTCAAGTCATCACCGTATGGGTTGTCCGGGTGATACGACTCGTAAATCACAATCATCTTGCCGTTATTTCCGACGAGGAAATCGACCTCTTCGTCCGTTTTTTCGGCAAGATCTTGGACAGCTTGAGCAGCGAGCCGATGCCCTACTTTCCTCGTTCGAGCATACTCCCCTTTATGAAAGAACCGAACCCCGATATGATATTCATCGCCCTCTTTAGTGAGGTAACCACGCTCACTGAGAGTTTTGAGGTGCTTATACGCCGTACTCTTTGAGAGATTTATCGAACTGGTGAGATCGTTTATCGTTGCCCCATCCTGTTCTTGGATGTAGTCCACGATATCGAGTGACTTCGCCACTGACTTAATCTCCCAATGGGGGTTTTCTTGTGGCATGCCAATACCAATCATACCATTCATTATAAATGGTTCGTATTATTATAATTCTGGGAGCTATCACGACTACATTTTCTATGTCATATATTAAAATGAATAGTTTTGAGATACTACATTAAAACAATAATATCTGAACACTCTCTATTGAATACATTATATGTTGGTGACTGTAGATGCTTTTCACAATTAGGATTCAAACCGCAAGCATCGAAAGTTCCAACCCAGTGTACTATTAGAGCAATATTTTATACTAGCGATGAAAGACATAATCCACTCGTATATTCGAATGCTTGATTTTCGGCCATACGCATAATCGATTCCTCGGTTATCTTAATTAACACTTTTACCCGATCTATTGTCCATCTCACCGAATTTTTGTTCCAGTTTTGAGACTATTTCCAGAATACTCATTGGAATAGTCTCGTGGAACTCTTTGTCGCCGATATAGTACTTAGGGCCAGAAACAGAGAGCGACCCGAGTAACTGTCCAGCGTCTGAATGGACAGTTGCTGCAACCGAACGTAGACCCTCAGTTGATTCCCCCCGGTTTAGTGCATATCCTTGTTCACGAATCGTCTCGAGTTGGTCGAATAGTTCATTTTCCTCAGTGATTGTCTTAGCGGTGACTTGTGGGAGACCGTGCTCATCAATGATCTCTTGGACTTCACGATCTGGTTTCTCCGCGATGATGGCTTTCCCAGCGGCGCTATTGTGAGCATAGAAGTAGTTTCCAGTAGAACGCTGATCGAAATAGTCCGCCTGGCTGTGTTCTTGATGGAGGCAAATAATCTTCCCGTGGTCCAAGACAGAAAAGGCAACTTCGTGACCAGTTGCACTCACTAAATCAGAGAGTGCGGATTTGATCTCCCCAAATTCGGGGCGACGGAACCTCGTGTACTGGCCGAGGTTTAAGAATCGATAGCCAACATCGAATGTGTTCCCATCACGTGTTACGTAACCAGCGTTTTCGAGTGTAATGAGATGACGATGAATAGTACTTTTTGAGATGTCTAATGCATTCGAGATCTCTTTCAGTGTTCCCCCATTCCGTTTCTGTAGCTCTTCTACGATCTGTAGAGACTTGATCGTCGACTTGACCGATGGCGTTTTGTTGGGGTGTGTCATGCTATCGGGTTTATTCCCACTGGATTATTATTATCTATCTGGTCCTGTTTTGTCCCATTATATGGGATATTCAAAACGTAGATACTGAATCTCATGGGGAACCCGTGGTAACCACCAAGAGGCCCGAGGTAGCAATGCTCCTCAATTTCATATTGTGGTATGACTCCTTGATTCCTGACTCAGCGAGTACTTTCCAGATCCGAAGCCTGATATCACAAATGTACTGTTGTAATGGATCGGCCAAAAATTTCGCCTTTCACCATCATTGAGAACAGTCTGAGCTTCCGAGCCGCAATGGGGTATCCGGAATCATACACTAAATATATAACAGAATTATTTAAATTCATAACAGATGATAAGACATGATATCTATGTACAATACTTCTACTTACGCCGGTTGCAGATATCCCACAATACGGGACTTACAAAAGGACTTAATCCTCTTCGACATCAGCGCGTCCCATTCAAGAATATCCGATTCTTCACTCTCAACTAATTTTACCAAGACTACAATAAAAATGGAAGAGACAGGAAGTTTCAAGTTGGTGAAATTTGGAGTACCTATATGGTTCGTAGAAGCCTGCTCTTCTCGCCTGGGGACCGCGCCGAGTTATTACAAAAAGCACCAAGCTCTGGTGCAGATACGCTGATTTTTGACCTAGAAGACGCCGTTGCCCCTAGCCAAAAAGAATCTGCTAGAGCAACTGTTCGGGATGTACTTGCCGATCCATCGTTTAATCCCGAGGCGGAGATAGTTGTGCGAATAAACGAGGAAATCAAGGGGCAAAACGATATTGCTGCATTGGAAGACGCAGCCCCAGACGCTGTGATGGTTCCGAAAGTCAGCAACAGTGAAGACCTGTCTTACGTCGAAGACATTCTACAAGAACATAATGTCGACTGCACAGTGTTTGCCCTCGTCGAGTCGGCAAAGGGAGTCTTAAACGCACCAGAAATTGCAAGCGCACCGGTAACCTCAGCGGTTGCACTTGGTGCCGAGGACCTCGCTGTAGACCTTGGCGCGTCACGGAGTGCAGATGGTACAGAGATTCTGTACGCCCGTGAACGCATCGTGTTAGCTGCATCAGCAGCAGGTATCGACGCTATTGATACACCATATACAACCTTGAGAGACAACGATGGTCTCCGGGCGGACGCAAAATTCGCGCGTGATATCGGGTTTGACGGTAAACTCGCTATACACCCCAAACAGGTATCACGTATCAATGAAGCGTTTACTCCGAACGAGGATAGGGTAATGTGGGCGCGTCGCGTTGTTGAAGCCTGGGAATCAGCCGAACAAAGTGGCCGTGGGGTCGTCGAAGTTGATGGGGAGATGATTGACGCACCACTTCTTGAGCAGGCACAGGAGATTCTCAGACGTACTAATGTAGACGATTAGAGAGTGAGAGTGCAACAGGAGATCAGGAGGACTAGTGAATTTGATTACAGTAACTGGTACAGTGTAGTTATTTTTGATGCATTCAATGAAATTAAATAGTGGTAGAGTGTTATTTCATTCGTGGATTACTTAACCAGTATTCCACAGTAGCGACGATACAGCTTGTACCATGTTGGCCAAGGGGCCCAATCCCGTGCCACGAGTAATTCAAATCGCGAACGTTTGCCCCGAATTACTTCACTGGGCCCACCTGGCTCTCTTGTAACGTTGAAACCACCGACTGACCGGTGGTGACCCATCAATACGAAAAGCTACTTACTCAATAGTTAATCTGTAGAGTCCCTTTCGAGCGTCTCTTGGAGAAGGCCGCGTCGAGACGACATCACGCCTTTTCAGACGTAACAGGGCATATCGGACAGTGCGTGACGGTAAGAGTGATTCTTCGGCTAACGATGCTTGAGTCATCTCGCCCTCTAACTCAAGAATTTTAGCGACTAGTTTTGCACTTGGAGGAAGATCCTCCAACTGTTCTTTGTGTCTACGAAGACTATGTTCCATGTCGGGGGCCTCCTCTGTTTGTCTTGGTGGTTGATAATAACTACACACAAATGTATCCCCCTGATTATTTTGGACCATCCAGACTATCTATTTAGATATTCTGATATGATTCTTCCTCTTTCAACAATTCTCTCGGAGTTTGGATAGAGATGGGGTCCAAGCTCTGGTCCGATTATTTTCCTACTGCTTTAAATCAAGTAGAAATTGATTGCCACTCTGGCATACTATATTGGTAATTTATGATACATATATCTTATTATGTCAGATTCAAAAATAATTGGTGAAATAGACTCCACCATAGCAATTTTATTATCTTGGACAAAATAGATAATTTTATTAGTGATTTAAATAATAATCATAAATATAGTAATATCCAAATTTATGTAGTAGAAAATATAGTTCGGACGATGTGGTGTAATTTTATAGCAACATATAACAGTCAGTGTATATGTATGCCGACAAGATAAATACTGTTGCTTGAGAGAATAAAGAACCCCGACTAGTACGTTAAATTGGGTCAATCAGACCAAGATAACTCTTGGCAGCATAATGACAGGAACCTGTGATTTAAATAAATCCGCTTTGCGAGGTTTACAATGAGATAACTGACGTGGCAAATGGCATTTTGAACTGTTGGTTATAATCAAATAGAGGCGTCTCCATCATTGTTGAGCGTTACTAATCCGAATAACCGTTGCTATCCGAATCTGAGATCTTATTGTTTTCGGAGAAACCAAGTCAGAACGCAGATTGCTCGTCATCAGGTTTGATCCAAGTGCGAAATCGGTGTTGAGAAGGCACACAACACTTCTCCTCTCCGAGGTTGTGGCTTGTCCCATCCTCTGAAGTCACGTGGCTGCCCAAAGTATGACCAGTGCCTCCATGACTGAAGACGACGCTAAAACACTGTTTTCGCAACAGAAGATTGGGGATCATCCCCCGCGTTGTCACTTGGTTTTGTCGACGACTGGGACGAACATTTTTTAGTTATCTGGAATGAACCTAAACTAATGCCAAAGAGTGAGACGGAATTCATTGAATTTTATCCGAGTGGATGGACAGAACACGTTCATGAGGACGTTTATGTTGAATATGTCTATGATAATGACCCAAGGATAATCGTTCGTATTGATGGGACAATGGGCGAAAACGATTACACAGTCTCGCCGATTACTGGTGTCAACAAGAGTGGAGAAGAGTTTGTTACTCGGCCGGTCTCCGGCCTTGGCGCTGAGGAAGCTTTTGAGATTGCTGAAGCGCTCGTGTACGCAATTAACGGAACTGCAGGGCGACTGAGCGGGGAGCCGGAATTCAACGGAGAGGATGAGTAAGACGTAGGGAGTTATTTTTCCGACCCCTGTGGGTATGGGCTAGTTGGTTTTCATTGAGTCTGCACCCCTGCTTGTGCGTTACTATAACTCAATTTTGGTGGCTCTGGTTACGATGAACGTGTACACGGTGAAATTTATTAGACACACCAAGGTTCCATAATGAGTATTAGGATGACCAATATGTTCCAATTTGTTCGCACTAGGTTCCTATACGATACTTTTATGTTGTGTCATGGTAGTGTGGGAATGTGTAACGTATGTCGAGACAAGATCGCACACATAACGATACGAAGTTTGGTTCCAAATTGGGCAAAGTCAGTGACCAATTTGAAGACTCGAACAGTCGGCGAACGTTCCTGAAAGCGCTCGGAGCGACAGGAATTGCGGGACTTGCGGGATGTACTGGTGGTGATGGTGAAAGCTACAGTGGAGATGACAGTGGAGACGATACCACTGCGTCAACTGGTGGCGAGGAGACTGAAACTGAGGAGTCAACGGAAAGCAACACCGGAAGTTCGACACTCCGGATGAGCGCAACCCAGCGATTCGGTACCGTCGACCCTGCAAAGGGAACCGATTACACGCAAGTGCTGGCGCTCATCAATTTGTACGATCCACTGGTGTTCCCCGATACGGAAGGTGAACTCAAACCCCACCTTGCCGAAGACTGGACGGTTTCTGACGACAACAAGACCTACACGTTCACGCTCCAGGAGGGTGCGACCTTCCACAGCGGAAATCCAGTGCGTGCGGAAGACGTGAAGTTCTCAGCAGAACGGTTCCTCGATCTCAACCAGGGGTATTCCTCACTCCTTGGGAACGTTCTCTCCAAAGATAACGTGGTTGTCGAAGACGAACAGACCATCTCGTTCACACTTGATAGGGTTCACTCCCCGTTCCTTGCTACGTTGGTTCTCTTGTTCGTTGTCGACAAGAAAGCTGTCTTAGATAACGCAGAGGACGGTGACTTTGGTGATCGTGGTGACTATGGTCAGAACTATCTGAACAACAATGATGCTGGTTCTGGCCCCTACGAGTTAGCAGGTTTCGAACGTCAGGCCCAGATTTCGTTCAGTCGGTACGCCGACTACTGGGGGTCGTTCAAAGATGGTGCATACGACAACGTCGTGGTGCAAATCATCACGAAGGACCCGACGGTCCGATCGCTAATGAAAACGGGAGAACTCGACATGTCGAGTCAGTACCAGAGTGAAGAGACCTACCAAGCGCTTGCAAAGGAAGACGACATCCGAGTCGACTCGGTCGCGACGGTGACTATGTTCTATTTCAAAATTAACACACAGAAGTCACCGACCGATGATCCAGCTGTGCGCGAGGCCATGGCGTACGGGTTCGACTACGAGACTGCGCGCAATCAAATTGCACCTGGATCACTCCCAGCACAGGGGCCGCTCGCACCATCATTTGGGGTGCACAACGACGACATCGTCCAACCGACGTACGACCCAGAGAAGGCGAAACAAATCCTCGCTGACGCAGGGTACGAAGAAGGTGACATCACTGTCCAGAACACGTACGTGAAAGACTACGGCCTCGAAGAGAAGATGGGTCTTCTCTTCCAGCAGAACATGGACGAGATCGGGATCAATGTTGAATTGAACCCGCAGACGTGGGGGACGATGACCGAACTCGCTACGAGTGTCGAAAAGACCCCGCACGTTAATCAAGTGTTTTACGGACCGGTCTACCCGTCGCCCGACACTGTATTCTACAACCAGTTCCACTCAGAGGCTGCTTCGACCTGGATGAGTATGGAACATCTCGAAGATTCGACGGTTGATTCACTCATCGATGAGGCCCGGTCCACGGTCGACCCAGATACCCGTGCGCAACTGTACGCTGACCTACAGGAGCACTTAGCGAACCTCTACCCAGATATCTTCATCTTCATCCAGTCGAAGAAACATGCATTTGCTGAAGATGTCAAAGGGTACACGTTCCGTCCATCGATGAGTTTCGACTACTGGTTCCCAGACTTCTACCAAGGATGAAGTACTGGCAGTACCTCGTGCGGCGTCTCGCGGGCATCCTCGTGAGTCTCATCGGTCTTTCAGTCATTATCTTCGCGACGTCACGGGTACTTCCTGGGAATCCCGCACGAATGGCGCTTGGAGCGCTTGCATCCGAGGAACAAGTTCAGGCTCTTGCAGTTGAGATGGGCTTGAACAAGCCAATTCCCCTGCAGTATCTCGACTACATGCAGGGGTTACTGGTCGGTGACCTGGGGACGAGTCTCGAAACGAAGCAAGCGGTGAGCACGGATATCATCTACTACCTGCCGGCGACGCTCGAGCTGATCACAGTTTCGATGATGCTTACGGTAATCATTGGAATCCCGCTCGGGGTTATCGCAGCACAAAATAAGGATGGACTCACTGACAATGCAACTCGGCTACTTGCATTTTTCAGCGTTAGTGTTCCCGGTTTCTTCATCGCGATTATGTTCCAGTTGATCTTCGGCTACCTTCTGGAGTGGCTCCCGATTACGGGACGTCTTTCTGCAGAGCACGCCGCTAACGTCTCGAAGTTCACTGGGTTCCTCCTTGTGGACACCATCCTCTCTGGGAATCTTGCTGCTCACTTGGATGCGTGGGCTCACATCATCCTCCCAGCACTTGCTCTTTCGTTGGCAGGTATTGGCCAGGTGATGCGGATTACTCGGTCGAGCATGATCGACGTGAAAGACCAAGATTACGTGGAGGCCGAGCGCGGGTTTGGTCTTCCATCTTGGCTCGTGACGTACAAGTACACACTAAAGAATGCGTTCATCCCCACGCTCACAATTCTCGGGCTTCTCTACGCGTCGCTCCTCGGAAACGCGTTCTTGATAGAACTCGTGTTCACGTGGCCGGGGCTCGCGTCCTACGGTGTCACAGCCGTGCTGAATAACGACTTCAATGCAGTCGTCGGTGTGACGATGACGATTGGTATCGCATTCGTCAGTATCAATTTCCTCGTTGATATTCTGCTGGGTCGTGTCGACCCCAGAATCCGACTTGCGATGGAGGAGGCAACATGAGTACAGAATCTGCAACAGGCTTCAGTCGATTCGTTTCCGAAGAGCGACGCGAACTCTGGCAGCGCTCGTGGAAACGGTTCTCGAGCAGACCAATGAGTGTCATCGGCCTTGGGATTATCATCGCGGTCATCCTACTGGCAGTGTTCGCTCCGGTTATCGCACCGTATCCCGAACACGCTGGGAAATTCACCGACTTCTCGAACACACTTCAATCACCAAGTCTTGATCATCCCCTTGGGACAGATCACGTCGGACGTGACGTGCTGTCGCGTATCCTCTTTGGATACCGACTATCGCTCATGCTCGTTGGGGTTGTCCTCGGCTTCGGTGTTCCAGTCGGTGTTCTGCTTGGACTCGTCGCAGGTTACTACGGCGGGTGGGCAGAGACCATCATCATGAGAGCAACGGATACGGCACTTGCTTTACCGCCGCTCGTAATGGCGCTCGCCATCACGTCGGCGTTAGAGCCGACGTTGACTAATGCGATGATTGCAATCGCTGCTCTCTGGTGGACGTGGCACGCTCGCCTCGTCCAGAGTATTGTCGCGAGTGAACGGAGCGAAGAGTATGTGCAGGCAGCAAAGCTCGCTGGAGCAAGTACCCCGCACATACTGTTCCGCGAGATTCTGCCAAACACACTCTCGCCAATTCTAGTCAAAGTAACACTCGACGCTGGGTTCGTCATCCTCATTGGCGCTGGACTTTCGTTCATCGGCGTCGGTGTCCAACCACCACAACCCGGCCTCGGGACGATGGTCAGTCAAGGAACATCTTACCTCCCAGATTCGTGGTGGGTGAGTATCTTCCCAGGCCTCGCCATCTTCACCCTTGTTATGGGGTTCAATATGCTTGGTGACGGGCTTCGTGACCTCTTTGACGTGGAGGTAAACCGATGAAACTCGACGAACCAGTCGCGGCTGACCCACTGCTAACCGTCAAAGACCTCGAAGTCGGCTTCGAATCGTTCGACGGGTTTGCAGAGGTCATCGACGGTGTGAATCTCTCCATCGGAAAGGGAGAGGTCGTCACCATCGCTGGAGAGACTGGCTGTGGCAAGTCTGTGACCATGAAGTCCATTCTCAGACTCTTGAACCAGCCACCAGCCCGAGTGAACGGTGAAATCACCTTCGACGGGACAGAATTACTCTCACTGTCTGATTCGGAGTTTGAGCATGTCAAAGGCCAGCGAATGAGCCTCGTCTTCCAAGACCCGATGTCGAGTTTAAACCCGACATTCACCATCGGTGAGCAACTCACCGATACCGCGCAGTTCGGTGGTGACAGCAGCACTGGAGTCATCGAATTCTTCCGCCGGAAGTACAGTAATGAGCGCAAAGAGGCTCGTGAGCGCGTGTTAGAGATGCTCCGTGAGGTCCAGAT
>NZ_LOPV01000632.1 GCF_001469865.1 Haloferax profundi
AGACCCAGAAAACATCATGGACTCGTACCCATCCCAGCTGTCGGGAGGGATGCGTCAACGAGCACTCATCGCACAAGCGCTATTGAACGAGCCTGACCTCTTGATAGCAGACGAAATCGGGACTGCGCTAGACGTGACTATCCACGACCAGATTCTCGACCTGCTCAAAGACCTCATCGAAGAACACGACCTTAGTGTCCTGATGATCACACACAACCTCGGTGTTGCGAGACAAGTGAGCGACCGCGTTTACGTGATGTACGGCGGTCGCATCGTCGAGACGGCGCCGACTGAGGAGTTGTTCGAGAATCCAAAGCATCCCTACACGCAGGGGCTCATTGCGTCGATTCCGCGCTTGACCGGTGGCGAAATGGCAGAAGGAATCGACGGTTCGATTCCCGAATATCTCGACCCACCGCAAGGGTGCCGGTTCGCTCCTCGGTGTCCATATGCAACTACTGAGTGTGAGCAGGGCCGACCAGAGATGCTCCAAAGAGCCACTCAAACCGGTGTCGAGTGTATTCTCTACGACGAAGATGCCGCCTCGTCTGACCAACCAACTGTCGAAGAGACTCGTAGTCACATGACTCGACGGTCGGACCGTCTCACGGGGGACGACTAACATGAGTGACCCACTCCTCGCAGTTGATGGCCTCAAGAAGTATTTCCCAGTGAAGGGAGGCATCATCAAACGAACGACAGACCACGTGAAGGCTGTCGACGGAGTCTCCTTCGACATCGAACGTGGCCAGACACTCGCACTCATCGGCGAGTCTGGAAGTGGAAAGAGTACCGTCGCGCGGACCATTATTGGGCTTCATAGCGCCACTGATGGATCCGTAGAGTTCGACGGTGAGGACATCACGAATGCGACCGACGAGCAATTGGCTCAGCTTCGGTCCCGGATCCAAATGGTGTTCCAAGACCCGACGTCGAGTCTGAACCCACGACGGACGATTGGGAAGTCACTCGCGGTCCCGCTGAAGGCACGTGGTGTTCCGAAGTCTAAACGCCGTGACCAGGTAATCGACCTACTCGAACGAGTCGAACTGAACGACGAGTACTGGAATAAGTACCCTCACGAGCTCTCAGGTGGACAGAAACAGCGCGTCAACATCGCTCGTGCGCTTGCTGTCGAGCCAGACCTGTTGTTGCTCGACGAGCCAACGAGTGCCCTCGACGTGAGTGTCCAAGCGAAAATCATCGCACTTCTCGAGGACCTCCAAGAGGAGTTCAATCTAACCTACCTCTTCATTACGCACGACCTCTCTCTGGTCCGTAATTTCGCCGATGAGACCGCAGTGATGTACCTCGGTGAGATTCAAGAGCGAGGATTGACAGAGGAAGTATTCCACCGACCGAGACACCCGTACTCTCGGGCACTTCTCTCGGCAATTCCAGTTACAACAGAAGAAGAAGAGGCATACAAGCCACGGCATGAACCGCTCCGTGGCGAGATACCGAGTCCACGAGACGTCCCGTCCGGGTGTCGGTTCCACACACGCTGTCCGTACTCGACAGATGCATGTTCGGCCGAAGAGCCAACGTTCTCTACTGTCGATTCGGGGCCGAGCGTCCGGTGCCACATCTACGACGAGAGTTACCGAGACGAGTTCGATGAGGTTCCAGAAGTGGCTGTTGAGGCCATTACGGACGGTGGAAGACTCGCCGCGAAGCACGCAGAACGAGACGGAGAGCAATGACTACGATGAAAATCACGACAGACAATATCGACGACTTCGCCACCGGTGCAACCGTCCTTGGGACGGGCGGCGGTGGCGACCCATATATCGGGAAGCTGATGGCTGAACAGGCCATCGAAGAACACGGCCCAGTCGAGCTTATCGACCCTCGTGAGGTCCCAGACGATGCTCTCGTCATTCCGAGCGCGATGCTTGGAGCACCCACGGTGATGGTCGAAAAGATTCCTCGAGGGACGGAAGCCCTCGCAGCGTTCGAGTCCTTAGAGACACACCTCGGTCAAGAAGCGTACGCGACGATGAGTATCGAAGCGGGCGGGTTGAACAGTACTGTTCCAATTGCCGTTGCTGCGGCACTCGACCTTCCCCTCGTCGACGCTGACGGAATGGGACGAGCGTTCCCAGAAGTGCAGATGGTGACGCTCACGATGGGTGGAATCAGTGCAACCCCGATGAGTATCGCCGATGAAAAAGGCAATTCGTTGTTTGTGGACACGGTCGACAACGAGTACGCCGAGGCGTTCGCCCGCGTAACGAGTATCGAGATGGGTGGCGCGTGTATGATCGGAACCTACGCTCTTTCTGGAGCGGAGGTTCGTGAACACGCCATTCTCGATTCGATGTCTCTTGCACACGACATCGGTGAATCAATCCGGACCGCAAAGGACCGTTCACAAGACCCAGTTGAGGCTGTCCTCGACCTGACCGACGGGTACGAATTATTTGAGGGCAAAATCGTCGACGTCCAGCGTCGGACCGAAGGCGGATTCGCAGTGGGCGAAGCAACCCTCGAGGGATTGGCCGACTGCGACGGCCGCCAACTCACGTTGAATTTCCAGAACGAGCACCTTGTTGCTCGTGACTCTGAGAACGGAGTCCTTGCGAGTACACCTGACCTGATTACTGTTCTCGACTCAGAAACAGGCGACCCAATCACGACAGAGCGCCTGGCCTACGGCCATCGCGTTCGAGTCATCGGTATGCCGTGTTCGCCAAAGTGGCGGACTGATGAGGGACTGGACCTCGTCGGCCCTGAATACTTCAATTACAGTATCGACTACGAACCAATCGAAACTCTCCAAAATCAAATCAATGACTGACTACAGAATCGGAATCGACGTTGGCGGTACGAACACGGACGCGGTCGTAATGAACAGTGATGACGACCTGCTTGCAAAGACGAAGACACCAACGACAGAAGACATTACTACGGGTATCTTGAACGCTCTCGATGTCGTCCTCGACGACAGCGGAGTGAGCGAAGAAGAGCTCGAGTACGTGATGCTCGGGACGACACACGCGACCAATGCAATTACTGAACGTCGTGGACTCAATGAGGTGGGTGTTATCCGAATTGGTGCACCAGCAACTCAGAGTATTCGTCCGCTATTAGAGTGGCCAGACGACTTGGCCGATGCAATCGGGAATAACGTCGCCATCCTCGATGGTGGTCACGAGTTCGATGGACGGACTCTCAACAATATCGATGAAGAAGAGATTCGTGAGCAGGTCCGTGAGTTCGCAGACGTCGATGCCTTTGCTGTGACGAGTGTCTTCTCACCAGTCCGAGACGACCACGAGAAACGCGTCACTGAGATAATTCGGGAGGAAATCGGAGACGACGTTCCCATCTCGGTCTCAAACGAAATCGGGAGCGTTGGCTTGCTCGAACGTGAAAACGCGACAGCACTCAACGCAGCCCTCACAAACGTCGCTGAAGAAGCCGCGACTGCGTTCGTCGACGCAATGGACGAGCGTGGAATCGATGCGAACCTCTACTTCGGACAGAACGACGGGACACTGATGAGCGTTGACTACGCCATCCGCTACCCAATCTTCACGGTTGCAAGCGGACCATCCAATTCAGTACGTGGTGCAGCATACCTTTCCGAGGTCGAAAACGGAATCATCGTCGACGTAGGTGGTACGACAACCGACGTCGGTGCGGTCACCGAAGGATTCCCACGTGAAAGTAGCGTTGCTGTGGAGATTGGTGAGGTGAAGACCAACTTCAGAATGCCGGACATCATCGCGATTGGCATCGGTGGGGGCTCCATCGTCGATACTGAAGGCGAGGTCACTGTTGGTCCACAGAGTGTCGGGTACAAACTGACTGAGAAGGCCAAGTGTTTCGGGGGAGACGTTCTCACTGCGACCGACTTAGAAGTGGCAGCGGGGACCATCGATATCGGACCTGAGACACCAGACGTCGATCAGTCAACCGTCGAAGCAGCCCGCGAATACGTCAGAGAACGCGTCGAGCGTGAAGTTGATCGGATGAAAACGAGCGCCGAACCGGTCCCAGTCGTCATCGTTGGCGGTGGGAGTATCCTCGTGCCTGACGAGATCGAGGGTGCCAGCGAGGTCTACAAACCCGACCACTACGAAGTTGCGAACGCCGTCGGTGTCGCCATTGCACAGGTGTCGGGTGAAGTTGACCGCATCTACAGTCTTGACGAGATGAGCCGTGAAGAAGCGATTCAGAGTGCGAAAGACGAAGCAACGGACAACGCCCTCGCCGCAGGCGCCGACGAAGACAGTGTCGACATTGTCGACGTCGAAGAAGTCCCGCTCTCGTACCTCCCCGGCAACGCGGTGCGAATCAAAGTGAAAGCTGCAGGAGCGCTCGACCACTGATGACAGTGGAAATTGGTGTCGAGGAGATCGAAGACATCGCACTCGGGGCGACAGTCCTTGGTACCGGTGGCGGTGGGGACCCCCACGTCGGGAAACTCGTCGCAAAACAAGCGATTGAGGAGTTTGGTCCCGTCGAACTCGTCCACCCCGACGAACTATCCGACGACGCTTTCGTGGTCCCGACAGCACAGATGGGTGCACCAACCGTCTCTGTCGAGAAGCTCCCGAGTGGTCAGGAAGCAGTTGACTCACTCGAACGTATCGAACGCGAGCTTGACCAGGAAGTCGATGCAACGATGCCAATCGAATGTGGTGGCATCAATTCGACGTTCCCGTTTGCAGTCGCAGCTCGACGTGGACTTCCCGTCGTTGACGCTGATGGGATGGGCCGCGCGTTCCCCGAGCTTCACCACGAGACGTTCAACATCTACGGCGTCAGTGGAACTCCTGCTGCGGTCAGCGATGAACGAGGGAATACATGCCTCATAGAGACGGAAGATAACGAGCAACTCGAATGGCTCGCCCGTGGAGTCACAGTCAGGATGGGCGGTGTTGCCTACGTCTCTGACTACCCCATGACTGGAACGCAGGTGAAAGACACTGCAATCCCGGGGACGATGACGCTCGCACGCAATCTTGGGCGAGAACTCAGGGTTGCTGAAGATGATGCAATGGACGCGATTCGTGACGTAACGCGGTCTTCCATCTATGGCGAGGCACAGTCGTTATTCGAAGGCAAAATCGTCGATGTCCAACGTCGAACTGAACACGGATTTGTGTTCGGACACGTCGATGTGGACGGCCTTGGTCGAGACGAAGGGTCGTCGATGCGCATCGAGTTCCAAAACGAGAACCTTGGTGCTCAAGTTGACGGAGAGTACGTCGCAACAGTGCCGGACCTCATCACCGTCCTCGACCGCGAAACTGGTGGGCCGATACCAACTGAGAGTCTTCGATACGGGGCGCGGGTTCGTGTCCTTGGCATCAAGACTCCAGAGATAATGCGAACACCCGCGGCGCTTGACGTTTGGGGGCCACATTCGTTCGGCCTTGAGACGACCTACAAACCATTGGAGGGCTGATAATGAGTTTCGACATTCCACAATTAGCAGAGATTACTATCGACGACCTGGAAGCGCTCGGGACTGGTGCTGGAATTCTCGGCACAGGTGGTGGTGGAAATCCCCGCATCGGCCGTCTCCGTCTCCAGACGCTCTTCGAAGACGAAGAGTATCCTGATTCGGTCAAGCTAGTTTCACCGAAGGACCTCCCGGCAGATGCAACGGTTGCGAGTGTTGGGGGGATGGGTGCACCGACCATCAGCGTCGAAAAGTTCCCCAAAGGAGACGAGGATTACAAATCACTCCGGGCTATTGAGTCGTTCTCCGGCGAGACAGTAGACGCAATTATTCCAGGCGAGATTGGTGGCGCAAACAGTATGGCACCATTATGTGTCGCCGCGATGGCTGACCTCCCAGTCGTCGACGGTGATGGCATGGGGAGAGCATTCCCTGAACTCCAGATGGACACGTTCTTCATCTACGGCTCACCCGTGAACTACGCAGCAACGACTGACGAGCGCGGAAACCAAGTCGTCTACAAAGACATTGACTCTGCGAAACGTCTTGAGGACCTCGCTCGTGCGATTACCGTACAGATGGGCGGAAGGTCAGGCTACGCATTCCCGCTCATGACTGGCGAATTTATTTCTCAGTACGCGATTCCACACACCGTCTCACTCGCAACTGAGTTGGGTCGGACTGTCGAAAGAGCACGTGAGCAAGGTGACGACCCAGTAAAGGCAGGTCGTGAACTCCTTGGTGGCAAAGACCTTTTCGAAGGAAAAGTCGTTGACGTGCATCGCCGTAACAGGGATGGATTCGCAATGGGGAGTGTCACACTCTCGGGATTGGATGACGACTCACGTCTAGAGATCGAATTCCAAAATGAATTCCTCATCGCCCGAGCAGACGATGATCAGGTGCTTACAACGGTCCCCGACCTCATCTGCATTGTCGACAATGATACGGGTGCACCTGTTATGACGGATGCACTCAGATACGGTCAGCGGGTTCGAGTCCTCGGAGTTCCTGCCCCTGAACTCCTCACAACTCCAGAGGCTCTGGATGTAATCGGACCGGAGGCGTTTGGATACGAATTAGCCTATGAACCACTACCACGGGGTGAAACCGGCTGGTAATTACCGGTAGCCCTAGCCACAATACGAGAATTCACTTCATACCATAGGCATCGTAGCACACCACACGAAAATTAGCCAATATGGCACAACTTACGTTCCGTTTTGGTTAATTTATTCATCAATAGTTTCAAATCGTCGGCTGGACATAATTACACATGGAAAATACTGACCTCGAATCTATCAACGGGAAGTCACATGATCCGAATACACCGGAGGCAGTACTCGAAAATTATCTTGACGAACATGATTACGAGATTTTTCGGGCACTGAACGCAAATGGCAGAATATCCGATACCGAACTCGCAGAACGAGTTGGTCTCTCTCGAACCGCAGTCCGTCGACGGCGAGAGAAGCTTCAAGAAGGCGATGTCCTGGAGATTCTCGCTGTAATCGTCCTTCAAGAAGCAGACCTTGCAGATGCGCAAATTCTCGTGTCCTTTGACCAGCACGTCTCATCAGACGTGAGAAAACAATTCATCACGAAATTGATAGACGAAGGGCTCGTCTACAATACGAGCTCTTGTCTCGGGGAGTACGACCTCATGTTCAGTGCGTGGCACACAGATCTCAACTCGCTCAAAGAGTACGTCTGGGACCTCTTCGATGGAGAAGAGATTGTCAACAACTACACCATCATTCCGTTGTTGAAAACTTGGAAAGCGTGGGACAAAGAGCTGGACCGACCATAATCTGTCTTCACCTACTGGTTCTCAATCGGGAGCCTACCGCATGAATAATCGGGGTTTAAATTCGGACAATCAGTTCTGGCTGCTCACTCCTGGGGAAAGCGAATATAGCGCGGTGGGTGAAGGGTAGAGTAGTCCACTCACAGAAAGAAATATAGCCGTTTGCGACGCCAACCCTGCGCACGCTGTCACGTGCTTTGGGAATACAAATTCTGACCGGCCACTCAAAGCTACTGAGACACGCCCACGGTACCAACTCTTCGCGACCATCCGCATCGTCACATTTCCATCCGGAGAAGACAATAGGAACTCCTCGACATGTGTACGAGTTGGGGGAGCTACGATGGTGACGATAAGCGCCGAAAAATGGAGTAACTGGCGAGTGGATACCGCCACGCTGACCCGTCCTATCCTCTACCTACATGCGTTGCTCAGTACGTCGTCGATGAGGCCATCGCGCAGCAATTTGGCGAGAGACTCCGTCTTGTCGTGGAGGTGGACATCGCTCTTGGGGAGCGAAACCTCCTCTGAGACAGCGTCGACGAGTCGTCGAAGAGGAGGCTCAACGGCGGATCGTCGGCGAGAGTTGCGAACTGCGCAGTTGTCAGGAGTTCTATTGCAAAGACAAGTCTCGACTGTTCAACATGATGTCGCCAGGTCACTGTCTGGTTGTTTGAGGGGAGCTCCGATATATTTCACTCGTTTGAGGTGGAAGTGGTTGAGTAGAGTGCTTGAGGGTTGTAATCTAAAGGAAACAGCGAGAGTTCCACGGGTCACCTGACCCGTGGTCGTTTACTACAATGGACTATCACAACAACATCAATTCATCCACAAGTGTAGATAAGAAATCGGCAGTGCCGTTGAACAACATACAGTGGATCTGTGGTGGCAATTTGGGGGTGCGTAGTCGCTCATCTCCCTTGACTACAACCTCACAAGCGCTTACCCGTGGGCACCTCACGATATCTATATTAGAGTCATGTCAGATGATAAGAGGAATTTACTGCTTGTCCCTCTGGAATAATTTCTTTAGGGCCTGGCCAGATATGGAAATTTGACGTATGTATTGGGATTTCTGAAATACACTCGTGAAATAATGTACTATAACTAGATGTTTCCCACAAATGTTAATCTTTGACAAGATAGTATATAGACATGACTTCTAGTGGGAACAAGAAAACGATACTCTCGTACATTCCGTTAATGAAAGCAGGTCACACGAGACGGAATCTACTCGTCGGGTGTCTCTACTTGTTCTTCTTCCCGCTAACTCTCTCGATTGCTCCAATATATGTTCTCGTTGGCGTCGCGAACAACTACCGAGGAATGGCGGACTCTCTTTCCGAATCACAGCTTCGAGATCTCCCTGGTATTACAGAGGACGGTATTTCATCAGCGGGACCGATGTTCGTCTATTCTGCTACAGCAGCATTCGTTGTTCTCATGGCGATGATGGTGGTGGTTGGGGGCACACTTGGACTCGTTAGTGATGTTGGTAGGAGTGATGCAACTGGAACCAACAGTTCTTCAGCACTGAATGAGGGAACTCCTCCCGTAGAAAGACAAGATTCCGGAGAGCCGGTAATTGAGGCCACAGCGACACCAGCACACACTTTGACTGTTACGTCGACGGACTCATCGGGTCAGGATCCGTCTACAAGATCTAGTAGCACTGATGAAGCATTACCAGCTGAGACCGTGACAGCGACTCAGACTCCCGCACCGGATCCAACTTCGAGGCCGACAGCGACTCGGACACCTGCACCGGACCCAACCCCGACCGCGACAGCGACTCAGACACCTGTACCGGAGCCAACTTCGACCCCGACAGCGACCCCGAGGGGATCCTCTGAGGGTACTGAGTGGACGGTGACAATTACGCGTGTTATCGATGGCGACACAATGGAGGCACAATTCCCGAATGGCGACGTCGACACGCTCCGTCTACTTGGGGTCGATACTCCTGAAACTACCCTCAGTCGAGTATCTCCCGACGAATTCGAGGGGATCCCTGACACGACAGCTGGACGCGACCATCTCTATAACTGGGGAGAGAAGGCAACGGAATTCGCTGTAGACGAGCTCGAGGGCGAACAAGTCAGAATTGTAGTTGACGAGCAAGCAGACCGCCGCGGGAGCTTCGGTCGGTTGCTTGTCTACATCTATGTTGACAGCGAGAATTATAATAGACGTCTACTCACCGATGGTTACGCCCGAATGTACGACAGTGAGTTCTCTCAGCGAAACGAATTCCGGTCAGCTGAGGACCGTGCTCAATCACTCTCGAAGGGTCTGTGGGATTTTGAGGCTCCATCGACACCTGAAGAGACCTCCTCGAATGAGGAACGTGATGGTTCGAGCAGCGACATCCCACCAGTCCCAGCAGATGGTGATTACGACTGTTCTCACTTCGATACGCAGGACCAAGCACAGCAAGTACTCGAATCTACGTCTGGTGATCCCCACGGGCTCGATAGGGACAATGACGGAATTGCCTGTGAGTCGCTTCCATAGGTCCGCCAATTGAGCTTGCCAACGTCTTACTTCCACTCGTCCAAGACGAGACCTTCGCCGGTTGTGGGAGCAACCGACCAAGTGAAAATAGAAGGCCACTGGTTGAGAACGTCGAGATACAACTTCTACACTTGCAGGGCCGTATCGATTTGGTGTAGCAAGAGGTCTACTTTTCGAACACAGTCGCGAGCTTCTCTCTCATTGCTTTTCGCCGGAATTTGCGACGTCTCTCCTCGGAGAGATAGTTTGACATCACGACCTCAACGCTGGAACTTCCTTGGTCGGCCGCGACGCCCTCAAGCTGCGAGAGCATATCGCCAACTGCGTCCTGGTATGTGGTGTACCGGCTCTGTTGAAACCCTCAGACCTTGACAGAAAGGGCGTGACACATACAGAGGGTGAGTTCAGCAGGGTCTCAACGAACTGTCAGCGATGTGGGTCTCAACAGAGCCATCCTTGTTGAGCCTCACTCATACTGAAGGATAGTGATTTTAACCGTCTGATTTTGATAACTGACGTATCTGGCTGGGGGTGCGTCTTCCTTAGACTCTGGAACGTCCTCTAAATCAGCAGCTACCTGATCAAGACGAGCTTGGTCGAGAGATTCATAAAAATAGCCTTCATCAGAGGCGGTTTCCACTGCCAGAGTGACTATACCACTCGTATCCTCGATCTCGCTCAGATTTGATACTGTTGTGTTCTCTGGGGTTGCATTTACAGCTTCAGCCCGGATGAAACCACCATTTTGAGTTGCGCTCATGGCAGTTGGTTGCCCAGTAGTAGATTTATCTGTCGTAGTTGTTGGACTTTGTTCAGTATGTGTTTTTATTGGTGTT
>NZ_LOPV01000633.1 GCF_001469865.1 Haloferax profundi
TGTGTGAATCGGTGGGCCGACCCCGATGAGGCAGACCCGCGTGAGCAACTGACGGTGGAACAGCTAGGTGAAGTGAACCGGGAGGCAGCGCGATTACAGACGAAACTCAATGGATGGACGCGGTCGGCGATTAGCCGAAGATTGGCCGAAGAGGTCGCAGATGGGAAGTCGATGATGAGTGCGGTGGTTGGTGTGTTCGAAGAGTTGCAGCAGGCACCGGGACGGGTGATTCCGATTGCGGCGGTCAGTGAGGTCAGTCGTCGAGAAGTATCCATCTCTGGAACGGTGACCCAGCTCTGGGAGTCGTCGAATAGCGCGATTCAGCAGGTGGGACTCATCGAGGACGAGACTGGGAGAACAAAGTTCACTGTCTGGACGAAATCGGACCAATCGGTTGTGAGAGAAGGCGAGCGTGTGACGATGCGGAACGTCGCGAAGAGTTGGTACGGTGGGCGTGTTTCAGTTGCTGCGACGGGATGGTCGGAACTCTCGTTCCCAGAGCGCGAGGCGTGGTGGGCTGAGTAGACGTCGCAAGTGGCTGTTTTCTTTTTGTGACCCCACTCTCCCGGCCCCACCTCCCCACCCACCGCTACGTGCTCGCGCCGGCGACGTCGTCGCCGCCGACGCTGTGCGCGCAGCCACGACCGAATCCGCGCAAAAACGAGGTGACAGAGCTGTGTCTTCACCAGAACAGCGTGGTCGGTGGTTGCACCACATCCGAAACTGCCTGCTCAGGCGCGATGGCTGGCAGGGACATTGTTGCTTCTGTGCCCGCTGTGTCGGACCGAGCCTGAATCTGGAACGACCCACCGTACCTGGTGACAACCCAGTTGACTAGCCAAAGCCCGAGACCGGTCCCATGATTCAGCGGCGTCTCCCGACCCGTAGCGATGACGTCCGTTTCCATCTCGTCGATTCCCGGCCCGTCGTCCACCACCGAGAGTTCTATCCACTCGTCAGTTTCCTGCACTTCGATGCCGACCCAGGGCTGCGACGCAGAATTGTGCAGAAGCGCATTCTCGACGAGTTCAGATACCGCCGTGTGGAGTTCAGACCCTGCACATATCGCCAGGTTAGTATCGGTATTCACATCAATGGTCGATTCTGGGACTTTGTTTTGCTGCTCGGCGACCACCTCGGCCAGCAGTTCGTCGAGGTGAATCCGTTTGGGTGTCCGCTCATGCCGGGCCAATTCTTCTAGCTCTTGGGCCTGCTCGCTCAACTCGAGCAACCCTGTGGCAGCGTCGTGGATCTGTTCGATGTGGTTCGTCTGGCTGTCGGTCGAGGCCGTTCGGGCCAGATCTGCATAGCCGAGAACGATGTTCATATCGTTCCGGAGGTTGTGCCGGAGCACTCGATCGAGCAGGCTAATCAACTGCTCGGTCCGCTTACGCTCGGTGACGTCACTCTGGAACCCTAGATAGTGCGTCACCTCTCCTGAATCGTCTTCGATGGGGTCGATACGGAGTTTGTTCCAGAACGGTGTCTCGTTGGCTCGATAATTGAGAACCTCGACCATGA
>NZ_LOPV01000634.1 GCF_001469865.1 Haloferax profundi
CTCCGCTCGCAGGAAAACGGGCGTGACGGGAGTCCCGCGAGCGAAGCGAGTGGGACTCAGGAACGCCCGCTGAACGAACGAAGTGAGTGAAGCGGACGTGACGGGATTCGAACCGAACCGAGACTCGTTTCACTCGTCTCGTAGGGCTACGAATCCCGTCATGCCGGTTCGTTCGTCGCGTCGCTCCTCACTGCACGGGCGTGACGGGATTCGAACCCGCGATCGAGAGGTTAGGAACCTCTCGCCCTGTCCACTAGGCCACACGCCCTGCCGAGAACTCTCTCAGGGCTCGACAAAAATCGCGTGGTTCGACCCCATTGGGCCGAGAGAAACGAGAGATGGAGCTGCGATTAGTTCTCCGCCTTAGCCGACGTCTTCTCCGTCGAGAAGTCGTCTTCGTCGTCGTCTTCGCCTTGCATCTCTGAGAGCTCTTCTTCGATTTCGCTACGTCCGCGCTTGAACTCGCCCATTGCCTGCCCGGTGGACCGCGCGAGCTTCGGAATCTTGTTCGCGCCGAACAGCAGGACGAGCACGAGGAGGACGATGAGCAGCTCCGGCCCGCCCGGAAGTCCGGGGAACAGAGGGGTGATGGTCTCGAACATCGCTGTTTTTGCGTAACCCAGTGGCAATTATAGGCTTTTTGCCTTCTACGGCTTCTCGAATAAGAGACTATCGGCCAGATGGAACTGTCGAGAAACGTCGATACGGACCTCGAGACCCTCGGAGACGTGAATGTAGCTGATATCGAACCGATTCGAACCTGACACATCGTGTCGGGTGGCAAACACACGCTCCATCGATTTTCGTCGCGGACAGTCGTTCCACTTCCCGTGAATATAAGATGGAGACCTCAATATTGTGGTCGTATGGTATCTGTCGGAGACTCCGCCCCAGACTTCACCGCACCGAAGACGGACATCGACGGCGACATCGAGTCGTTCACGCTCTCTGAGAACCTCGACGACGCACCCATCGTCCTCGCGTTCTTCCCCGCGGCGTTCACCGGCGTGTGCACCACGGAGATGTGTACCTTCCGCGACCAGATGGCCAACTTCGACGACATCGGCGCGACGGTCTACGGCATCAGTATCGACACGCCGTTTACGCTCTCGGAGTTCGCCGAGAAGAACGACCTCAACTTCGACCTCATCAGCGACACCAACCGCAACCTCATCGAGGCCTACGACATCGAGATGGACTTCGCAGACCTCGGCGTCTACAGCGTCGCAAAGCGCGCTGTCTTCGTCGTGAACGCAGACGGCGACGTCACCTACGAGTGGGTCAGCGACGACCCCGGCGTCGAACCCGACTACGACGCCGTCGAACAGGCAGCGTCCAAGACGCTCGAAGAGCCGTCCGAAGCAGCGTAAACCGGCACGCGGCACGCTCCCGTATCGCATTCCCGCCAATCCTTTTTTCTTGCTGCGAGGTCCACTCAGGTCATGGCCGATTCTGAAGAGACTATCAACGGTGGTCGAGTCTACGACCCTGATGCTGACCACGCTTTCCCCGACGAGAAACTCAACGAGATTCTCCCTGTCCTGCTCGAAGACGAAGAGGTGACGACTCTCCTCGAAGCGCAGAACGTGAACGCGGTCACGCGCAAGGGCTACAACGACCACGGCCCGAAGCACATCGAAATCGTCCGTAACCGCGCGCTTCGCCTCTACGACCTCCTCAAGCGCGGTGGGTGTGAGTTCAACGGCGCGGCAGACCACGGCCTCGACGAAGCAGACGAAGCTGTCATCATCGCGCTCGCAGCGCAGTTGCACGACATCGGGCACATCGTCCACCGGGACAACCACGCCTACTACTCTATCCCACTCGCGTCGGACGTCCTCGACCGGTTCCTCCCACAGTTTTACGACCTCGCAGACACCGTCCGAATCAAAGCAGAAGTCCTCCACGCGATACTCTGTCACCACCGCGAGGAAGACCCACTCACTCTCGAAGCGGGCGTCATCCGCGTCGCCGATGCCCTCGACATGGAACACGGGCGGTCACGCATCCCGTACGAGAAAGGTGGACGCGGCATCAACACGCTCTCCAGTCAAGCGATTAGTAACGTCTCACTGAAAGAGGGCGACGAAAGTCCGGTCCTCGTCGAAATCGAGATGGTGAACGCGGCCGGCGTCTATCAGGTCGACAACCTCCTGAAGGCGAAACTCGACGGGTCGGGTCTCGAAGGCCACGTCAGAATCGTCGCCGTCAACACGCGGTCCGAAGAACAACTGGTCGAACGTATCGAACTCTGAGCAGTCAGGGAGTAAAAAGTCGAGATGGAAGATGCGAGACGCCGGGGCGTCTGCGTCTCGATGAGCCCGTGAATCTCAGTCGTTCGACTGGACGAGACGGTCCATCCCGCCGACGGACAGTTCGCCACTGAGCGTCCGGTTCGGGTAGGGGATGTCGATTCCCTCCGCGTCGAACCGTTCTTTCACCGACGTGACGTACTCGCCACGCGTCTTGACGAAGTCGGCACGGCTTGGGTCGGCAATCCAGATGCGCGACTTGAGCGTGACGGACGAGTCGCCCAGTTCGGTCAGGCGAACCGACGGCGCGGGGTCGTCCATGATACCGTCGTGGTTTTCGGCCTCTTCGAGGATGATGTCTGTCGCCTGTTGGATGTCGTCGTCGTAGCCGATGCCGAACGGCACCTGCAGACGGAGTTTGTCCTTCGCGACGGGGTTCTTGATGACGCCGTCGGTGAGTTGCGAGTTCGGCACGGTGAGCAGTTCGTTGTCGAAGGTCCGAACGCGCGTCACGCGGAAGGAGATGTCCTCGACGATACCGGAGTTACCGTCCCACTCTATCCAGTCGTTGATGCGGAACGGTTTGTCGGTGAAGATGAAGATACCCGCGACGAAGTTCGCGATGACGTCTTGCAGCGCAAAGCCAATCGCGAGTGTCGCCGCCGCACCGATGGTCGCGAGTGACTGTAGGATATTTCCGAGTCCGGCGAGCGCGAACCCTGCGCCGAGGGCGACGAACGCCACGACGAGCGTCACGACCTTCATCAACGGTTTCTGTGCGTGTTCGTCCGCGCCGCGCCGGTCAAGGATGCGACGAAGGATGGACGACAACAGGGCTTTGCCGACGATGTAGACGACGGCGAACCCGACGACGAATCCGAGGAGTGTCCCGAGTATTCCCGCGTACGGAATGCTCTGCTGTGCGAGAATCCGACCGATTGCCCCGCCGTCACCCTGTAACTGGAGTGGGAGTGTGAAGACGTTCATCTATGGAAGACTGCTGTTTTCCCTCGTGTCTCGACGAGGTCCGCGTTCACTCGCTCGGCGAGGTCTGCGGCCGCTTCGTCGATGGTCGTTCCACCGAGGGCCGCGCGGAGGAACTTCGCCTTGACGAGGTTTCGGTCGGCGAGTTGGTCGTTCAGTTCGCCGACGACGGCCTCGATTCCACTCTTTCCTACCCAGACCGTCACGTCGAGGTCGTGGGCTTCCTTTCGAAGGTCCTGTGTGTTCATGCGTGGATTCTACTATGTCGGAGGGCCCTTCAATAGTAAGGCTTTGGGCGACGTTTGGGGGTCAAACCCACGGTACGACAGCACTCGCCGCCGTCAGTACGGGTAGCGTTTCGTCGCACCACAGTCGCACCTGACGACGACGTGCCCACCCGGACGTGTTCGGACGCGGGCGTTGACGCCTGGAACGAGATACGCATCACATTCGTCGCAAGTGAACCGGCGGAATTCCTTCGGAAGTCCGCAGCGATTCCGCTCTGCGACGCGGCGGGCGAGGCGGACGTACTCACGGGCCACGTCGTGGTCTCGGTCCGATGCCGCCTCGCGGGCGAGGTGGTGGAGTCGGTCGATTCGCTCCTCCGCGATGCTCATGGTAGGTCGGGGGAGTGGCCGAGACATAGGCGTTCCGAACTACTGGAGTGGGTCGGACGGCCGAGCGTCTGTGTGGGTGACCGACCGAGAAGCCGGTAGGGTCAAAACCCACCCGAAAGAACTCCGGAACGTGCGCGTACTGAACTACCTCGAGTTCGCTTCGCAACTCGAACGGAGCGGTATCGGGACCTCCACCGACCAACAACGGGCGGCGCTGGCGACGACCGACGTGGACGTCGTCACGTCCCCGTGGCCCGATTCGCCGCTCTCTGCTGCGGTAGATGTCGCGCGTGGCGACTGTGTCTTCCGCGACTACGACGTCGCCCACTGCAACCTCATCGGACCGGGGTCTGTCGCCGTCGCCAGACACGCGAAGCGAAACGACATCCCACTCGTCCTCCACTCGCACGTCACCCGCGAGGACTTCGCCGAGAGTTTCCGCGGGTCCAACGCCGTCGGACCCGCCCTCGGAAAGTACCTCAAGTGGTTCTACTCACAAGCGGACGTAGTCCTCTGTCCCTCCGAGTACACCAAGCGCGTCCTCGAATCGTACCCGGTCGATGCCCCGATTCGCCCTATCTCGAACGGCGTCGACACCGACTCTCTCGAAGGGTTCGAGGCGCTCCGTGACGAGTACCGAGAGAAGTACGACCTCGACGGCATGACCGTCTTCGCCGTCGGCAACGTCTTCGAGCGAAAGGGCCTGACGACCTTCTGTGAAGTCGCCAAACAGACCGACTACGACTTCGCGTGGTTCGGCCCGTACGACACCGGCCCACACGCTTCGAAGAAAGTCAAATACTGGGTCGAAAACGCCCCCGAGAACGTGACGTTCACCGGGTGGATAGACGATATTCGCGGCGCGTTCGGCGCGGGTGACGTGTACCTCTTCCCGACGAAGAACGAGAATCAGGGCATCGCCGTCCTCGAAGCGATGGCGTGCGGCAAAGCCGTGGTCCTCCGCGACATCCCCGTCTTCGAGGAGTTCTACACGCACGGACACGACTGCCTCAAGTGCTCGACCGACGAGGAGTTCCGTCGCGCACTCGACCTGCTCGACCGCGACCCAGACCTCCGTCGTCGTCTCGGCGAGAATGCGCGTGCGACCGCCGCAGAACACAGTCTGGACCGTGTCGGCGACCGACTCGTCGAGACCTACGAAGACGTCCTCGCCGGGACCCTCGACTGAATCGACTCGTTCTCCCGTTCATTAACGCTTCGCGACACACTGACACGCCAGCGAGAAGTCACAACAGTTTATCCCGTTGGCCTCACAGCACCGCCCATGCAGTCGGTCGCCGCCTTCACCGACACGTACCTGCCGACCGTCAACGGCGTCACGTACACGATTCAGACGTGGCGCGAGCGGTGGCAACAGCGCGGTGGCCGCATGGACGTCGTCTTCCCGAAGGACGACGAGTACACGCCCGAACCGGGCGAGTACGCCGTTCGGAGCCTTCCGTTCCCGTTCTACGAGGGGATGCGCGTCGGCGTACCGCGCGTCCCCGACGCAGTCGAAGACGCGGACCTCGTCCACGCGCACACGCCGTTCGGCCTCGGGTTAGCAGGCCTGCGACTCGCTCGTCGCCGTGACTTGCCGTTCGTGGCGACCTACCACACCCCGACTGGCGAGTACGCCGAGTATCTCAGTTCGGTCGACGTCATCGAACGCGGCGTCGAACGAACTGCCGAGCGCTACGAACGGTGGTTCTTCGACCGTGCCGACGCAGTCATCGTTCCGAGCGACGACGCGAAGCGACGCCTCGTGGACGAAGTCGGCGTCGACGCCGAAATCGTCGTCCTCTCGAACGGCATCGACACCGAGCAGTTCGCTCCGGCCGACGGGGACGCCTTTCGCCAACGATACGGCCTCGGAGACGGTCCACTCGTCGGGTACACCGGGCGCCACGGCTACGAGAAACACCTCGACGAACTCGTCCACGCGGCGAAAGACCTCGACGTGACGCTCGTGTTGGGTGGCGACGGCCCCGCCCGCGACGAGTTAGAGCGACTCACAACCGACCTTGGTGTCGACGCTCGATTCCTCGGCTTTTTGGACCGCGAAGAACTCCCGGCGTTCTACTCCGCGCTCGACGTGTTTGGATTCCCCAG
>NZ_LOPV01000635.1 GCF_001469865.1 Haloferax profundi
GAGTCATTCGACTCGAGGTGAGAGCTCACCATCGCTGTGGTACTGGGGTCTGTTGCTTCGCCTTGGAGGAAGCGGCAGTTCTGGCCGAGGACTTCACTCGCGCTGTAGCCGGTCAGCCGTTCGAATCCCTTGTTGAGGTAGACGAGTGGCTCATTGGGTTGTTGTGCATCCGCTATCGATATCCCGAGTTCAGCCTCGTCCATCGCTCGCGTCTTCATGCGAAGTTCACGTTCCCTAGCTTTTCGCGCGGTGATGTCCCGCCCCACGCCCTGAATGCCGACTGCATCGCCGTTTTCAGTGACTGGTGTCGCATTCACCTCAATAGTCGCTGTGTCTCCTGTCGCGTCGAGAAATTCCAGTTCAAGTTGCTCAACTACTTCGCC
>NZ_LOPV01000636.1 GCF_001469865.1 Haloferax profundi
TATCGTAGGCGTCGACAGCAGCTGATTCGGTGTCAGATGTTAGATGCTCGACGAACGGATTTCCGATGAGATCAGAAGGGGAGTAGCCGAGGTGGCGCTCAACCGCTGGAGAGACGTAGGTAAAGCACCCCGCTGTATCGAGACGGAAAAGGATGTCAAAACTGTTCTCAGCAATGCCTTTGAAGCGTTGTTTCTCCTGTTCGAGTCGCTCGTTTTGGTCGTGAAGTGCTCGCTCATACTGCTGGCGTGTGATTGCCTGGCCGATCAACCGTGCCAGGATTTCGAGAAACAGTTCCTCTGCGTCCGTGAACTGCTGTTCTCGTTCGGATTTGGCAGCGAAACAGACCGTTCCATAGACGTCATCGTCGACAGTAACCTTCGCACCGATGTACGTCTCTAGGCCGAACGTCTCGTAAGCTGTATCTGTGACTTCCGATGACGTCTCAGCTGCCTGTACTGCAAGCAGGCTTTCAATTTCGACTGTTCGCCGACAGTAGGCATCGTCGAGTGGGCAGGTCTCACCCGGTTGTAGTGACTCGTGGTCTCCTGCGACATACTTGATTTCTTGTGTGCCATCGTCGATGCGTGTGAGAAACCCGATTGGAAGATCAAGGAACAATCGCCCGATGTTGAGCGCTACAGGGATTTGCTCGTTCAGCGCTCTTTCATGGTCACTGAACACATCATATATTTTCTCCCGTGCTGCGCTCGCATTCATGGTATACAACAGGTATTTAACACTGATATATGTTAAATCAGGTCAGTTTAAAAACACCATACTTGTGTAAATGTTCCGTTCTGAATCAGCCCACGAGTTTCGCCGTGAGAGATAGCAGCGGTTACTACTTCGGAGGTTTTTTCAGAATGTCAGTAGTTCAATGTTGACAGTGCAATCGTCCGGTACTTTCCTCGGGAATGGTTGTTCCTCTGAGGAGGTTATACTCTCTGTGGCCCCCGGATCAAAGAGTTTTGAGTCCGTCTGTGCCGCTCTCGAGTCAGCATTTCGACTGACTGTAGAACACGTTGAGACGGCTGGCGAAGCAGTCGAATATGTCGAACATAGACACGTGAGCTGTATTGTAGCTGAGTACGAACTCTCGGATGGCGACAGTTTCGAACTCGCCGACGCATTGGCTCACACCGACGTACCAATCGTAATATACACAGCGTCCGGAACAGAGTCACTCGCTGCGAAGGCAGTCACGGCACCCATTGACGACTACATCATTCGAGACCCGTCGACCGAAAACCACGACGCTCTTATCCAGTCTCTCACCGAGCTCGACGACGAGAGCCACCAGGTATCCGCCAGTCGAGATGTCCCCCACCAACAGGCAATTGTCGAGACAATGCAGGATGGTGCCTTCGTTCTCGACACGGATAGTCGGGTCCAGTACGTCAACCCACGTATCGAAGAGATCACCGGCTACAGTGCCGACTCACTCCGTGGTAAGGAGTTCAAGTCACTTGTCGAAGTAGGCCTGTTTCCACCGACAGAGTACGAGCGCTACCAGAACGCTGTCGATACAGCTTGCCGGGAGGGAACGACAGAGATCCTTCACATTCCCTTCGTTGACGCTGATAAAGGAAAACGCGTCTTCGAACTCATTCTCTCACCGATTGTCCGCAGAGACAGCATCGTTGGCGTCGTCGGCATTCCTCGTGACGTCACAGACCGTGAGCTAGCCGACACACAACGAACTGAGCTCTTGTCGCGAATGACGGATGCGTTCTTTGCTCTCGACGACGAGTGGCGGTTTACCTATATCAACGAACAGGCTCGGCAGACCTTCAGCCAGGTTACCGAGCCATCGCTCGGCGAAAAGATCTGGAAGCAGTATCCGGATGCTATTGGCGGTGTGTTCTACGAAAAGTATCACGAAGCCATGGAGGCCCAAGAACCGGTGACGTTCGAGACGTACGCCGAGCGCTATGACAGTTGGTTCGAAGTGCGTGCGTATCCATCTTTGTCAGGAATCTCTGTATTCTTCCGGGACATCACTGACCGGAAGCAGAACCTCCAAGAACTGGAAAAAACTAACGACCAACTGGAGGCTGTCCTGCAGAACCTCCCCGTCGTGCTCTTTGCTGTTGACACAGAGGGAATAATCACCCTTTCGGAAGGTGCAGGACTCGAAGAACTCGGGCGGGATCCTGGTGAGTTGGTCGGCAAGTCCGTCTTCGAGGCGTACTCTGAGATTCCGGAGGTACAGAACAACATCCAACGGGCTCTCGAAGGCACGCCTGTTGACTTCCGTGTTGAGATTGGCGACATCGTCTACGATTCGTACTTCCAACCCACGTTCGACGACGTTGGGTCCGTCTCAGGCGTCATCGGTGTCGCGACCGACGTTACAGACACCGCTCACCTCAAAGACGGACTTGTGGGGATCCACTCGATTACGCGGGAACTTCTCGTAGCAGAAGATACTAACGCAGTTGCAACGACGACTACTGAACTCCTCCCGCAAATCGTCGAAACGTCGTTCGTGTCACTATGGGTCGCTGACGAAGCAGGAGTGCTCGTTCCCACCGGTGACACTGAAGAGCGTGACGAAGGAAACTATACTCTCGACGTGTCGGACGACACAGATTCTCCGCTTGTCGAGGCATACAATACCGGTGAGGCGCAACTACTTCACCCCGAAGAAACGGCTGAACACGTCGTCTCGGCGGAGCCCTCCGTCGAATCAGTTCTGGAGATTCCCGTTGGCTCACAGGGAGTCCTCGTTGTCGGCACCGAAGGAACGTTCGCAGAGGCAGATGTTGAACTGCTGGATATGTTTAGCATGACGCTCACGTCGGCACTCTTAGGAGCGAAACGAAGAGAAGAGCTTCAGTCACGCGAAGCAGAATTGGCAGCGACCAACGAGCGACTCGATGACTTTGTCTCCGTCGTCGCACACGACCTCAGGAATCCAATCTCGATCGCAACGGGATATCTTGAGCTGGCACAGGAAACTGGTGATATACAGCATCTTGAGCGAGTTTCGAAGGCACTCGACCGAATGAATTCACTCATCGAGGACCTACTG
>NZ_LOPV01000637.1 GCF_001469865.1 Haloferax profundi
TCAACAGGCACCTCTCATCGACCCGGAACCTGTCGATCTTGGGAACATCGCCGACTATGCTTGGGAGTACGTCGACACCGGCGCAGCAACATTTGAGCGTGATGACCTACCTGTAGTCAGCGGTGACAGCGGTCGCCTCCTCAGGTTGTTCGAGAACCTCATCCGTAACGCGGTCGAACATGGGTCGACGCCCGAAAAGCCAGTGACAATTTGTATCGGTAGTCTCACAGACGGTGCTGGATTCTTCTTCGAAGACGATGGGTGTGGTATTCCACCCGAGTCGCGACAGAAGGTGTTCGACCACGGGTATACGACTAATCGGGATGGAACCGGCTTCGGGCTCCCAATTGTCCGTGACATCGCTACTGCACACGGCTGGAAGGTTGAAATAGACGAATCGAGCTCTGGCGGTGCTCGATTCAATTTCACGAGAGTTCAAGACCATAACAGCAAAGAGACAGACGTGTAACGACCAAAGAAAGAAATGAATCCTCCACTCCTTATCGTAGAGGACGATGACGATATGCGGGACATCGTCCAGACGAGTCTCTCGTCGTACGAGGTGGTTGCAGTCGACAACGGAGAAGCAGCCTGGGACTATCTCTCATCGGGCACAAATCCGACGCCGCGGGCAGTCGTTCTCGACGTGATGATGCCGAAGCTAGATGGGTTCGCCACGTTAGAAAAGATCCGAGCAACCGAAGAGTTTGCCTCACTCCCCGTCGTTATGCTCACTTCGCGCGGGCGAGAAGACGACGTACTTCGAGCCCTCGAGCTTGACGCCACTGACTTCGTGACGAAGCCATTCAAACCGTTTGAACTTCGTGCTCGCATTGAGCGAGTACTCGCAAAAGGTGACGAACTGTGACGGCGGTCCAACGGTGGTTGTCGTGCTGATTGCAACACTTCTCGCCGTCCTCGGCTTCATTGGAGTTGCAATTATTACGCAGTTCCGTGGTTATCGGCTCGGTGGAACCATCACAACCGGTATTGTCGCCGTCTACACGCTGAAGAATTTTGTGATGTTTCCGGTGTTCGTTTTAAGCACTGCTCTTGCATACTTGGCCCTCAAGATACTCAAACAACGGACTCTCATCTACGGCCGTGACGAACTCGTCGCTGCCATCCTCGTTGGGACCCTCGTTCCCGTCACAATACTGGGAGTGTTTTCAGAAATCGCAGCTGACGTTCGGAGCATCGCATTCGTCGGAAGTATCTTACCAGGGTTGGCGGCGTACAACTACCACCAAATGAAGCCCGAAACTCGTTGGCACGACATGCTTGCAACAGTTGGGGTTTTCGCCGCTCTCCTTGGAATAGGTACGGCGCTCGTCTCACCGGCGGGCGCAAAGACGATCGGCACTCTCACCCCACCGGTATTATACAGTGAAACGTCTGAGATTGCGGTCTACAGAGGCGCAGTCGTCGAAGGTGACTTGGAGGGGTCGTTGATACCCAGACAGACGCTCGTCTTTGTCTTGATGTTGGGACTGATTGTTGCAGAGCGCCTCCGTGCACGGTTCGACGTTCGAACTGGCGTTATCGCTGCCGCCCTTCTGGCTGTCTTCGCGCTCGAGAGCCGGTGGCTACTCGTCTTGTACGCGTCCGTGTACGTGCTTTCGTACGGTCTAATCACCGTCATCCACTACACGACACTTCGGTACGGTCGTGTTCTCCTCGGAGTAGGGAGTGCATTTGCGACTGTACTAACCGTGGGATTGACTCTGTTATTGCCGGTCTCTCGGGGGTTAGCAGCATTTTTCACTGGTGTTATTGCCGGTGTGATGGCGTACAATACACATGCAACCGCGCCAGAAGAGCGGTCCATCGTCATTCCACTCCAGATTGCAGTCTTCGTTCCGCTTTTAGTTGGCCTTCGAATGTTCGTCTCTCCTGGCGAGGCTGGCTTCCCGCAGACTCTGAGTATTCCCGTACTCGTTGGCGCGGTACTCGTCACCGGTGTCTCACTCTGGTACGCCCATGCAAACACGGTGCAACAACCAGACAACGACTCGGTATTGTCGGCGTCGGTTCTCTCGGATGGTGATGGCGCGTGACGACTGCGTTCGAAGTCTACGGTCGAGGGTTCGG
>NZ_LOPV01000638.1 GCF_001469865.1 Haloferax profundi
TGCTGGCGCCTCCGCGACCAGAGTAGTCTCCTCGCACACTGTGGGCAGAACTACGAGTCCTCAAAACATGCTCGGCAAGCGACCAATAAGGTCCGAGCAGCAATCGCACAACTCGATGGAGACCACGAGTCGTTCCAGTCAGCCGAGATTGCCACGCCACGGTTCGTGGTCGAACGCGACCCAACGCCCTCAGGTGAGCTTGACCTCGAACAGAGAAACTGGGTGTGGCGGTTGGAGACGACAGAAGAAGTGCTGGCTCACAGTGCTCAGCGATATGGGTCAGAGGCCGCAGCACAAGCCTCGACAAGACACTTTTCAACACAAGCCCGGGGAGCGCTCCCGATCTTCATGGTCGGTGCTGAACACGACTGGAAAGTCGGACCAGAACCGGTCACTGTCGGGACCAGCCGGATATCGAGACTCGTCTCTGAGTTCACGCGTGGGCGTCGTCACCGACGTGCACTCGAACGGTTCGACACTCGAATCGTCGTCTCTGGCAGTCGTGGGAAGTCCTCGACGACGCGCCGGCTCGACGACATCTTCAATCGACGTGGCTACGACACATTCACCAAAATCACTGGTAACTATCCCATCGTCATCCACAATGGGGAGGTGTACCCACTAGAACGGCGTGGGCCTCGGACGACACTCTACGAGAACATCAATGTCATCGAACAGTTCGCACCAGAGTTGGATGCGTATTCGCCCGAAGACATTGGCATCTTCGAAAACCAAGCAATCAGCGAGTATACGACCAGTCTCGTCAACCGGACGTTTGTCAAACCAGACGTGCTCGTGCTGACTAACGTGCGAACCGATCATAATGACACGCTGGGGAA
>NZ_LOPV01000639.1 GCF_001469865.1 Haloferax profundi
GACTCACGTGGTTAGCGGTGAACAACATCCGGTGCTCCACGAGTACATGCAAGAAGAGATTGAACACCGTGGCGGAACCATCGAACAGGTTGAGGTCCCATCTCGCCATGAAGGATTCCTGGGAGCAGAGACCGTTCACGCTCTTGATGCCGTACTCGAAGCAGTTGGAGAGTCACCACTCGCGCCGAAGGAACTCGACGCGTATCTGGAGTCATTTCAGCCAGAGTGGACGTATGTGCCGAACGGACGGGTGTACAACGCAGCCGAAGTGAATGACATCGAGAGTACGGAACTCGTCAGACGCGCACTCG
>NZ_LOPV01000640.1 GCF_001469865.1 Haloferax profundi
TTCTGCCCTTCGTCTACCTGCGTAGGGACCGCCGAGGACGAAGTGCGTCCTTCGCGGAGTACGTGAACCTCTTAGCCGAGCGTGACTGTATCGACCGACTTCGTGTAGGCGGCGCAGAGACAGCAGCGTTCGCGCGGGCAGTTGATGTCCCGGTCACTCGTCACAGTCCCGCTGACGATGCAGGCGACGTCCTCGAGGAGATGCTCGTGGAGGGCGACCCAGTCGTCCTCATGGGAAACACAGTTGACGACTTTATGCGTGATATGGAGTCAGAAATCGCAACTCGGGCAGACACGTACCGTGATACGGAAGTTGTAGACAGAGCTGACACGTTCGATGCAGTCGCGAGT
>NZ_LOPV01000641.1 GCF_001469865.1 Haloferax profundi
CATTTAACTGGTGAATCGCCTCGGGGATTCCTGCTTCAACGACGCGTTTTGCATCCACTCACAAGGGAATAGAATCCGCGGTGAGTACTACGGTATTAAGAGTGTCATTGTCAGCGTTCCTCCACGGGTCGGGTGACACGTGGAATCCTGCCCCGAATCTATGAAAAACTAGTCAGATTGGTGTGGAAGTGATATGGCTGCTACACTCCCACGAGGTCTAGCGTCTGTGACTTCAAAGGAGCCTCC
>NZ_LOPV01000642.1 GCF_001469865.1 Haloferax profundi
ACCAACCACAAGCCAAGACCACTGCCGTGACGCAGTGCAGTTTCTTCGCCTTCGAGCATCGCAAGCTCCTGGTCCGAAATTCCAGTTCCACGATCTTCGATTCGGATTTCGGCCTTATCATGTGATTCAGTCACTGTGATATCAACAAGCGGTTCCGCATCGTCACAATGAATGATCGCGTTTTCGATGAGTTCCTGTATCGCGATTTTTAGGTATTTATTCGAGAGAATCTGTACTTCCTCCGGCATAGACATCTTGAACCGCGCATCCGGATACTGCTTTGACAAATCCTCTTGGACATTCTCGATTATCCCAACCATGTCGAGCGATTGTATCCTATTGTCTTGCTGAAACGCATCGCTAACTGTTCTTGACTTTTCACTCAACTCAAGGAGGTTGTCTGACCGGTTCGAAATCTTGTTTGCGAATTCCCTGACTTCATTCTCGTCAGCGGAATCTGGAATGAGGTCTGCATATCCACGAATTACGTTCATCCCGTTTCGGATATTGTGTCGGAGCACACGATTCAGCACTCGAATCTGTTTTTCACGGCGTACTCGTTCTGAGATATCGCGGAGCAAAATCAGAACAGACTGCTCTTCAGATCGTCTGATTTGGGCGGCTGAAACTTCAGCATGAATAATTTGTCCCCACGTCGTATCACAAGTGACGTTTTCAGTGACACCCCCATCAGAAGTCATTACCCGCTGGACAAACATGCTAAAATCGCCAGTAACTTCGGGGTCTATGAAATTGGACGCTGAGAGACCTCGAATTTGAGACTGAGTATACCCGAGAAGCTCGCACGCTGCAGTGTTACATTCTATGACTTCTCTCGATTCGGCGTCAACGACAATGATGCCATCCTCTGCGGATTCGAACACTTGTTCGTAACGCTCTTCGATTTTTTCATACTGGTTAGCAAGCTCTAGCGACTGTTCCCGACGAATCAGGAGGTTTTCTAACCGTCCCAATAGGACCTGCTTGTCGATCGGTGCAGAAACGATGTCATCAACTACATGCTTGGTATATTGATCAGTTTGAGTACTTTCTAAATTGAAGCGTGAATCCTTGCGTTTGATGACGAGGACCGGACAGAACTCCGGATGTGATGCCTTTTTTCTATTCCGCAACTTGACACTGTACTCTGGCATGAGCTTATCTTCTACCAGATAACCGGACACTGGTTGAATTTCCTCACTTGTGATAACTTCGTATTTTGGAGAGAGGAAATTTGCAATCGCAGATTGGTCTTGAGTGCCACTGACGAGTAGTTGTATTCGAGATGTCTTGTGGGGAGATTCGGACATTAGTATGGGAGATTGAAAATTCTGTGTAGAATTGCAGACAATTATTTTTGATAGACTCCTCGGCTAATATTCGGAGCCTCGTCGAACGGTCCTTGTACTTGTAAGCCTCTCTCTTCTTCAATAGTAAACTGGTGGAACCGATTGTCGAAACCACCGAGGCGCTTTTTCAAAACACCTATTGCCCGTTCCATCTTTCCATCAGTCTCGATATAAGAGAGGAAGATAACATTGTCAGCCAAGTAGCTTGCCCCGGAACTCGTTGGGGATGTAACGCCAGTCACTTGGTGTATCTCATCTGTGATCAACACTGAGATTCCGCGTTGTTTCAAGCTTCGTGTCAGTGCATGAAGACGCCGAACAAGACGTTGCTCGTCGCCTTGAATGGACATCTTGTAGCCTGCGATTCCATCGATAAGCACAATTTCTGGGTCATGCTCTTCGACTGCACTAAGCACAATCTGTCCGAATTCTTCAGAAGAGCGTGCAAGTGGCTCGATGTTTCTTAGTTCTAATAATCCACGGTCGACTAAGTCCTTGACTGGGGTACCAAGGTTTTCTGCGCGATACGTGAATTGCTCAACCGACTCCTCGAACAGGAATCCCAGTGCAGTCTGTTCACGGCTTGCAACGCCTTGCAAGAACTGTGTTCCCGTGGTAGTTTTTCCAATCCCACTTGGTCCACTAATGAATGTGACAGACTGTTCACTGATACCCCCTCCAAGGAGTGAATCAAGTGGCTCATGACCTGATGGAAGTAGATCCGGTTCAAACGGCGATTCACTTTTTTCAGGAACAACTCGTGGATATACTTCGAGGCCTTGATCTCGGATTTCAAGACCATGAGTTCCGTCCTCGTGACCAAGTCCACGGTGCTTTCTCACTTCAAGTCGACGTCCGTGGGTTCCGTGTGACAAATTAACAAGTCCATCACTAAGAGACTCAGCATCTTCTGGCCACTCTTCACCATACTCACTTCGGGTTGTGAGGGTTCCAACAATTGTTGTATCTCGGTCCCGAAGGTATCTCATCAAGGACAAGAGTCGCTTCCGATATTGATACTGGTCTGTCTCGATATATTTTAATTGAGTTATTGGATCGATGAGTATCCTTGATGGGTTGTAGTCCTGAATGACAGATTTGATGTCTTCAATAAATCGTTCAGACTGCACATCTCCCGGCTCAACGAGATCGAATGACTGATCTTCCGTAAAAAACTCAGTCTCAGGACCGAGGTCAAGAAACTCTGCACCTTTGATATCGAGTCCAACTTGCTGTGCGTTCAATATGACGTCTTTTTTCGATTCTTCACCATGAATATAAACGACGTCTTCATCTGCGTTGAGGCCTGCCTCGAGAAAATGCGCACCGAGGAGCGATTTCCCCGTTCCTGGTTCTCCTCTAATTAAATACATCCTCCCTTGCGCAAATCCTCCATGGAGAACCTCATCTAATCCTTGAACCCCAGAAGAAATACTGGTCAAATTCTCAATGAAGTCTTTCACTGACACTATGTCAGTTGTACGCAACATAGTAGTTTTGGTACTGGATTGGTACGCCTCTTATAAACTAGATGATGAAATGAACTAACTGTCTGCGTGAAATAGAATATATTTATGTGTCTTTGTCATGGAACATGAAGGTCTTGGAGACCTAAGCTCATTCGTCCTTAATTCAAAGTACCGAAAATACGTCATAGAGAACTTGGCGAGAGCTACACTAGCAACACCAACAGAAATCGCTGAGAAATCTGACTGCCACCGTCCACATATCTCAAGGGCAGTCTCAGAACTACGTGACGAAAATATTGTTGAGCTATCTGTTTCGGATGATCGAACAGTTGGTCGATATTATTGCTTGACCGACACGGGTGAGCAACTCTGGGATAACATAAAAGATAAAATCCAACAAGTGAACTGGCAAATAGTAGAGCCAGACTCAGATATTGATACATCGTTTGTCGACGTAGCTCATAACGAACTCGGCAAGAAGCTTCGCTTCATTGGGAAATACGATGGCGAGAGTGCATCAATTCTGTACGCTGACCCAGATGCAGTCGCTGAGTACACGGATGAAGAGCTTGAAAAGGGGATTCGCGAGTTTGTCTACCGACGGGTGAATATGGAACTCAATGTGCCGAGAAGGATGTGTTGGGCACAAACGTTTTTCTTTGAATCTGAAGCAATTACGATGGTAAAATCTGATACTGGAGTGTTGTACTCTGCGACGTTTGAATCGTACTCTGAGGTAGACATATCCGCTTTGTTGAGTTCTCTCCAGCAGATCATCTGAGAGTTTCGACAGAGCCGGCGGGTCCTGATCTGTAGCGAGCGATGATTGTACGATATTTGCGCCTCGATGGGCGAGGCGCTCTCCTCTGAGCGCTTCGAAAAAACACCATGTCTGAATCCCTACTAGCAAGACTCGACCCAACGAAGCGTGTCCTGAAACGAGCCCAGTACGAGGCCTTCGAATTCTCGTTATTCGACGGCAATGTGCTTGTCCGCAACGCGAGCCACGTTGATCCCGAGAACCACGAATACAACGTACGAATCGTCGACGGCGTACCTGAAGCGTGTGACTGCCCAGCGGACAAGAAGTACGCTGGCCCGTGCAAACACCGTGTCGCAGTTGCAATTCGACGCCCGATCCTTGATGCCATCGAGCAAATGCAGATGGTTGCAGACGGCGGTGTGGTGACTAACGAACAACCGGTAACCGAGGTGGAAGACGATGCGGCTCCTGATGATTGCGACTGTGAGATGTTGGATGACGACTTCCCGTGTTGGGCGTGTGTAGACAGTGGCAGACGCGAACTCCCGAACTACAACAAAAATACGAACTATGACTACGACGAGATACCATCCGAAGAGTGGTCGAAGGGCTTGGTCGGTTCCCGGCCAGCAGCAGTCTTCGATATCTCGCAGACAGAGGGTGAGGATCTCCCAAGCCTCGACAATGATGCAGAGGGGAACGCGGACACACTTCTTCCGTTCGCTGGCGGAACGTCCTTGTTCTGAAGGGTGTTCATGTGCCGCGTGTCGTCGGCGTTGTTGTTCAAGATACTTCTCAATGACGTAGAGCTACGGCGGGAGGAACCCTAATGTAGCAAGCTTCCAGCAAAACCCCAGTCCCAGTAGCGCCAAGATTGTTTGGTGGAGTCGCACTCTTAGCGACCAGTAACTGTGCCGCCACGCGAGCACCGTCCCGACCGTGGTCGCAATAGTGAGGGCCGCAATTACGGTTGGCAGTGCGAGTGTGATCTGCATCTGAAGCGGTTGCGTGATGAGCGTGAGATCGCCGCCGGTCTCCAGGACGAACGTGAAGACTACGACGAACCCAATCGAGACGATGCTCAGGCCGACGCTTGCTGCACGGGCGAGCCACGAGAGACTGGTCAACCGGCGTTTGACGCCGTGAGTGTACTTTGTCTGATTATCCTGCTCATGCTTCGTTCCAGTTTGTTGCTGAGACGTTTGTTGGTCTATCATTCGGAGTTTTCCATGTCTGGCTCAATGTCAGTGCGATACTCTTTCCACTGCTGCCAAGCACTGTGTCCACCTTGACCAGCCAGTGAGAGGCCGAACCCAGCTACTGCTGTCCCGAGGACACCACCGGTGACGAGCTGACGTTCGTGAAACGGAACGGACTGGTAGACACCAGTGGGTTCGCTGTTCACGTTCAGCACGTCTACTTCGCCATCTGTGACCTCGAAGGCCAGGACGTCGTGGCCGCCAACTTCCTCGTACACGTACGGGTCGGTCTCGACCCACTGCCGGGCATCAC
>NZ_LOPV01000643.1 GCF_001469865.1 Haloferax profundi
ACGACTTGGAGTGGCCCATTCTGTGGGAGATGCGAGGGGCTGTACTCGCCGGAGACGGTTTCTGCACGCTCCTGACCGCCTGGTCTCGACATCGGTGTCGGTGTAGTCGGTGTTCGTTGAAGTTCGTACTCCGCAACGATCTCGTCGACGACGGTTTTCGGCAGTTCACTCGGGTTGCTGTTGTACGCAACGAAGATCCCGACATCATCGTCCGGGGCGAGCAGCAGGTAGCTGGTGAAGTTGACCGTCCCACCCGAGTGACCGATAAGGTTGGCGTCGGGATTCCCGTACTCGTGGAACCCGTACCGCCAATTCGTGACTACCGGGTGACGGACGTGGTGGAGACTGTGCATCGCCTCGGCGGTCTCCGCGTCGAGAATCCGAGTTTCATCGACTGCGCCGTCACCGAGGTGTGCACACATGAACGCGGCCATGTCCGTTGCCGTCGCGCTCAGCGAGCCCGCGGGACGCATATTGATGTACACGTCGTCTGCTGTCAGGAACGACTCACCGTCGCGGATATGCGGCGTGGCGAGGTCGCCGGGCTGGTCGGCCGGGACCGGCTGGGCGAACGCGCTGTGAGTCATCCCGAGCGGATCGAAGATCTCCGCCTGAACGTAGTCCTCGAACATCGTGTCGTGCGCTTCGGCGACGACGTGGCCAGCGAGTGCCGCGCCGTAGTTGGAGTACCCGACGAGTTTCCCGGGCGGGCGGATGCGCGAAGGCTGCTGGTTAGCGAGCACTGTCTCCAGCGAGTCGAGAGAGTTTGGGTCGGTGACGATATCGGGATCGAGCGCGGATTCGAATCCGGCAGTGTGAGTGCCGAGATGTCGGAGCGTCACGGGGTCGTCGTACGTATCCGGTACCGTGACTCGGGAGTCACCGAGATACGAGCTGACGTCGGTGTCGAGATCGAGTACGCCCTGTTCGATGCCCTGCATGACGGCGGTGTAGGTCACGAGCTTACCGACCGAACCGACTCTGAACACCGTCTCGTCGGCTCGGACCGGAAGATCAGCATCAACGTCGGCAGCGCCATATCCTTTGATGAGGATTGGTGCATCTGCAGAGACGATAGCGACAGTAGCTCCAGGAGTCGTCGTCCCGATCCGTTCGGCCATCACATTATCGACGAAGGCTTCAAGTTCGTCTGTGTCCGTGAACGAACCCTCACCCCGCTGTGAGTCGGTGCTCCGAGAGCCTGGCGCGGCGCTCGTCCGACTGGTTGCGGTTCCGATGGTGACGAGCCCAAGGCTGCCGAGACCGGCGAGGAACGACCGTCTCGTGGCTCTCTCCGGGTTATCATCCGTCGTGGAGAGTCGTGGTCGTGTCATTAGTCGGATCGGATGTGGGTGAGGTGGTTTCGTACATTGTGACGTGGTGGTTGGTGAGTCGATCTGCGAGCGACTGGTAGGTGGTGTGCGCGTTCATAGACGACTACCTCGGGGTGGCGTCGATGGTGGTGACGAGACCGAAGAACGCGGTCGATGCGTTCTCGATCCGGAGCCCGGCTTGCTCGATGGTTTCCAGCGGTTCGTGATTCAACCGGCAGCCGTTTTTGTCGTAGTGGGACTCGGCGCGCCAGTCCTGGAGCCAGGCAAGTGGGGCGGCGTCACTGCGTCTGTGTTCGAGCAGCAGAATCTCGCCGTCCGAGGTGCAGACTCGTTCCATCTCGTGGAGCGCGGCAATCGGGTCGGGGAATGTGCACGTGGAGAACGACGAAATAACGACGTCGAAGCTGTCGTCGGGGAAGTCGAGGTCCTGGGCGTCCATCTGATGGACAGCCCCGTCCAGTTCGAGCCTGTCGAGCTCACTGCGGGCGTGGGCGAGCATCTCGGCGCAAATGTCGATACCGACGACTTCGCTCGACGATGGAAGGTAGCGGAAATTCCGCCCGGTGCCACAAGCGACGTCCAGCACTCTGCCGTTCGCGTGTTCAAACTGGCGGCGACGATATCGACCGGCAAAGAGCCGGTCGAGCCGTCGCCACCGTGCGAGTTTGTCGGCGACATCTGCATACGCGTTGGAAATCTCGTCGGCCGATTTCGAACGCCTTCGTGCTGGTTGCTGTTGGTCGATATTCTCGTTGTGTGTTCGCTGCTGCTGGCCTGTTGCGTCGTGGGAATTGCTCGATTGCACGTGTTGGACCTCCGTTGACCGCGGTTATGCGTCGGGACATCGACATCAATAAAATTATTGGATATTTGACAATATGTCGGGTCTGTTTCAAAACCTGAGTTGAGTAGAAGGCAGCGATAATACCTTCTTAACGGCGATAAACAGAGAACTCCCCATCCAGCACCATCGTCTGCTCAACGGCGGTTTAGTAATTATTCTATCAGGAGTGGCGAAACTCACCGCTCTCGCCTCGCACGCGCTCCGTCCGCACCACCGTCGCAGTCGAATCAAGATACAGTCGAACTGCGTCTTCTCCGTGACGCAACACAACCTCATACTCGTCGGGATCAGACGACTTCTGTTCCGATGTCCAACGACCCTCGTAAAGATGCTCGTGAAACTCCCAGAGACCCCGCGCTGTTACATCGACTCCGCGGTCCCAGTGGAAGGCGATTGACGCTGGGTGGTAGACGACGCTGTAGGTCAACGGGCTGTTGTACTCACGGAGGCACTCCTTGCAGGAACTTGTGACCACAAACGGATCAGCATCAGGTAACGGACTTTCGGGTACTGCGATCACGTCGACAGATAGATGCGCCCCGCACTCCGGGCACATCCCCCGCTGGATCTGTCTGGCATCCTCCGCACTCCGTACTTTGACGCTTTGTAAGAGCGACTCGTCGTCCCGGGTCCTGACCTGTGCGGGTGAAATCGGCTGCCCAGTAACCTGCTGCTCACAGGCCGTACAGTCGATACGGAAAAACTGGTGAGAGAGCTTCGCCTCCAACGCTTCCTCACCGCAAAAGACACACACTCCATCGACCGGCTCAGGCCCAAAAGACGACGGTTGCTCGTAATTCCCGGACAGGATGAATCGGACGATGCGCTCTCCAGCGTGTGATAGTGAATATCCACCGTTGCTTTTCTGGAGATAGATCCCTGTGAGCTCTCCGAGATGGTACGAAAGCTTCGATGTGTTCTCAACGTCGACGTGCTCGTATATCTCAGAGAACGCGAGTTCGGCAGCTCCAGACCCGACTTCTTCGAGTTCGTGCTGTGCAACGGCGATGGCACGGAGGATACTAACTCGGGTGTCGTCAGCGAGGAGGCGAAAGATATCTGTGGCTGAACGAGTATTCTCCATTGGCTTTCGTATAACACGAATCGGGCGACAATATTGAAACCCCGCTCACCTCCCACACATAGAAACCAGTCTACGGCAAGTCCGCGGCGACGACTCCGTACTTTCGAGCACAACCTCGGAGGATAGTAGTGTTGCGTGCCTTCTCAACGACAACCCGAGCTTGAATCAAACCTCCGGAAACGATGGTGTCTCAGATTCAGATAGCAACGGTTATTCGAATTGTGCTGGTTCGAAGAACACTGGAACAGCCACTTTGAGACATGAGAGACATGAACTTCAATTGAGACCGCTCACGACAGTAGGATCCACAGCGCGTTGAGAATCATAATCGCTGGCATCGCGATCGCTGCTACTCGCAGTCCAACTGCTAACTTGCGCTGATTCTTTGGTAGTAGCTCTGCGATGGCAGCAGTTCCACTTGAAGCGCCAAGGATGACTATATCGTAGGACCCAGTTCCATATACAAGCTCAAAATACAGATACAGAGCAAAGAATGCGGCTGTCCCGATGATAAAAGTTCGTGCAGTGTCCCAACCCTTTGGCTCAGAGAAGAAGCGATTAACGTGTATCTCCATGACAGAATCGACAACCCGTTGAATGTAAACTGTTGGTGCGGGTGTTCGCACGAACAGATTATTCCAATGACTAGGTGTTTGCTCTTGAGTCCGGAGAGGCAGTAGCGGCTCAGTTGAAATACTCAGTGGTGATCATTTGTTGATGACGTACTGAACACAGCGCATAAGGGAACCAGAACGCTCTGTGTTCTGGTGACGCCCTGAAGGACGAGGCTTTTTGATCGAATTTCCGTAAAATCGAGTCAGACCCGCGAAAGTGCTGCCCAGAGGAGCACGCCGACCGGGAGCAACAGAAACGGTCCAAATACGACAGTGAGCGCACCCGCCATCGCGTCGCTAACACGGGAGGTGAAGAACAGTCCCACCGGGACAGCAGCGAAACACAGCATCAGAACGCTGGCAGCAGCGATCACTGCCGGGTCCCGTTCGGGTCGCTCTGTCTCTTTGACCGGCAGTTCAAGTGTTTCCACGACTTGGTCAATGTTGGTGACTGGTCCTACCTGCACGTCGCCCCGATCCATCGATTCGACGTCCGATATGGTGAGCGTCCCTGTCCCGAGTAACCGGTCAGCGATCGCGTTCTTAACCGAGAAATCGGTGAACGGGTCGACCGCGACGATCCACTGCGGGGCTTCGAGCAGTGTGTCGTACGCGACAAGGGTGTCACCGCGCCGTTGATACTCAATCGTACCATATCGGAAAAAGTAACTGAGGACCCGAGCGGCGACAATGATACTGATTGCTACCAGTCCGACAGCAATCCACGTCGGTTTGCGGGAAATAACTGCGAGTCCCGAGAGAGTAATGACACCGAGACCAAGGCGGTTCGCGAAGCCGTAGGCTATCGACCAGATGCTCCCAAGCAACACCGACGTCGCGCTGACGGAGACACGTGCCTGCACCTCTGAATCGGGGAGTTCGAGTTCTGGTGGTGGTTCGCTGATATCCTCGTCGCTGACGAGGCGGTCACCGAGTCCGAGAATTGGCGTCCCGATATGTTCGACGTAGAAGCGGTACACCGACGCGGTCGTCTTCATGAGGACGACACCGACGAGAATTAACAGACCGCCTGCCCGTCCGCCACCAGCGGCAAACACCCCAAGTGACAGCAACACCACCGTGAGCTGGGCCGGCGTTCGCATGATCTCCTGTGCGGACACCTCGGCGTATTCTTCGGTTCCGATGTACTCGAAGACGAAGTCGACCACCTGTGCGACCACAAGCGCGCCGAGTCCGAGGACGAGGTCGAGCGAGA
>NZ_LOPV01000644.1 GCF_001469865.1 Haloferax profundi
CAGCCAGTAGAGGAGGCTCAGCGGGAGTACTGTCACGGACCACACTCCCAGCATTGAGAGCGCAAACGGAATGTTTCGCGGATAGACCGGTGGCCAGCTTTTTTGAACTCTCCAGCCACCGCGTTTCTCTCGGAGCTCGTGCAATGGTTCAATCTGCCCCGATATGCCCGGAGATCCACGCTCGGCGAAGAGAACCTTGACGGCGGCCAGGACGACCGTACTGAACGCCTCGACCCAGTAGACGACAAGTAGCGACCATAAGCTCCAGTCCAACGCGACGACACCGACGAGGGGGAGTAGATTTGCACCC
>NZ_LOPV01000645.1 GCF_001469865.1 Haloferax profundi
CCCGGTCGAGACACAGGGCCTCGTCGCCCTCGAAGCCAACGCCTGCGGGACGCCCGTCGTGGGTGTCGACGAAGGTGCATTGGAAGATACAATCGTCGATGGCCAGACGGGATATCACTACGAGTCTGGCGACGTAGACGGCTTCAAACGGGGAATCGAGCGGGCGTTGTCCGAGCAGGAGGCACTCAGTGCGCGGTGTCTCGAACGCCGCGACGAGGTGAGCGTCGAACACTCGGTCGATAGTCTGGCGGCGCTCTACGACCGACTCCGATAAGAGAAGAGACCGACTGTGAAGCCGCGTTAGTCGCGGTTTTCGAGTGCGTCGGCGATGCGGCGCAGTTCGCGGTTCACGTCACGAACTTCGTCGCGGAGTTGCCGAACTTCGCGGACGAGTGCCTCGTTGTCGCCGCCACTCTGTTCTGGGTCGCGCTGGCTTGCGCCCATGCCGCCGCCGCCCATTCCGCCAGGGCCGCCGCCGCCCATCATGCCGCTCATCATCTGTGCGAAGGGGTTGCCGCCGCCCATGCCGCCGCCGCCCATTCCGCCAGGGCCGCCGCCCATCATCTCTTCGGGGGACGGTCGCTCACCGTCTTCGCGTTCTTGCTCGCGTCGCTTTCGAATCTCTTCGACCCGCTCGCGGAACGACTTCTCTTCTTCCTCTCCAGATTCGTTCTCGTCGGGTGCCTGCGTCTCGTCTGCGGGTTCGTCGTCAGCCATGGTCGCGGGTTAGCCGTCCACCCGGAAAGTGCTGACGGTCTCTCAGAGGTCGGTCGCCGAACGCGCTACTGCCGGCGTTCACCCGAACGCACCGAGACTCGACTGGAGGTTGCGGTCGGTTCCGCCGCGTTCGAGTTCGTACCCGACGAGCGAGCGCATGTCGACGGCGTAGGTGGTACCGCCGTTTTCGACGACGAGCACCCGGCCTTTCACGCCGCGGACCGTCCCCGTGGCGATGGTCTCTGCGACCGGACTGTCCGAGAGGTCGAGTCCGTAGTCGAACGAGAACGTGTCGATGGGGTCGAACTCGGCGAGGAGTTCGTTCCACGCCGCGGTGTCCACGTCGCGACCGAATCCCGAAATCTTGGTCGGCACGCGAACCCGGTCGGTCAGGTCGGTGGCGAGTTCTGCTTCGTACTCGCGGGCGACGCGCCCGTCGGAGAAGGTTCGGATGTGCGCGGCGCGGTCTGCACCTTGCTCACGGAGGCGCGTTTCGAGTCGCCAGAGGCGGGTGACGCCGACTTTGAACGTGTTCGGGGCGAAGGCGGCGAGGTAGACGGCGTGGTCTTCGTAACAGTCCATCTCGTCTTTGAGACACGTCCCGGTACACTTCGCACAGACCCACGTGCTTTGGTGGTCGTGGCAGTACGGTGCGCGGGCGTTGTCACACGAGATGTGGTGGCCGTCGTGGGTCGTCCCCGCGCAGTGACGGTCCGCGAGGCGGTAGTCGAGGTCGGTTCCGGGGTCGAGTTCGACAGAATCGATGCCGTCGCTCGTGCTCACGTAGAGGGCGGGCGTCCCGGTGTCGTACCCGACGACCTGCACGAATCAGGGTACGAATCGGTGGTAGAAAGGTGTCTCGCTCTCGGGAGACGTTACTCGTATTCGGCTTTCAGTTCGCCGTACAGTTCCTCGGCGGCGCGGCGAACCGCGTCGTCGCTCGACCCGTCGGGTTCCCACCCGAGTGCGGAGAGTTTCTCCACGGAGAGACGCATCTTTGGCACGTCACCGGTCCACCCACGGTCACCGCCGGTGTACTCGTAGTCGGGGTCGAGACCCATCACGTCGGCGACGATGTTGGCGATGGTCGTCACGGACGTCGTCGTCCGGGTGCCGAGGTTGTAGACGTTGTAGTCGCGGTCGGCGTTCTCGACGACGTGGCACATGGCCTCGACGCAGTCTTCGACGTGGAGGTAGGACTTCTCCTGTCGGCCGTTGCCGAGGATTTCGAGGGTCTCGGGGTCTTCCAGCAACTTCTCGATGAAGTCCGGGATGACGTTCCCGCGTTGCTTCGGCCCGACGATGTTGGCGAAGCGGTACATGTAGACCGTGAAGTCGTACGAGTGGGCGAACGTCGAGAGGAGTCCCTCGTCGGCGAGTTTGGACGACCCGTAGATGCTGATGGGTTCGAGTGGCGCGTAGTCCTCGGGCGTCGGGCGCGGTGCCTCGCCGTAAACCGTCGACGACGACGTGAAGGCGATGTTCGTCACGCCCACCTCTTGCATCCGTTCGAGGACGTTGTACGTCATCTCGGTGTTCTCTTCGAAGAGTTGTCGGGGATTCCCGTAGTTCGTGTCCGTGTAGGCGGCGAAGTGGAAGACGATATCGAGGTCTTCGGTGACGACGGTGGCCACGTCGTCGGGGTCCGTCATGTCTGCTTGGACGAACGCCACGCCGTCGGGGACACGTTCGCGGGTCCCCTTCGACAGGTCGTCCGCGACGACGACGTCGTTGTCCGCAGCGAGATGGGCAGCGATGTGAGAACCGACGAGACCCGCGCCTCCGGTCACGAGGACGCGCTTGTCAGAGAGTGTTAACGACATGTCTCAGATGATTCGACCGAGTGGTAAGTCCGTTTCCCCTTTCGATGTACTCACGATGCACCGGCGTCGGGAGGGCGGGAGGACGGTCACGAACACGAGACATCCGTCAACTCCTCGCTCAACTCCCACAGTTCCCGAACGAGTGCGTCGTCGGTGGCGAGCGGCGAGGGTTCTTCGGGTGCGCAATCAGAGAAGTACTGGCCACTGGTACCTTCGACTGCGGGCGACGCAGCGAGGTACACCGTGGTCTCAGCGCCTGTCGCCGGCGTATCGGCGAACCCGCCGACGAGTCGGTGGGGAAGGAATGACAGCAGACCCACTCCGAGGCGAACCGGAATCGACGCTTCCCGCCACAGACGACTCGACGGGACGAGTCCGGGGTGACAGCAGTTCGCCGTCGGGCCGTCGAGACGGCGGGCGAGACCGACCGTGAAGAGGATGTTCGCCAGTTTCGACCGGGCGTAGGCGTCGAGGCCGTCGTAGTGGTCTACCGTCGTCACGTCGAACGTGCCGTCGGCGCGTGGGTGAACGCCCGAGGAGACGGTGACGACGCGACCATCCTCGGAGAGGACGTCACGCAGGTCGTGCGTGAGGACGAACGGTGCGAGGTGGTTGACGGCGAACGTCTTTTCGACGCCGTCCGCGGTCAGTTGGCCCTCCGAGAAGTGTGCTCCGGCGTTGTTCACGAGGATATCGAGGCGGTCGGTTCGGTCACGAACCTCGTCGGCGAGGCGGTGGACAGTCTCTCTTTCCGCGAGGTCGGCGCGGAAGAAGATAGCCTCACCACCGGCGTCGTCGATGGCCGATGCGACCTGTCTGCCAGCATCGCTGTCTCGGCCGTGGACGAAGACAGTCGCTCCCAATCGGCCGAGTGCGAGCGCCGTCTCGCGACCGATTCCGGCGGTGGACCCGGTGACGAGTGCGGTCCGGTCCGAGAGGTCGATTCCCTCGACGCCTGCGCCGACCTCCGGTCTGTGACTCATACGGGGTGGTGGGCCGTCATCGGTGATAAACCTCGGGAGGGTGACGAGTCGCGTAGAAGGTGTCGAACCCACGGCGACGTTCCGAAAGCACCACTTTCCCCCGTCGTCTTCGAAGAGACATGCAAGACGAACCCGAAGTCGCCGTCCTCCGGTACGGGCACCGGCCGGGACGAGACGACAGGATGACCACACACGTCGGGTTGACCGCGAGGGCACTCGGTGCCGACCGGGTCATCTTCCCGGACAACGCAGGCCAGTCGCTGGAGACGGTCGAAGACATCACTGGGCGGTTCGGCGGGCCGTTCACCGTCGAACTCACCGACGGACTCAACGGCGTCATCCGCAACTGGGAGGGCAAAATCGTCCACCTCACGATGTACGGCGAGCGTGTCCAAGACGTGGAAGCAGACGTCCGCGAGGCGCACGCCGAAGAACCCCTCCTCGTGGTCGTCGGCGGCGAGAAAGTCCCGTTCGAAGTGTACGACGAAGCGGACTGGAACGTCGGCGTCACCAACCAACCGCACTCGGAAGTCGCCGGCCTCGCCGTCTTCCTCGACAGACTATTCGACGGGCGCGAACTGGACCGCGAGTGGGAAGACGCCGAGAACAGAGTCGTCCCGATGGCGACGGGGAAGAAAGTCGTCCCGGCCGACGAAGAGTGAGCACGTTATAACAGTCGAGACGGAGACGCACTACCTGTCTCGCCCCCGAATCGTCCCGCCACCGGCCGGTTCTCCGTGTGCGCGAGAGTAATAAGACTTAATGGCGTTCCTGACGCCATTTCGGACAATGGCTTTTGAGGAGTTACTGAACGACCCTGTTATCCAGAAGTACCTCCACGAGTTGGTTGGGCCGACGGGGATGCCAGTCGCTGCGGCACCCCCGGACGGCGAGGTAACCGACGAAGAACTCGCCGAAGAGCTCGGCTTAGAGCTCAACGACGTTCGTCGCGCCCTCTTCATCCTCTACGAGAACGACCTCGCGTCGTATCGTCGCGTCCGCGACGAAGACTCTGGATGGCTCACCTATCTCTGGACGTTCCACTACGAAAACATCCCGGAGAACCTCGAAGAAGAGATGTACCGGCTCTTAGAGGCGCTCGAAGAGCGTCTCGACTACGAACGTAACCACGAGTTCTATCTCTCTGAACCCGCCGGCATCCGCTTCGAGTTCTCCGAAGCGATGGAACTGGGCTTCCAGTGTCCCGAGACGGGAGCACCACTCGAACCGATGGACAACGTCGACCTCGTGGAAGCGATGGAACACCGCATCGACGAACTGCGAGACGAACTGAACGTCGAAGTCACGGGTACGAACTAATCGATGGTCGTACTCGCAACGAAGTGTTACATCGACGGCGACGCACGTGACCGCGCGCTCGACAGCCTCACGTCTCTCGTCGCCAACGACATCGGCAGCCTCGACGTGGACTACGACATCGGCGTCCGCGACGACGACTTCATCTCCGTGACCGTCTCGGGCGACGACGAAACCGTCGCACGGAACGTCCTCCGGGAGGAGTGGGGCGAAGTCACGCCACACCTCACCGCTGGCGAGACGTACGTCGGAACGCTCGAACACTGGGACGACGACGGATTCGTCCTCGACGCCGGACGAGAGATTCGTATTCCGACCGAAGAACTCGGCCTCGGACGCGGGTCTGCGACGCAGATTCGCGACCGGTTCGGCCTCGTCCAACACGTCCCGCTCTCGTTCGTCTACGGCGGCGAAGACGAGCCATCTCGCTTGGCCGACGAGACGGTCGACCGACTCTACGACTGGACGCGTGGAAGTGGCCGCGTCAACGTCAACAGCGCGACACGCGGCGAAGTCCGCGCGACGGTCAACCGCGCCGGACACGCCAACGACATCGTGACCGTCGAACGACTCGGTCTCCTCGAACAGAGCATCGTCTGTAAAGACCAGACCGACCCGCCGGGACTCCTCGCGAGCATCGGGTCGTACCTGCCGTCGGAACTGAAAGCAGTCATCGGCCAGTAAGACGATGAACAGACGACTCCTCGTCGGCGTTGCAGGGCTCGCCCTCCTCCTCGTCACCGCGGGGTGTCTCGGCGGCACGTCGAGCGTCTCGAACGAGCGTCTGGACTCCGAGCCCACAGCGTCGTACGCGTGGGACGCCGAGACGGACGCCCACATCACGGTCCAGCAGAACGGACGGTTCCGTGCGGTGTACGAGGTCAACTCGTCGTCGGTCGAACTCTACCGGTTCGACGGGTTCGGCAGCAGGACGCCGCTCCCAGTCGAATCGCTCCGGTACCGCTATCCGAACGGGACCGTCGTGAACGGGACAGAACTGAAAGCCCGCGGCGGTGACGTGACGCAGAATAACCGCATCACGAACGTCACGCTCCCGGCGGACGCCGACAGCGAGGGCAAACTCGCGTTCACCTCGTCGTCGACGCCGAAGCGGTTCTCGCTTCCCGTGCTCGTCGAGGGGTCCTACGAGGTGGTGTTGCCGCCGGACCGACGCGTGAGTTTCCCGATATTCGGCTCGGTTCGTCCGCAGGGCTACGAGACAGAACTCGTCGGCGACCAGTTGCACATCACGTGGACCGACGTGACCGACGGCAGCGTCGTCGTCCAGTTCTACCTCCAGCGTGACCTCGGTATCTTCGCCGCCGTCGCGGCCGTCTCACTCCTCGTCGGCGGGGCCGGGATTCTCTACTATCGCCGGCAAATCGAGGCGCTTCGCGAACGCCGCGAAGAACTCGGCCTCGACGTGGAAGACCGCGACCGGAAGCGGTAACGAAACACGCCGGTGCGGACGCCTTTTTGCTTGTCACGACCCTAGGCCGGAGTATGCAAGCCGCCGTAGTCACCGTGGGCGACGAACTGCTCGCCGGGGACACACAGAACACGAACGCGACGTGGTTGTGCAAACAGTTGACTGAGCGAGGCGTCACCGTCGAGCGAGTCACGACGCTCCCCGACCGAATCGGCGACATCGCTCGCGTCGTCAACGAATATCACGCGGAGTACGACGCCGTGATTGTTACGGGCGGACTCGGCCCAACCCACGACGACGTGACGATGGACGCTGTCGCCGCCGCATTCGGGCGGTCACTGGAACGCAACGAAGAAGCAGAAGTGTGGTTGGAGACGAACGGTGGCTACTCGGCGAAAGACCTCGTGGACGGGACGACTGACCTCCCTGCCGGGGCGCGGATGCTCCCGAACGACGAGGGTGTCGCTCCCGGTGCAGTGCTGGGTTCGGTCTACGTCCTGCCGGGCGTCCCCCGTGAGATGAAGGCGATGTTCGATAGAGTCGCCGACGAGTTCACCGGCGAACAGACGCACGTCCGGTTCGTGCACACGTCGGAACCCGAGAGTTCGCTCATCGAGCGATTCCAAGCGGTCCAATCGACGTTCGACGTGACAGTCGGAAGCTACCCCGGCGACCACGTCCGCATCAAACTGGCTGGCGGCGACGAGGACACCGTCGAATCAGCGGCAGCGTGGCTCGAAGAACGAGTCGACATATTCGAAGAAGCGTAGGCCGGTCAGCGCTGGAGGTACCAGAGCCACCCGGCGGTCATCAGGATACCCACGAGGAGGACGGTTCCGGCCGTCTCCGACATCGGCAACACCTGCTCGGCTACTTCTAGCGGAATCATAGATGACAATTGCCCCGTCCCCTTGTTAAACGATGAGGTTCCGGCGACAGTCAAGTCGCACAGAATACACGACAGTACCCGTCGCCACGTGGTCAGAGTAACCGCGTCGTCAGAGTAACCGCGTGGTCGAAGTCGCCACGTCATCGGGGTGTTTTTGCCGTGGGCGTGGGTTCGTTCGAGTATGCGAATTGGCGTCGTCGTCAACCCCGTCGCGGGGATGGGAGGCCGAGTCGGGTTGAAGGGGACCGACGGAAAGGTCGAAGAGGCCAAAAAGCGGGGTGCCGAGCCACGAGCACCAGCACGTGCCTCTCGGGCACTCTCTCGACTGTACGACGCCGAACCGGACACTGAGGTTCTCACGTGGGGTGACCCGATGGGTGCATCTCTCGTCGAGGACGCAGGGTTCGACCCGGAGGTGCTCGGCGAACCCGATGGCGACGAGACGGATGCGTCCGACACCACTGCCGCAGTCACCGCCTTCGTCGATGCTGGCGTGGACCTCGTGTTGTTCGTCGGCGGAGACGGCACGGCCGCAGACGTCGCTGACGCCCTCGACGGGAGCGACGTGCCGATGCTCGGCGTCCCCGCCGGTGTGAAAGTGTACTCGTCGGTGTTCGCTATCTCGCCGGAAGACGCCGCCGTCGTTGCGACCACGTTCGAGCGAACGGAGGCCCGCGAAGTCATGGATATCGACGAGGACGACTATCGGGCCGGCGAAGTTCACCCGGAACTCAGGGCAGTCGCACACGTCCCCGTCGCAGAAGATTTGCAATCGTCGAAACAGACGAGTACCGGCACGGTAGAGGCCCTCGCGGCCGGCGTCGCCGACGACATCCGTGCAGGAGAGGGCGTCACGTACGTCCTCGGTCCCGGAAGCACCGTTGGGGCCGTCAAAGCCGAACTGGGTATCGACGGGTCGCCCCTCGGGGTGGACGTGTATCGCGACGGGGAGGTTCTCGTCCGCGACGCCACAGAAGCGGAGATTCTGGAGCACCTCGGCGAGCGGAACGTCATCGTCGTCACGCCCATCGGCGGACAAGGGTTCGTCTTCGGCCGCGGAAATCCGCAACTGTCTCCGGATGTGATTCGTCAGTGTGACGTGTCTGTCGTCGCCTCACGGTCGAAGTTGGACACGATTCCGGTCCTCCGCGTCGATACCGACGACACGGAACTCGACGAGGAACTCCGCGGGTGGACGAAAGTCCGTGTCGGCCGCGTCGAACGACGGATGATGAAAATCGAGTAGCGCCGCCTCGAGAACCTGGACCGAGAAGTGCTCTAGTACGAGTAATTATGTGAAAGGTGAATCCCCAATCATTGTTCACTAAGGTTGGCATATAGTGGGATTTAAGGTCATTGAATGGCTGTCAGTCACCATGGAAACCCGGAAAGTCCAGCGTCTCGGTCCCTCCACGCTGGCGATGACGCTCCCAGCGGAGTGGGCCAAGGAACACAACGTCGACAAGGGCGACGAAGTGTCGATTCGAACCAGTGGCAAAGGCACGCTGACTGTCCTCCCCGAATCGGTCAGCAACGAAGATTCGAAGGCGACGATTCGAGCGGACAACCTGAACGCAGAGGCCCTCGAACGGGCAATCGTCGCACAGTACGTCCTTGGGCGGCGCGTCATCCACATCGAAAAGAGCGAAGGCGCACTCGACTCCGACCACATCAACGCCGTCTACAAAGCCGAGACGCAACTCATGGGTCTCGGCGTCATCGAGGAGACGCCGGAGCGAATCGCAATTCGCTGTTCGGTGGATGCGGAAGACTTCAGCCTCGACAACTTGCTCGAACGACTGGAGAACACGGGCAGCACGATGCGCGGGGAGGCCGTGAAGGCACTCGCCCACGGCAACCCTGACCTCGCACAGCGCGCCCTCAATCGCGAACGGCAGGCGAACAAGATTTTCGTCCTGTTGCTCCGCCTCATCTTCACCTCGTACCAGAACCCGAACCTCGCCCGAGCGGTCGGACTCGACTCCGGATTCCCGCTCATCGGGTACCGCGCTGTCGCCAAGAACCTCGAACTGACGGCCGACAACGCCGAGGACATCGCCAACATCGTCATGGACGCCGACGGCCACACCATCGACGTCGACCAGTCCACGATGCGGCGCATCCGTGAGTTCACCGACCACGTCGACGAAATTACGAAGACGGCGGTTCGGGCCGTCGTCGAACGCGACTACGACCTCACCATCGAGTGCCGTGAACTCTACCGCGAAATCGGTGACCGCGAACGCGACATCCTCAACGACCTGCCGGAGATGGAAAACGAGAAACTCCTCCAGATTCGGGAGGTACTCGTCAGTCTCCAGCAGACCGCACAGTACGCCATGCGGAACGCCGAAATCGCGGCGAACCTGGCGCTCAACGAAGAGTCAGAACACGTCACGCTCGACTGAGCGACGAGGCTCAGTCGGCGAGAACCTCTACTTCTTTGCGGTCGTCGGCGGTGGTCGATTGCTTCTCGCCGGTCAGCGGATTCCGACTGGCGATTCGGCAGTCGAACGCCGGATGCTCACCCAGATGGCGGATTATCATGTGCCGCCGCGACCCGGTGATTCCGGTTCGGCCGACGTCGTCCGCGTCGAACGTCTCGGGCAAGCGCTTGTACAGGCGTCGCAGTTCCTCGAAACTGGCGAACACTTTCGCGTTCCCAGTCGAGTCTGCGCCACGTCTGGAGACGACGTAACTGCCGTCCTGCCGGTACTCTCCGGCGGTTCGGAAGAACTCGCGTTTCTCG
>NZ_LOPV01000646.1 GCF_001469865.1 Haloferax profundi
ACAGGACGACGGCACCACCGAGTACGAACGTCGTCGACGAGAGGCGGTCGCGAAGATTCACTGTGAGATGTTTGGACGAACAGTCCTACGGTTAATGTTTACACTGGTTCGAGAGCGGCCGTAGACGATGTGAATGAATGTTTCGGAACCACACATCATGGAAGCAACGACAGAAGGTCGATAAGAATCTGTTTCACTCGTTCGTTCGAAACCGTGAGAGCGACCGAGAACATGAGGAACACGACACTACCAACCGCCAATGACGCGACAATATCGGGGGCATTGGGTCCGAAGACGTACACGACCGCCGCCGAAACGGCTCCACTCAACAGGATGAACGCCCACCTACCGGCACGCTCGCGCTTGCGCATCTTGTTAGATATCTGAACACCAGAACCTATGAATCATTACATTCGGAGATATTCAAGAGAGTGACTGAGGTAGCGTGCCAACAACGACCGGTTCAAGGAAACCACGCCTTTCGTTCGTTTCCTCAAGTGGCTCCATCGTCGGATCCTCCGGCCTGTCCGCTGACACCGACCTACGCCCCGACGCTCTCGGCAGGTGTGTCGGTCTGCTCTTGTGCGAACCATGCGCCGAAACCGAGTGACACCACACCAGCGAGCAGTCCGACTAGAAGTCTGAATCCACCGAAGGCCACGCCGCCGACGCCCAGCGCCAGTACCGATGCCCCGATGCTCAAGACGCAGACGAGCGCGGTCCAGCCTGCCAGTCGCCCCCAACGTCGCTGGTGGACTAGGACGCCCGCGACGACACCTGCAGAGACGACGAACGTACTCGCTGGCGACGTGAGGTACCTCGTGAGGCTCCCGCTCTCGAAGACTGCCGTCCCGATGAGCGCAGTCGGAATGCCGAGCGCAGCGACCACAAGCGCACGACGAATAGTCAGTACCCGGTCAGCGAACGAGTTCCGGTACTGGTAGGCCAGAAGGCCGAGCGCAACCGCCACGAACCCCCGACCAACGGGCGTGAGCACGTAGCCGAAGAACGCCTCAATTATGTTTGCGGCGAGCGCACCGGTGTTTTCGGGGACAACAGCATAGTAGGTCCCTCCACGCCGATAGATACCCGGTTCGACCATATTACGGCCGGTAACTGATCCGGGATCAATCGCCTCTTGGACGTTTGCCGAAGCAGTTCCGTACGGTTTCGAAACTGCCTCCAACACCGACCGAGAATCTGCCGGGGTCATCTGCATCTCCACGAACGTCGTCTCGTCGTGCACAGTGGTGTTCCACCGATAGTACGAGTCATTATAGACGGCGTACTCCGTGTCCATTCCGTCGAGAATTATGTACAGTTCCGGAGTGACGTTCCCGGCGAATGAACCGCCCTTGGCGGCTTTTTCGACTGGCCGTCGAATCTCGCTCGACTTTCTTTCGAGACGTCCGTCGAGGTCGGCCACGGATTGCGATGCGTGAGCAATCTCTTTGGGATCGTCATCGTGCTGTATCGACGTTGCAGTGTACTCCACCTGCATGTCGGTCATCGCTGCATGGAACGCGAAACTACCGATGAGACCGACCACGAGGAGCGCGAACAACGCAATCGTTCTAAGAGAGGAGAGGGTGAACGGGGAACTCCGAACCATGGTGACAGTCCATGTCGTGTCGAGTGTGATTTCAAGCTTCACACTCTCGCCATCGAAGACGGTTTATCTGCTGGTTGTACCGTGCTTCACGTCTCTGTGAGTACAGAATAGCTACTGAGAGTTCGGTGGATTTTGCATCTGTATTTTGTCAGAAATTCCGTGCTGAACTTAGAGGGTGAGTCGGTCACCGAAGGTTGGTGAAATAATAGAATGCTCCGAGAGTGAGACCCATGGCGACTGCCTGAATTAGGACAGAATCTCCGAGCAAGGCACCAACACCGAGGTAAGTGACAAATGCGACGAGACCCATAGCGACGGCGTATTTTGTCCGAGACCAACTTTTGAGCCGTTCGTCAACACGTCGGTAAAGATTCGCCATGATGAGTGTGATTTCACTGTCACTGTTCAAAATCTTGTTGCACGACTTGCGTGCTGTATTCAGTACGACTACAGAGGCCTTGCCGAACACAGCCAGTAGCGACGTGCAACACTCAGAGGGTGAGTTCAGCAGTGGTAATCGTTCGTTCCAGTAACTGAGTGACGGAACAGCTCATGCGAAATTGTTAGGAAAGTATCTACTGTAGACTGGGTTATGAGAACACGGCGATTCTTCGCACTTGTGGGGCTAATTTGGGGCTTTCTCGCTGTAGCGTTCGTTCTTGACGCAAATCTATTCCAAGCATTGGTTGCCGCAATCGCCTCGCTTGTCTCTCTCCTGCTCTGGTGGTACACCACTTATTACAAGCATGTCGAGTCGTGACCAACTCGCACACTCTATGCAGCACAGGTGTGAAAAACTGTTTTCTGCTCGGTGGTTGAAACGACCACTGTATAACTAGACGGCTGCGAGCGGGGCGAGCCGTCCGAACTCCATCTAATCAAGGAGTGCCCGCATACCCGGAGTGATATCCCCCGTTCCGAGACGGAACGATATCCTCCACAGGAGGATGTGAACGGGTTTCGATCCAGATGCGCCAGAAACGTCACCCACGAGGGTTTCTCGCTCGGTTCTTGGTGGATCGCGGCACTATCACGAGTGCACCCACCCCGCGACGAGTCATCGCCTCTCAGTTTCCAAGACAGGCTCTCTCATCGCAGGTCATTGATTCACTATGCGTTGACTGCCTACCTGCGGCCGTAGGAAGCCAACCCGGAGTGACATCCTCGGTTCACGGCCCCTCACACAGGAGGGGAGTATCGAGGTTTCGGGACTGTACTCGTGAGCGTCATCGCTGTGACGAACTCTGCTTGCTCGATCTCGTCGAGGTCAACCGACATTGATCCGGTTCACCCCACGTCGTTGGATACGTTGGTTCATGTTGAATCACAGGAGTTGCGTCACAGGCCTGTT
>NZ_LOPV01000647.1 GCF_001469865.1 Haloferax profundi
CTGACTGGCGAAAAACAACTCTCTGTCGGAGAGATTGTAGCAACGGGATCTAATGTATGTCCCAAACCAGAACAGAACTGCGCTCGATGTTCGCGGAGCCCCGACAAGCAATCTCTGGCTGAGTGATGTACCGCTCGCGAGACACGGCGGGCTATGGATTCAACCAACCTGCACCAGTTACTGGCTCTCGTCCATGTTGCAGACCTCTGCTGTGTGTCCCTCGACGGCAGTCGGGGTCCCGTCGAGATGGTACGAAATCGTGTAGGCCGCACTTCCGCCCGAAGCGTGCACGATTGCCAGTTCTCCCCTTTTCTCTCGGCCGTTGCAGTCATCGTCGTTTGCGCCGTCGGGAAACGCAAACGGGGCATATGTCGTCTCGAATTGTGTGGTTTCACCCGAAGAGACGACGAGATCAGACCGTGAAGGGGAGAGCGGCCGGTTCGCTCCGACGCCGATGACTCCGGGACTGTAGCTGAGCGACGACCGCTCGAACGAATCATGTTGCGGGTCGACCGTCGGGTTCGGGACGTCTCCGTAGATCCCAACGAATCGAACGAGCATTGGGGCCTCACCTTGATTCATTATGCTCAACCGAGCCCGACCATCAGGAAGTACCTCGATGTCTTCTAGATAGCCGTGGACGGTCTCCGGTATCCACTCTTCGTCTTCAGCCCACCCGTTCGAAGTTTTGGCCTTGACGTGGAGAGAGTTCGCGATGTACGTCTTCATCTTGGTCGGGAACACGACTTGGAACCGGGCCTGATTCGACGGATGCTCGATCGTCTCGTATTCCTCGTCCGTGTGCGAGTTATAGAGTACAGCTTTCTGTACGTCGGCAGTATCTTGGAATTCGACGATGAGATCTGTCTCCTCGAATCGATGGTTCTTGAACACGTCGGATGCTTTCGGTTGGTCACCGAGAGGCGGGAGTGAGG
>NZ_LOPV01000648.1 GCF_001469865.1 Haloferax profundi
TACAGCCCGCCGTCAGTAATGCACTGCCAGCAGCGAGCGATTGGAGGAAGGGGCGGCGGTTCACAGAGTGAGGTCTCTCACGTCCAAAGCAAGTATTTTTGGGATCTTGACAAGCCGGGCGAAATGTCGTTCCCGGAACCTCATCTCGCAGATCACTTTCCGTATCTCGGGGTTGGATATGAGGTGTCATACAACGTTAGTAGCGACCCCACGGCGTGGGAGACATTCCTATCCTCGTGAAATGAAAACCAGTCATGTCGCTCGTTCATGCGTCTCTAGTCGATAGGTGATGATTTGAGTCCTCAGAGTAGAGGAATCTACGGAGATGGCTCTGTTGAAACCCTCAGACCCTGGCACGAACCGCGTGACACAGACAGAGGCTGTATTCGGCAAACTCCAGTTACGCCATCAAATTTAGTAGCAAACTTTACCCAGTAGTATGTTCTACCAAAGAGTATGGCCACGTCGGTAAAGATGGACGACGACACCAAATCCCGTCTCGAACGGTTACAGGCCGAGATTCGGCTCAAGACGGGAAAGCGAGTAACGCAACAGGAAATCCTCGCACGGCTCGTTGAGCATGCCATTGAGTCCAAGGCGGATCTTATCGACTCGTTCCGTGAGAAACGTGTCCCTCTTGCAGAATCCGAGCGCGAGAAGTTCCACGATGGGATGGTCTCCTCGGGGGTCACGACGACCGAGGAAGACATCGACGACGTGCTGTACGGATGAGTGTCTTCGTCGATACGGGGGTGTTTTTTGCGCATCACGATACGGATTCCGACCGGCACGATCAAGCTGTTAGTGCATTCGACAAACTGTTCGATGGGGAGTTCGGACAACCGTACACGAATGACTACGTTTTCGACGAGA
>NZ_LOPV01000649.1 GCF_001469865.1 Haloferax profundi
TGTGACGCTCACACGGGTTCGAACAGGGTCGTTCGAGGCTGCAGACACTGTTGCCAGTCGTATTCTTGGCGAAGATCCGTTTCCTCAAGTATTCGAGATGATTCACGTCGAACCAGATGATGTACAGGCGTCGCTAGAGGCGTTTCGTCGATACGAAGACCACGACCTCAGTTTCACTGATGCGTCGATAGTTACTCTGTGTGAGTCACGTGGTATCGATGCTGTGTTGAGCTTCGACACAGATTTCGATGGACTCGTTGACCGAATCGAACCGGGGTACTAAGCAGTGACTCATCTGGGGTAACGTAGCTAACTTCTCCTGAGACCATCAGAAATTGAGTGATGAGCTCAGCACTTACGAACACCACATTAGCGACTATTCTAACTCATGGGTTGGAGTAATTTACCACGGTAATTTTCCATACTGCCCCCGGTAATACGCTCTCACAAAGAATGCAACCATCATGATTACACCGACAACTGTGAGTCCTTTGTCTAGCAAAGAACCATCTGGAACTAGGTAAGAGCGGAAAAACATAATAAGCGCTACGAGAGCAACTAGAACACCACTTTTCCACCGACGAGCGATCAATGATGAGGTGTTCAACGAAGGCACTATCAGAAATTAACAGCGGTTGACAATAAGTCGATAGGGTAGTGACAGACTTGCGCGCCGAGTTCAGCACGGCCACAGAAATCTCACCGAACGCTGTCAGAAGTCGCGTGCAACACTCAGAGGGGGTATGTAGCAGGATGCGAGCTGCTGCTCCGCAAAAACACACTTAAACGACGATAGTGCTCATCCTCGAAAGTACCTACTGTACCCTGTCGTTCTGGCGTGTCTCTTCCTAGTCTATGCCGTTCTACCAGCCTGAGAGTTGACCCATCTCCGGACGCGTGGTTCCGAGACCGTGTTGTCTTTACAATTGTTCCACCAAGCATATCTGACACTGAGAGAGAACACAACCAATGCCCTCCACCCGGTACGGCGACGCCCCACAGACGGCCCTCGGCTTTCTCCCCGTCCTCGCAGCTAATGTCCTCCCACTCGTGGGGGTGGTATGGTTCGGCTGGAATCCCGAGACGCTCGTCACTGTCTACGCCTTCGAACTGCTGATCTTGCTGCCGCTCGCGGGAGTGAAAGCCCTATTCGCCGGCAAACCGCCTGCTTCCGACCGCGAGAGCGGCGTCTTTAGCGTCTCCGAGAGCGACCTCGTCAGCAAACGCGGAAGCGTCATCGTCCACGACCGTTTGCCGCCGATCTATCCGCGGAACGTCCCGTTCGCTGCCGCTGTCGTCGCCGGTGGCGTGTGGGTCGGCTTTTTCGTCCTCGCTCCAGTCTCGGAAGTCGTCGCTATCCTCGGTATTCTCGGCCGCCCGGAGGCACTACTCAGCGTTGTCGCGCTGGTCGTCGGGCAGGTCGTCGAGACCACCCACACCTACTTCCGGAGCGGGCGGTATGCGGAACTCTCACCATACGCTGTTGTCGAGATTCCCGCTCGTCAGGGGTTTTTTCTCGCCTTATTCCTGTTCGTCGTCTCTGTGGCAGGAGTGACGTCCGTGCTCGTGGCGTTCGTAGTCGTGAAGGTGTTCGTCGAGTGGTCGGGCCTCCGCGCGGAACGCGGCGGTGGAGGCCGACTCACCGGTTGGCTCTCCGGGCCCGACAGTGACACGACCGTCCACCCAATCGACGTTCCCACGGAGCAGCCGTCGGCCACGGTCGACGTCGACCGACGCTCGGCCGTGGCGGCCGCAGTCTGGCAGACAGCCACCACGACGGGACCGTTCTACTTCGGGTTTGCCACGGTCGTCTGGCTCGGCGTGCCCGCGTTCCTCGGCGATGGAGCGCCCTCGATGTCGCTCTGGGTCGCGAGCGGTCTCGCTGCATTCTTCCTACTTGGGCTCATGCTCGCCGGTGACATCGTGGAGGCCGTTCTGATGAACAGGTGGACGACGTACAACCGAATCGGCAACCACCTCGTCGTTTACGACCGACTGACCGACGAGCCACAGTGGACGACGCCAGTCAGCGAACTCCGCGACGCCGCCGTCGTCGAAACGCGACCGTCCGACCGGCATTTCGGGACGCGAACAATCACCGTGACGACAGGAT
>NZ_LOPV01000650.1 GCF_001469865.1 Haloferax profundi
GGGGCGACGACGAGACCAAACGGACACTCGGGCCGGTCGGCGACCCGGAGACGTTCGTCGAGACGTTCGACCTCCCGCTCCAGTCGACCGAATTTTCGCCGCTCAACCGGCGGTTCGTCGGTGCTGCGGTCGGATCAGTTGCCCTCACCGCCGTCGGCAGCGTCGTCGTGGCCGCCACGCCGCTCGGCCCGTCCGTCCCGTGGGTACTTCTCCCGGTGTATCTTCCGTTTCTCGGTGTCGTCCCGATGGGGCTCTGGAAACTCGCACATCGGTGACTGACTCGTATTACTGGTAGGTGATTGGGTCTCAGTCAAACCTTTCTTTTTGCCGAGTGACCGACTTCCGCCCTGTATTCAGAGTGAACACAGAAATCTACCCAACCACTGTCAAAAGTGACGTGCAACACTCAGAGGGAGTCTGCAGTTAATATTGAGTCGAGTATTCTATCCCCCAATGTACATTACTTAACAGGATTATACTTGTTCTCATAGTCTATGTCTGCTACGTCGTCCAGTGATTCTCCCAGTTCACGGTGGTGGTACGGAGTCGCATTCTTCATCGGAGTGTTGGGACTCTCATGGGGTTCGTACGGTATTCTTCGGTTAGTGAGCGACACGCAGGCCGGTTCTCCTCCAAGTCTCGTCCCGAGCGGTCCAGAGACTGGCTTGCTATTCTTATTCTCCCTACTCACGACGGCAGCGACGGTTCTCGTCGGTAGTCTTCTAGCTCCGTTGTACTCGTTGTGTCTCTATCTCGATGTCCGAACACTGCATCAACACAAGAACAATTGGATACCTAACCGGCTGCTGTGGGGCCTGGTTGCTATACTACACTTGGGGTCGTTTGTGTTTTCAGCCGTGCAACTGATCACAATTCCAGCAGGTGTAGTGTACCTCTACAGACGCCACAAAGAAATCGGACTAAGATAGCCTCACTAGGCTCTGTTGAAATCCTCAGAGAGTTACAGGTTCTTCCGGTAGTTTGACTGAATGCAGACCCTCCCAAAGTCGCAGTTGCTCCGGTTTGTTGAGCAGGCGTATCACTTGGCTCAGCGAGCTGTCGCTCGGTACTCTTCGAAATTCTCGAAACGGCGGTACACACTTCATCAACACATCGTCCTCCTCTGTCTCAAGGTTCGGAAGAATACAACGTATCGAACGCTCCTTGACGAATTAATCGAGATGCCTCGGATTCGATGCGCTATCCATCTTGAGGAACTCCCATCCACCTCGACGTTGTGTAAGGCGTTCAATCGCCTCGATATGGCGGTTTGGCGCGTCCTGCTCAACCTCTCAGTCGCACTCCTTCCGACCAACGGTATCGTCGGGATTGATGCCTCGGGGTTCGACCGGAGTCACGCCTCGAAACACTATACGAAGCGAGCGAAGCTGACGATTCAGCAGTTGAAAGTCACGCTTCTCGTGGACACGAGGTCGAACGCGATTCTCGACTTACACGTAACGACGACACGAAAACACGACTCGAAGATCGCGCCGTCGCTCATCAAGCGGAATACCGACGAAGTAGCGATTCTCCTCGGTGACAAGGGGTACGATGACCAGAAGATTCGTGCATTAGCTCGTGAAGATGATGTTCGTCCGGTCATCAAGCATCGAGAATTTTCGCCGCTCCACAAGGCGTGGAACTCCCGGCTTGACGCTGACCTCTACGGGCAACGTAATCAGAACGAGACGGTGAACTCTCGTCTCAAACGGAAATACGGCGCATTCGTCCGCTCACGACGCTGGTGGAAGCAGTTCCGTGAACTCGCTATTGGCTGTCTCACTCACAACATCGACAAGACAATCTGAACGTTAGATATAGAGCGTGCCCATTGCATTGGATCACGTAGTAGACACAATCATTCGACCTCTGTTACGACTTGCTCAGTGGTCGAATCATCATCACGATCTGTTAGAGTGAGTCCTGGAAGTTCCTCAGTAGCACAACTTGAGCAGTAGAAGTTGTGATTCTCAGACAGCGTCCATATCGGGATCCCTGCGGCAGTATATTCTTCACGGTACCGACGAACCAAACCCTCCCTCATCTTAGCGTCACAACTGGTACACGATTCCACCCTGTTTTCTGACTCTGAGAGAACCCTACTATCGACACTCTGAACTCGGCCAAACCGTGAAACCTCGTGACGGCGGTCAAGTCGACGCCGGAAGCGAGGGTTGACCAACATACCCGATGTTATGAAAACGAATGAAAACAGGAGGACTAAGATTGGGATCACCATATCTGCTGTTCCGGCGTACTGAATAAGTCCGCCGAGGCCACTCAGGAACGCGGCGGTACCGAGTCCAATTAGAAGCCACCCGGCGATGCCGTTCATCAGATCAGATATTGTATCTGCGAATTCGACGCTGGAGGGCTTGTTGGGCATTTCTAGTTCAGTAGTGAAGTACCGTCTCAAAAAGATTTTGCGAACAGGCTATCGATATCATTGTCCAACTTGGCGTTGATCGATATACAGTTCTAACTAACGGCTGTTTCAGCGAAAGATGTATCGAACCAATAGGATTTCAACAGAGCCCCTCACTACTCTTCCCTTCCGCAATGCCTGACTCGCGTTCTGCATTCAGTACGTCCGCTGAAATCTACACCCAGTCTCTGTCTAGCGCGGCGTGACAGATCTAGTGAGTGTATGCAGCAAGATACTTTGTTCAGATAAGACGACAGAAGAGGTATGCTCTTACGAAGTAGAGATTGATTTAGAATATGGTCTCTCAGAAGGCGAGGCTAATCGTTGCTGCCCTTCTAACCAGTATCCCATTCAGAGCAGCTGGCTCACAAGAACCGTTTTCAGGAATCTGGTTTGCTCTCGTCTTTGGTAGTCTACTGGGTGCGGTACTTCTTGTCAGAGAGTACCGGCAGTACCAAGCTGAATGACGCACTCTCGCCCTCGATCCAGCACACTCACAGAAACCTCACCGAACGTTGCCAGAAGTCGCGTGCAACATACCGAGGGTTTGTCTCAGTTCGCTACCGACGGACAAGGCGTCTACACAGGAACGCTGTAGGACCACTCCGTCTATGTTTAGTTCAAACGTTCTACGTCGAGTCGGCGTCGCCGACCCACGTCGGTCGCTCAAGGTCGGTGTTGTCTGACTCAAACTTGAATGTGATCCTGTACGTCGCGGGTTCGTCAGTGGCCAACCTGACCAGCGCATACTCCGCATATGTTCCCGCAGGTGCTGTTACGTCCCAGGATACGTTTGCTGATTTGACTACGTGTGTGTCGCCGTCAGTATGTACCTCACCCGAAACATCTGTGAGACGGTACGTCTCCCTTCCATCGTACCATCCGGACTGTGGCTC
>NZ_LOPV01000651.1 GCF_001469865.1 Haloferax profundi
GCCGACGAGGCGGTCTCTTCGGCCTCATATCCGGCGAGGAATAGACTGTTGACGAACACGGACGCTGTTCCCGAAACCGGTTGGGTGACACCAGTGCCGTTTTCTTTGACGATGAACGTCACCCGGTCTCCACCCTGGTCCTCACGGATGAGTACTCTGTCCTCATTTTCGGTGATCAGTTCCCGACGCTGCTCGGCGTCTTCGCGCTCCTCTACCGAAATTCTGTGATAGACCGTTCCATTTGCGGTGGGTTGGTATGCCTCCGAAACGACGTCGTCATCTACAACCCTCTGATACCATCCACCATCGGTGGCTACGACACCGTCGAATGCTAGTCTCACCTCACCGTCTACGACGAGACTTCCTCTCGCGCTGTATGCGTCTGTATCGCTAACTGTGAATCGGTCGTTTGGAGGGTTTACCGAGTGTGGGTTAGACGTCGTGAACGGGTAGACAGCAGAGAGAACGAGTCCGAAGCACACCACCGCAAGGATACCACTGATGATCTTGGCAGTACGAGTCTCCATGCTCGTTCGTGGAGGTTAACAGATTGAACCTATCAAACCATCGGAAACTGGAATCCGACTAGTATCCACCAACTGCCTCCATCCTTCGAACACCAGAACCCAGTCGTGCTAGACACACATTGTATTCTAGAGCCACTGCCGTAACCAGCTCACATTGGGGGCGAGTACCGTTCGAACCGTCGTACTGCGAGCTGATAGGAGAGAACTGCGACGAGAATTCCACCGAGTAATAGGAGTCCTCCTGCAGTACGTCGGAACAGGTCGATGTCAATTCCTTGAACGCGAGTACCGAGGTCTCCGAACCACATTGCACCACTAATCAATAGCCCACCATCTCCACTCGCGATTAATTGGAGAAGAATTGCAGGGAGATACCCAACGACGCCAGCGACGACAGCACGGGCGAGTTCTGGATTGATGACGAGGAGTGCGAGAAAGCCAGCAGGAACCGTCGTGCTGATGAAATGGATCCCTGTCGTGAAGAGTCGTGGAGGAATCACCTCACGGCTCTGTCCAATACTGATAGCGCTGAACCGGGGGAACCACATTCCCACCGCTGGAGCAGTGGCCACTGCAACGAGAGTGGACAAAAGCCCGACCCCAACGATTCCATAGACTGTAACCGGCCCATATGAGCCAGCAAACATGGTAATGCCAGTCGTGAGGGTGACGAGGGTGAGCCCGAACACAATACCCGGAATCATCAACCCCCGAACGTACGTCGACCCTGGAAGTGAGAGGAGTGTGACCGGGAGCACTGCACCCTCGTCGCCGAATGGGTTCATCGCGAACGTCGCACCGGCGACCCACGGAAGAACGGCCGCACACGCGGGGCCGAGAAGCGACCACAGTGACCCACTCTGAATGCCTGAGCTGATGAAGACGCTTCCGAGCATCACGACTGGCAAGAGAAGAAAATTGAGTCGACGGGGGTCTCGTCGCGTCTTCAGCACACTCCACTGGGCGACACGACGCATTGGTCGCGGGATTTTCGACGGGAGCACGAGCGGTCGAATGGAGTCTGCTAGCCAGTCGGTGGTCTCCTCTGTGCCTGAACCCGTGCTCTCGAGAGTTGTCTCTTCGTGGCCACTTACTGGGTCAGTGAACCAGAGTCGAGTCGCCTCTCGTTCGACAAGTACCCCACCAAGTACCACAATAGCAACGCTCCCGAAGACGATGCTGGTGGCCCGAATTAGTGAACCTTGAACAGATGTCCCAATTACAGCGAGGTCTGCGAGCCACCCAATAGGAACCCACGCGAGTGCTGCTTGGTCAATCCCACCAACCTGTGGAAGCGTCACGAGGAGGTATACAGCCATCGCGGCGATGGCTGCGACACCCCCAAGGACGGTTTTATGCCGCGCGACAAAGGGTGACGTTGCGACGAGTAATGCGACTGCATAGCCGAGTACCATACCCACAACGACGGCGGTGACTGCGAGTAGTATGGCTGCCATCGGTATGACGAGTATACTCGCAATCGAGCCGAAGAGATAGGCACTCCCCACCGTCAAGACGAGCGTCGGGAGCCCGAGGTACGCGAGAACGCGGAGCGTCTCTGCAACGAATAGCCCACCAACAACCGTTCGGGCGGAGACCGTGGTGAGTATGAGCGGTTCGGCATCGATACGTGGGCGAGCAGAGGCAACGCGCTGTGTGGCTACGAAGACACCGAATAGCCATATGACTGCGACTGTCCCTCGTGCGAACGGTGGGAGCGCAAACGAACCCGCATCTCGGATTGCGTCGGCGAAAATGTAAACGAACCCTGCGAATGCGAGTGAAGGGAACAACAACCCTGCACCCATGAGTACTGCACGCGCTTTATCATCCCAAATCGCTCTGACGGACCGTCTGAACTCGAACGTCCCAATCCGAAGGGCGTGTCGAACCCAACCTTGTTCAACCATCGACAGCCTCTGGTGAGTGCTGTTCTGCTGGGTCGGTGCTCGTTATTTCGAGGAAGACCTCTTCGAGGGTTCGCGCCTCGCCTGTCTCAGCTCGTTTTGTGAGTTGTTCAGGGCTGTCTTCGGCGACGAGTTCACCACCGTAGAGGATACCGATAGTGTCTGCAACTTCCTCGACGACTGGGAGGATATGTGTCGAGAGGAACACTGTGGTTCCGCTGTCTGTGAGTTCCCGGATGAGTTCGCGTATCGTCCGAGCAGCGCGGGGATCAAGCCCTGATGTCGGTTCGTCGAGAAACACGACGTCAGGGTCGTGGAGGATCGCTTGGACGTATGCAACCTTCTGTCGCATCCCCTTCGAGTAGTCGGCGATTCGCGTTGACGCATCACTCGGTGAAAGGTCCAAGCGAGTCAGTAGGTCGTCGATTCGAGATTGAGTTTCGTTATGTGGGAGGTCACGGAGTCCAGCAACGTATTCAAGCTGCTCATACGCGGTAACTTGTTCGTACAGCGGTGGTTCCTCTGGGAGATATCCAATGTGCGGTCGAAGCCTATCGCGATCTGTAATCGAGGCACCGGCGACACTAGCACTCCCACTGGTGGGCACAGTAAGTCCCGTGAGCATCCGCATTGTTGTCGTCTTGCCTGCCCCATTCGGGCCGAGAAAACCATAGACTGTCCCTTGAGAGATTGAGAGGTCGACTGCATCGACAGCAGTCGTCGTATCGTATCGTTTCGTCAGTGAGTTCGTTTCGATAGCGCGCATTGGAGGGGTAGTGTGAGCGATATCGATTGGGCTATGGATATATTTACCTCATATTCCAATCCGTCGACATCGCGGCTCTCCTCTACCCGTGCTTTTTATCCGAGGGTTGAATTACAGAACGTGTGGCTCGAACATCGATTCACCGGCTCAGTAGTGTCGTCGCCGCGGTCGCCGTGAGCGGCGGCTTATACTGGCTTGTTGGCAATCTAGGCCTCGCAATAGCCACAGGTATCACTTGGGGCACAAGTCTCCTTCTCATCCTCCGAATGTCTCGTCTGTACCCATCTCATACGACTGGAAATGAGTGGGCTGACAAACGATGGACGGGTCTTGGAACTGGTCTCTTGACGCTTGCCGCCACTGTCGGGGTGAGTTCCTCGCTCCCGATTAGTGGCAATCTTCGTTTGGCGCTCGGATTTCTCGTCATCGGGGCGGGAACTGTAGGATACACGACTGCGACCATGGCAGAGATTGAACGCAAACAGGAATCCTGAGAGCAGATGTGGCTAGGCATTCACGAACCGACAGCATCGGTATGCCATTGGCCAAGATGTCGGGTGGGGAGCTAGTTTCAGCAGAGAACACAGATGCCGAGAGAATTGAGACCGGCCCCAAGTCCCAACCCAATTCCGGTACCAACGGTGATCCTCGACGTCGTCCGCCACGACTGTTCACTGAACCCATAGAGGAGTAATCCAATGGGAACCGACGAGAGAGCGGCCGCAGTCCACTCCGGTAGATACATGGAAAGATCGACCCAGAAATACAGAACAGTAGCTCCAATGCCGCTGAAAATAGCGAGAATTCGGTTCCATTGGAATTCGGACCAATGCAGCCCATCAAATGGTGGACCATCACCGATGAGCTCTCGTTTGGAGCGCATGATTGGACATCAGTCTCTCTGTATATGTGCTTTCGGTGACTCGACTTTCGCTTTGCCAGTGTGGATTGAAACAGGACTAAGCATGCTAAAGAGAGACTCCGAAACAGATGGCCAGTAGTTCTTCTGTCTTTGGTGTTCAACTGGACCGAGTTCGAGATACACCGACTCGCTATATCTTTGCGACGTTGGTCGGAAGTGATCGGTTTTGGAGAAGAATTGTGGTGGGCCTTCCGCTCGTTTTCCTCATCGCAACACCAATCCACAACGTGTTTGTTTCACTTGCTGCGGGTGTGCCGATTGTCCTCTGTTTGTGGTTGCTGTGGATGAGTCACGAATTTGTCCATCCACAATTAACCGTCGATTTGGAAAGTCGGACGTTGGTTAAGTCGAAACCGTACGGCACAGGTTCGTATTCACCAATCGATGTTGATGATTTAGACCATGTTTCGGTTATCCGATTCACCGATTCTGCCCTTGTGAAATTGCATTACTCCAGCTGGGCAGTTTCCAAACCACTGTCTGCGGCCATCGGTGCTTCAACGATCGATGATTTTGAGGCGCTACTCAAACACATGGATGTCGAAATTTCCATTTACGAGAGTACATTTCCGCCGTTGACGAGAAGCCCTATTCATATTCGAATCGTCGCAACCCCGATCGTGATTCTTGGGTCTTTGTCTTGTGTCTGGCACTTCTATGGGGCAGACGCCTTCTCGACCGGTGCTGTCGCGGTACCAGCGGCTACCTTGGTCATCTACGGACTATACGGATTTGTCTGGCAGTACCGACTTCGCAGGTCGAAAGATGAGTTTAGAAGAGAAAATCTATGAGGCTCTTCACCTGCAGATGAGCAAAGAGAGTGCTTTGGTGATGCTGATTTTTAGACACACCTGAAACCGATATTCCCGTAGATTGTTGCTGAAAGGGTGCTATCGGGTGGCGATGATGACACCGACCGATTCGGTGATGATTTCGATATCGGTGAGCGTGAAGCCTGCGCCTGCGAGGAGATTGGCGAGCGTTCCCATCCGTGGTAGCGTTTCGTACTCGTTTGGGGCCTGCGTCGGCCCGAAGTGCATCTTGTCGGCCACGACCATGCAACGCGGATTCAACGCCGCGAGTCCGTCGATGGCAGCGCGTAATTCGTCTTCGCCTCCTTCATCGTAGGCCATGTACAGAGCGTAGCTCGCAACGACGACATCAACTGGTTCGTCCACGTTCGGATCACGGAAGGACCCGTGGTCGAACGACACGTTCTCGATGCCGC
>NZ_LOPV01000652.1 GCF_001469865.1 Haloferax profundi
CAAGAATCATCGCTGACAGGTACGACTGGCTCGCACCCAGAGTCCAGCACGGCCACAGAAGCCTCACCGAACGCTGTCTGTAGTACGTGTACAGACTGAGGATGAGTTCAGCAGTCGTCCCGTGCTACGAGCAAGTTTCTTCATCTCCCCGCGTTAAGCGCAAAATACTACGATGTTCAAGCTCGTCCGGTCAAGCCCTCTTTTCAGTATTCGTCGATTGGTTTTCTGTCTCGTCATCACCGTCTTCGTTGTGACTACTGACGTACTCTTTATCCATCTCAAAGATATCCAAACGGCTGCTGGCTTTGCTACCGAAGTCGCAGTCTACACCCTTGGCTTCTATGGCGGCTTCACAATTACGGCCTTGTCCAACCAGTCCAGCGCAGCTCATAATTGACCGACTCGCGCCTTCTGTTCAGCAATGGCCGCAACAAACTGTCTGGGACTGTGGAGTTCAACAATACCTTTGATATCTTCTGAACGTACGGTCCTGTCTCACCAAGCGTTAATTACAGCACTAACCGTAGCATCGAGTCGACAATGTCTGACTCGGACGTCTCGTCGATCACGAATACAACTGGGGTCACTTCTCGCCTCCCGAGTCCGATGTATCTCAGTCTACTGTTCTTTCTGGGAATCCTGGGGACTTTGTTCCCGTCAATTGCTTGGATGGAACTCTTCTACCTATTCGGACTCTTCGGCTTGTGGCCGATGATCAAAGCCTTTCTCCCATCGATAGGTGACGAACCAGACCCTACCGACTGGATTTCGATGGGGACGACGTCCCGACTCCGACCACTCCTGTCGATGGTGTACCTCCAAGTGAATGTCTTCCTCCAACTCAAAGGAATATTCCAGCTCGTAGGTCATATTCCAGTGCTCGTTCGCTACCGGCTTCAACTACCCACACCAGAGGAATTCGAACAACGCGTGTCGTATCGACTTCCAGTCGAGGGTGAATGGACCATCGTCAATGGTGGTCCAACACGAGAACACTCTCATTCGTGGGGTATGCTCGCTCAGCGATACGCCTACGATTTTGTTGTGACAGATGACAAAGGAGCGACCCACAATGGTGACGGGAGCGGTCCCGAAGACTACTATTGTTACGGTGATCCAGTAGTTTCACCAGCCGATGGCGTCGTGGTTGCGGCCAGCGATGGGCACCGTGATTACCATCGGGCAGGTGGTTGGTTGGACCCACGTCAGCGAGATATGCGCGGGAACTATCTGACTATCAAACACGCCGATGGAGAGTATAGTCTCTTCGCACATTTGAAGGAAGACAGTATTCGGGTCTTAGAGGGGGAGCGAGTAGAACGTGGCGAGCGAATCGGGCGTTGTGGTCACTCGGGGAACTCAACCGAACCACATCTTCATTTTCAACTCCAAGACCGTCCATCGTTCTTCCGTTCGATGGGGTTACCAATACAGTTTGAGAATGCGTTAGTCCGTGACCCCGACGGTGAAACTGAGAAATTCGAGTCAGCGTACATCAGAGAGGGACAGCGCGTAACTGCTCTCGAGTGAGTCGACGTCTTGGAGACTGTTCGGAACCCTTGAGCAGGTTCCTGACTACGGGATTAGCGACTCTGTCGAAATTCTTAGAAATTGATGGAAACCACATGACACAGACAGAGGGTGAGTTCAGCAGTAGAAAAACTCCGATGGTTAGTGTCCAGAAGGAATTGGCTGACAGATTGTGCGGCCGTATTTTTCATCTCTGGTAACAAGAGGAAACATACCAGTGATGGACTAATGTTCCTCTATGGCAGAATCTGTGACTGTTAGTCGGCGGAAAATGGTCATTACTGCGATGCTGGGTTTAGTCGGTGTTATTGCTAATCTGTACCAGATAGTGCAAGGGAATCACGGAGTTCTAGATATTGTCCTGCTTGTTGCTTTCCTGCTCATAACGGTATTCGCTGTATGGCCGATTCTTGCTGGGAATACGGAGTAAATAGCCCACATCAAGTGAATTGAGCAGTCCACACAGAGAACTCAACTGATGACCGACTTGCGCTCTGTATTCAGCACGCTTTCGACAAACTATCAGCGACTGAGGATTTCAACAGAACTGGATTAGCAGTCAATCCGTGTCGAAGCCACGCTCATCGAATGCCTTGGCTGCACAATCAAACGCTTCTTGACCGTAGTCCGTATAGAGCGATGGTAAGTTCACTCGGCGTTTGTACTGACTCCCGTCATTCGTGTACGTGATAACGAGTCGTGGACGCGTCAAGCCCTTCTGACCACGCGTAGACGAGATGTCTTCGATATTGTCGAGCTGAATTCGGTCGGGCGATCTGAATCCCTGTAGATAGTTCAGTGCCAACAGGGCAACGATGAAAGTGAATAGCCCTGCGAGGAGAAGGACGTCACCTGCCCAAACCGCACTCAAGGTCCAACCGATAGCGAACAGGAGACAGAATATGTAGCCGATGAAAATTGCCTTTCGACGCCAGTACTCGCTCTGCCAATACCCACGATAGAGGGCTCGAAAGTAGCCGGTGAACGATTCCTCAAAGAGAACGGAATCGCCGGTGAAGCGTGCAACGCCACGTCTTGTCCTGAACGAATCAATGGAGGGCATATTGGTCATATATGTCGAATCGTTGTATGTACACCGGTGTATCTGGGTATCCGGAGAATCCATTACCGAGTAGCGACGATTTTGAACGACTTACTCATGGAGAAAGACCCACTATTTCGTGAAGTACAGCGTTTTCGCCAGCCGTGGATTTGGGTACTTCTCGGTGGTATCACACTTCTCATGCTCGTGGCAGGACCCATCTCGTGGGGTGGGCTCGTCGTTGTGGTCCCAATCGCTGTCCTCCTCTAC
>NZ_LOPV01000653.1 GCF_001469865.1 Haloferax profundi
TCTCGGTCAGCGCCGAGCCGATGGCTTCCTGGAGGTCGGCAGCGGCGTCGCGGGACAGTTCACAGGTCTGGCCGCCGATAGTGAGGACGATGGTTTCGTCGTCGCTCTCGACGGTCACAGGGTTCTCATCACGGGAGAAGAACTCGATCAGGAGCGTGGGTACTCCGCGTCATACACAGTGCTATCGTGGCCCCAAATAAAGAGTTGTCGGCTGAGACAGAAACCACCGACGGTTCGTCGGTGACGGCCGACGAATTACAACAATCCGTCGTCAGTCGTCGTTCCACCCGAGGCTGTGGTCGTCGGTGTTGGTGAGGGAGTCGGAGTTGGGGTCGGTGTCGGCGTGGGTGTCGGTGTCGGCGTGGATGTCGGCGTTGGACTCGCAGTCGCCGTTTCAGTGGTCGAACCAGAGTCGGTAGTCGTCGTGTCACGCTGCTCGGTCGTCGTCTCTCGAGACTGCGTCGTGGTCGATTCACCCGAGGAGTCGGTCTGGGACGACGAGTCCGCCGACGTGCTGGTGCCAGACTCGGCCTTGGTGCCGAAGATGTCCGTCTCGAACGTCTTCTCGTAGGTTAGCGGGTCGAGCGGGACAGTAAACGTCGTCCCGGCCGCGTCGAGTTTCGCGTAGAAGTCGATGCGGAGGTCCGTGGTCTGATTCCGTTCGAGGTGCGTCACCCACCACTCGTCGAGGTTCTCGTTTTCGATGTACGTCGTGGCTTCGATAGTCTTGGTGGACTCCGCCGGGATGACGTACCCGGACTCCGTCGTTCCCTCGCCCACGTCTACGTCGTTCATCGAGATATTGTACCCCAGTTCCGAGACGGCGACGGGGTACGGTTTGGGGTTGTGGACGACGAACGTGAGTTCGAGCGCCGTGCGGTCTTCGGTCGCTTCGCCCCACTCCGCGCTCGTCTCGTTGATGTACAACACCGGGTCTGAGACGACTGCCGAGTCGGCGTTCACTTCGCGCGTCTCCGTGGAGTTGAACGCCGACAGCAGGTCGGTATCGATATCTCGGGTAATCTCCGGTGCCTCGAACGTGCGCCCGAGTGTCTCG
>NZ_LOPV01000654.1 GCF_001469865.1 Haloferax profundi
ACTCCTTCAGTCGACGTTTGTTATCAGAACTATGTGTAGTCATTTGCTAACACTAAGTAACAATTCTCAGAGGTGAATATAAATCATGTGTCCGACCGAAGAGTCTGGTCGGCGGTGGTCTTGTCGTATGCTGTGACAACCCACGGTATATATGTAGATACAGTATGAACTGGTGTTCGTATGACCGATAGTTCACCTGTAGTCAGAGAACTTGATATCGCCGATACTGTCTACGACATCACTTGGCAGACTGCCGACGAGGGTCCGGACATCACGAAAGGAGAACGCCACCGAACGTACTTCTTCGATCTCGAGGGAGACGTCCCAACGATTGTGGATACCTGCTTCCAAAATCGTGTCGAGTACCTCTTCGAAGGTATCGAGCAAATCGGAATCGAACCGGAACGACTGATTATCACACATCGTCACCTCGACCACATCGGTGCGTTTGACGAAGTGTGCGAACGGTATGATGTCGAAACGTGGGTTCCGGAAAAGGACAACGTGGTCGAAATAGACGACTACGGAATCGACATTCAAACTGAACCTGACCACCTGTTCGGAGATGGAGAGCAAATCGGTCGATTCGAGACGGTCCATGTACCCGGTCACTCTCCCGGCAACTCCGTCCTCGTAGATGAAAAAGCAGGCATCGCTCACTGTGCGGACACCGTCTGTGGATCCGACCGAAGAGGACTTCCAAAGGGGTATTTACTCCATCCACCACAGGCGACTCATACGAATCAGCCACCTGAATCAGCGGTTGCAGCAGAAAAGAATCTCGACAAACTGCTCGACTACGAATTTGAGGTCGCACTCCTCAATCACGGAACGCCCGTGTTCAAGAACGCATCACAGAAACTTGAACGATATGTCAACTTCGAATCGAACTTTAGCTCTGGAGGGCAGTCAATCCACGCCAACGATAGAAACACCATAGAAGCGGACGAACTCTACAGCTTGATCGACGAAGACGAATAGAATACCGACTCGTCAGTTACTAATCGTCTCCTGACCTTCCGACTTTGTCTTCAAGTTCCTGTTCGAACATCTTCACAACTGCACCGACGTCCTCTTCGCCCATCCCTTCGTCACTGGCCTGCGTGTAGAGACGGTGAACTAACCCACCGAGTACCATCGGATAATCTTCTGCATCAGCCATGTCGACTGCCAGTC
>NZ_LOPV01000655.1 GCF_001469865.1 Haloferax profundi
ATGTCTTTGCGCGCGAAGTCGATTGTAAAGCCAGCTTCAAAGTCGCGCTCTAACACACGTGGCATCCGACTCTCAAACGCAACCGATGTCGCACTCGCGTTCCCGAGAATCTCCCAGAGTCGCTCACCATCGATACCATAGCGTGAACCCAGTGCAACAGTCTCCATCGCGAGGAGAAGGTTGCCCATGGACATGGTATTGTTCAGAAGCTTCATCGCGTGACCAGCACCCGACGAGCCTGCATAATGGTACTCGGAACAGAGCGCGTCCAACACGTCCTGTGCCGTCCCCGATTCGAATACTGACTTTTTACCACCGACGAGCCCCGTCAGCGTTCCCTCGCGTGAATTTTCTGGACCGCCTGTCACCGGTGCGTCAAGAATCTCTGAAGGCGTTCCGTCGACAGCTTCAGCGAGCACCTCCGTCGTAGGCGGTGCGATGGTGCTCACTTCGATGAACGTTGTTTCGATGGACTCGTGGACAAGTCCATCGTCTCCGGTGTACGTCGCCTCGACGATATCGGACGTTGGAAGACTGGTGATTGTCACGTCGCTTTGACGCGCAACGTCACGGGTACTGTCGGCTACGATTCCCCCATGGTTGCTAAATTCCTCGCGAGCTTCGGGCTGAATGTCGTATCCGTAGACTTCGAAGTCCGAATCGAGTAGGCATTTTGCCATATTTCCGCCCATCTTTCCAAGTCCTACGACTCCAGCAGTTGTGTCGGACATGGATAGACGTCCCGCCAGTCACTAATATATCTAACGAACACTCATGAGCGACATTCACACACACGAAACGATAGATGAGAGAACCCGCAAATGGCTAGTTCGGGTAGTTAATCGAAGTTGTGGTAGACGGATTTGAGCTGTGTGTACTTGAGAGCCCCGTGTTTACCGTCTTCACCACCGATCCCCGACTCTTTCCAGCCAATGTGGTGACCCTGTTGTGCACCACCACTTCCATTGATGAATGTCTCGCCGAACTCGAGATCTTCGGCGATTTGCATGGCGTCTCGATAGCTCTCGGTGAAGACGTACGACGAGAGTCCATACGTCGAATCGTTGGAGTACTCAACTGCTTGGTCGACAGATTCAACCTCGACGATAGGTGCGACGGGACCGAATACCTCCTTGTGGATGATGTCCATGTCCTGATCGACGTTCGTGAGAACTGTTGGTTGGACCCAGTACCCATCTTCTGACGGTGGTTCGGTGACTGTCGCGCCGCCAGTTGCGACTTCTGCACCTTGTTTTACAGCACGATGAATCGCATCCTGAGTCTTTTGCTGTTCGCTCGCACTAACTTGAGGCCCCATGTCCGGATCTTCTACAGGATCGCCAATTTCTACCTCCGACATTGCTCGGACGAATGCAGATTCAAACTCTTTGCGAACGTCCGAGTGAACGTAAACCCGTTCGACACACGTACAGACCTGACCGGCGTTAATGGTTCGGGAGCCAACGATGTGCTCGACGGCACTTTCGATGTCGGCGTCAGCGCAGACGATAGCTGGTGCCTTCCCCCCGAGTTCGAGAGACACATGGGTGAGGTCGTCCGCGGCGTTTCGCATTATCGCTTTACCTGTGTCGACGTTTCCAGTCATCGTGACGTAGTCAACTTCTGGGTCCTTGACGAGCCCTGCACCAACCGAACCACCCCCGGTCACGACGTTCAAGACGCCAGCTGGTAAGTCGATTTCTTCGTCAATGAGACTCATCAGTTCGAGAGTCGTCAATGGAGTAAGTTCGCTCGGTTTTATCACAGTCGTATTTCCTGCAACGAGCGCAGGAGCGAACTTCCTCACGAACACTGATATCGGGAAATTCCATGGGATAATGCCAGCAACTACGCCGTAAGGCTTGCGGACCAGATTGATCGATTGACGTGGTTGGCTTCCGGGGACGACGTCACCTTCGATCCGCCGGTCCCACTCCGACATATACCGAGCAATGTCGGCTGAAGCAGAGATTTCGTACTCAGCGATAGACTGCGTCTTACCCT
>NZ_LOPV01000656.1 GCF_001469865.1 Haloferax profundi
GCCGGGAAGTGATCCGTTTAGACAGCCAGCGAATGTACCGAAGAATGGGGAGGGGAGAACTGATTTAGACGTCAGCGGTGACTGCTTTGAACCCAACGAGTCGACCGATGATGAGCACAAGCACCAATACCAGCAGAATCTGAATAGTGGCAGTCGCGGCAATCAACGGTGACGACTCGTACTGAAGGAACGTGAATATCTCCACGGGGAGAGTTGTCGTATTCTGTCCCGACAGGAACAGTGAGATGACCGAGTCGGTAAACGAGAGGATGAACGCGAGAAGGAACCCCGAGACGACGCCACTCCGAATTAACGGTAACGTCACCTTACGGAAGGTCTGGAACCGGCTAGCACCCAGGTTTC
>NZ_LOPV01000657.1 GCF_001469865.1 Haloferax profundi
AGAACCGGCAACCTCGACGACGGACTCCAGAGGGACACCGACCCACGTCGACTCGTGCTGTGGACCGGACGCACACGTGACTGCGACGTCTCGAGCCACGTGTGGGAGTTTAGCTATCTTCTCTTGGTCGAGTTCTGCCTGCTCGCGCCCTCGAACGAGTACCGGCGTAGACATTGTTGCGGTAATAATAGGCACCTGTCGGTAAGTAGTTGCGGCCAAGTAGTCGTGTTGTGCGACTTACGGGGAGCATTCTGAAAGTTGCGTCAGTGGAGAGATTGGAAGGAGATTGTGTGTGGAGTGTTGGAGGGGAGGTTGCGTCAGCGGGAGGGTTGAGGGGAGGTTGCGTCAGCGGGAGGTTGGAGGGGGATTTGTGTGGAGTGTTGGAGGGGGTTGCGTCAGCGGGAGGGTTGAGGGGAGGT
>NZ_LOPV01000658.1 GCF_001469865.1 Haloferax profundi
AAGTACGTGAGGCGAAGTCGGTCGCCCGTCATCTGTGGGGATATTGTGTCTTCGGTTCGCCACGTGGAATTGTCTTCCACTGTTGGTGAATACCGAGTTAGCTCTGTTCGCTCAAGCACAGTCGTTGAGTTATTTGAGACCTCAACGCGTTGTAACTGCGAAACAACGGTATAATCAACAGGTTCGTTCTCGTGGTTCCCTATACCAACATAGAGTGATTTTGGCTCACCAACTGTGAATTCAGTTGGGTAGTCGTCTGCGACGAGCTCGCCAGATTCATTTTCTGTGAGTAAGTACAGCTCTGAGAACGATTCTCCCTGACCAGGGACAGCAACAGCATATCCCACCGACCCGACAGCGAGGATGATGCTGAATACGAGTATGACGTTCAGGGCCGCATCGGTCGTCGAACTTGGCTGAAAGAGCTCTGTTTTCGCCGCCGAGATCCACGAGAA
>NZ_LOPV01000659.1 GCF_001469865.1 Haloferax profundi
TGAAATTGAGAACAAGCCCAATGAGTGGCACAATTGCGATGCTCGTCCCGAACGAAAGAGCCACACGCTCAATGCCATCAATACCCGCTTGGTCAGTGCTTGAGTCACTCTCTTCGGTCGGAGTTCCTGCCTCAGGAAAGAGGGCGGCAATAAAAGCGTAGCCTGGAACAAACAGCACGTATGGTAGTCCGAGTATGATGCGGAGAGGTGTCTCCCGGATACCAGGGATTGAGACAGCCCCACAGGTCAAAGCAACCAGTAGCACAACTGCAGTGAGGTCAGGAGGGAATGACCGAACTGAGTGTGGCAAGAGGAGGCGCCAATCCGTATCGGAGGTCATCGCCTATTGGTTGGGACAACTACTCACTAAAATTAGTCGGTCTCCTTAATTCCAGCTTTCGCGATCTCGAATGCACGCCGTGCACGTCCCTCAGAAACACTATCAGGTGCGAACGCTGCAATCTCGTATGACTCAGTTAGTTCGCGAACCGCGTTCGCATCGTCTTCTGAGATCTTATCTTGAACATGTCGAACAAACTCCCAGTGTGTGAGCGAGGAATCATTCTCTAGCACTTCTTTGAGCTCACCCCGAAGGAGCTCATACGCTCCAATTACGGTTGCATCCGGCTGTCCGTTCTCCAGCCGTGTCTCGATCAATTGGAGTCGTTGTTTTCGTTTAACATGGCGTTGAGTCTCAGAGGCTTGAGAAGTGTCGACGGAGCCCTCAGAACTACTAGTCTCATCGTGGTCAACGCTCTGAGAGGAGTTGAACGGGAGACTTGCTACGAGTGTAGAGAGTACCTTTGGTTCCGAACCGGTCGCGCGTGCGATGAACACACCGCCAATCCCCAAGATGACGACACCAATGGCTACACCGATGAGTGACAGTAGGTCGAATCCAAAGTTATCACTGGATTTTGGCAATTCGAGTTGGACGCTGGCTGATGACCCATTTAGGTTCCCCTTTTGAGGGTCATACTTCGCCTCG
>NZ_LOPV01000660.1 GCF_001469865.1 Haloferax profundi
TCAGTAGTGAGTTCACTGAGATTGAGTTGTGTTTGGAATCCACCTGTCGAATTCGTCTGGACCCGGTCAACGGTAGTTGAATTCAATCGAATGAGGAGCTCTGAGTCAGACACTGCACGACCATCCGACGTCAGTAGCGTACCATGGACTGTTGCACTAGTTGTCGACACATTGGTTGCCTCCAGTGAGAGATTCGTCGCCGTAGGTTCAATCTCAACAACGGTTTGGGCAGAAGACTGCTGAAGGGCTTGGTTTTCAAGCCGGAGAACGGCACGGACAGGGAGTTCGCCAGTCGATACCGACGATGGGGTATCTATGCTTTGAGAGAACTGCCCGTTTTCGTCTGTTCGAGTGTGTACAACGCGATTACCAATC
>NZ_LOPV01000661.1 GCF_001469865.1 Haloferax profundi
GCGTCCACGCGGAGTGTGGTGTGCTCGCCGTTTTGGACGTGCGAGACCCACCACGTGGGGATTCGGTCGTTCGAGAGCGTCGTCTGGAGGGGGATTGCCGTCTCTCCGCTCCCGATAGCGACGCCGTCTTTCTCACCGTTCGCCATCTCCAGCCCATTCATCGACACCGTGTAGTCGACGCTGACGCCAGAGAGGTTCGCCGACAGTGGGTTCGGATTGTCGACGTCGACTTCGGATTCGATGACCGTCGCCGTCTCGTTGACGCCCGCGAATCGGTTGTCGACGCCCTGCACACTCGGCACACCGAGGACGCCCATGGCGAACGCGCCAGCGACGCCGCCTCCGACGAGGAGGAGTGCCACGAGTGCGATTCGGAGTTTCCCGCCGAACAGCACAGATGTCAATCCCATCGTAGAGTCACAGGAAGCTACTGGTACAAATGTCGAACGGCCGACGACGGCTTTGTGTCGTGGTCACACGATTCGCGGGGCGGGCCTTCGAGTGCGGACCTGTCACGGACGCAACTCACGTCGATGGGAACCAGTCACGCGACACTCGCTGTCGAATGAACTAAGTACGCACCCGAGAAGGTCGTGGATATGGAAACCAAGACGGTGCAATCCGACAAGTCCATCGGCTTTGCGGCGTTGTTCGGCGTGCTCACGCTCGTCGGTGCAGGGCTGATGGTTGCTGGACCGGACCAACTGACGAAAGCGGCTGGCTTCGCGGTGGCAATTATTGCAGCCTCGCTGGCCGTCTCCGGCGCTCACATCTTCCAGTAACGTAGAATACAAGTAACCGTTAAGAGCGCACATTCCCTAGACGGGGCGAGGATGACCGAGTACACCGACGAGGAACAACGCATCATCGCATACCTCCGCGATAGCGTTAGCCGCGGAGAGGGGTACTTCCGGGCGAAGAACATCGCCGAAGCGATTGGTCTGACCGCAAAGCAAGTCGGTTCCCGCCTCCCCCACCTGGCTGAGAAATCTGAAGACGTGGAAATCGAGAAGTGGGGTCGTGCCCGTTCGACCACCTGGCGCGTCACCCTGAGCTAATCGATTCAGCGGCTTTTTACTGACGAGGAGTGATGTTATCGCATGACCGTCCGCGTGAAACGAACGTTCGAGTTCGACGCCCCCGGCGAGGACGTCTGGGAGTTTATCGCTGACCCGGCGAAACGAGCGGGAGCCATCAGTGTCGTCGAACGCTTCGATATCTCCGACGATGGACGCCACGCGACGTGGTATCTCGAACTCCCGATCCCCCTCGTCCGGTCTACGGTCAAAGTCGAAACCGAAGACGTGACTGTCGAAGAACCCACCCACGTCAAATTCGTCGGTCGCTCGCGCGTGATGCGGGTCACGGGTGAGCACACCATCGAATCGAGCGACGAGGGGTGCCGACTCGTCAACGAGTTCGTCGTCGACGGCCGACTCCCGGGCGTCGAGACGTTCTTCGAGCGGAATCTCGACCGCGAACTCGACAACCTCGAAGCGGCGCTTCGACAGGAACTCGAATCGACCGCGTGACCCAGCGGCGTTGCGCGCGCACGAGACACGCTATACAGTGTTACGGTGGGTTTATACACCATGGCTCCTTAGCCAGAATCGCCGACGCAATAGGCGCTTTTCTCGCCAGACGTCGGCGACTCCACATCCGCCGCACTCGCTGCAACGTATCGGGGTCCGTTGCGGCTTCCAACGACGTGGCCACGTCGTTTCGCGCCCCCAAGCCCGGAGGGGGCGCACCCCTCGCCTCGTCTCACTCCGCCAACTGGTGACACGAGCGAACACGGAGGGCCGCTCCCTCCGTCACTTTCACACCGTCGAGCGGCGCCACACTCCCCTGTTTCCTCCCACCAGAGTCAATACGCCGAGGCTGGGTGATGGTGTATGGCGTCTGACTCGTCGCTCGAACGCTTCCTGATGGACTTCGGACTGCGGGCCGGTGCTGCCGCTGTGGTCTTCGGAATCTTCGTCGGCCTCGGCTACGTCAACCGAATCGACCTGTTTGGACTGTCGAGCACCCTCGGTTCGCAGTCTGCGTTCTTCGCTGCGGCGTTCTTCCTCGTCGGACTCGTCGCCGGTGGCTGGATACTGTTCCGACGACATCGAACGTGAGCTTCGGCGACTGCCAGCAGTCAGTCAGCAGTGACGTGTTCGGCAGCGAAAAATAGAACGTCGTGGGCTTCGGACGAGGCTACTTACTCGTCGTCTTTCGTCTTGATGTCCGCGGAGAGGCCCTGTGCCATCCGAATCTCTTTCGAGTTGTTGAGCGTCCACGCGGTACGCTCGGTGACTGCCTCGATGATTTCGCGAGCAGACGGGTAGCCGTTTCCGGACTTCTTCACACCACCGAACGGCAGGTGGACCTCGGCACCGATGCACGGGAGGTTCCCGTACGCGAGGCCGACTTCCGCGTTGTCGCGGTAGTAGTTGATCTGGCGGTAGTCCTCGGAGATGACGGCACCGGCGAGGCCGTAGTCGGTGTCGTTCTGAATCTCGACTGCCTCTTCGATGTCACCGGAGTACTTGAGCAGGGCGACGTGCGGACCGAAGACTTCCTCGTGGGTGCAGCGCAGGTCTTCTTTCGCATCGGCCTCGTAGACGAATGGGCCGACCCAGTGGCCGTCCTCGTGGCCCTCGGGAATCTCGTCGTCGCCGAGTTCGGTACGGTCGACGAGGACGTTCACGCCTTCCTTCTTGGCGAGTTCGTTGTACTTGGTGACCTTCTCTTTGTGGCCGTCCTCGATGAGGGGGCCCATGAAGGTGTCTTCGCGAAGTGGGTCGCCGACGGAGACGTCCTTGGCGAGTTCGACGTATCGCTCTTTGAACTCGTCGTAGACGTCCTCGTGGACGATGAGACGCTCGGACGAGACACAGCGCTGGCCGGTCGTCTTGAACGACGACATGACCGCGGAGTGGACCGCGATGTCGAGGTCCGCCTTCTCTGTGATGATGATGCTGTTCTTGCCACCCATCTCACACGCGGCGAGTTTGCCGGGTTGCTGGGCGACCTTGCTCGCGACTTCGTGACCGACTTCGGCGGACCCCGTAAAGAGCACGGAGTCGACGCGTTCGTCGTCGACGATGGAGGCACCGGCGTCGCCGAAGCCCTGTACCATGTTGAACACGCCGTCCGGGATGCCGGCGTCTTCGAACATCTCGGCGATAATCTGGCCACACCACGGGGTCTGCTCGGCAGGTTTCCAGACGACCGTGTTCCCCTCGACGAGGGCGACGGCCATGTGCCAAAACGGAATAGCGACCGGGAAGTTCCACGGGGTGATACAGCCAACGACGCCACGGGGCTTGCGGCGCATGTAGGCGTCCTTCGCGGGAATCTCGGAGGGGATGACGTCGCCCTTGGGGTGACGGGCGTCACCGGCGGCCCACTCGACCATGTGGTACGCCTCGATGACGTCGGCGCGACCCTCGGAGATTTCCTTGCCACACTCTTTGGTGACGACTTCTGCGAGTTCCTCGGTTCGGTCACGCAGTTCGTGGTAAATCTCCCAGAGGTACTCTGCGCGTTCGATGTGCGAGAGGTCGCGCCACTCCTCGTACGCGTCGTCCGCCGCGCCAGTCGCAACGTCGATGTCTTCCGGGGTTCCGCGTCGGAACGTCGCCAGCGTCTCGCCGGTCGCCGGATTCTCGCTCTCGAACGTCTCCTCACCGGAGCCGTCTGTCCATTCGCCGTTTATATAGTGTCGGTAGACATCCTGCGCCATGATGGTGATATTTGCGGAACTTACATTAATAACCCCGGCACCTCCCATGGGAGGGTCACCCACGTCGCGTCGGCCATCGTTCCGCCGGTCGAGAGAGACGAATTACGGGTACTGTCACGCGTTGTGACCATAGACAACGTCTTACACTCACACCTACTACGGCGCGGTATGAGCGAGCGCATGGCAGGGCAAGGCACGCGCCTGACGCTCGACCTCTGGCATCCGAACTGCTGGGCGATAGAGGCGACGAGTAAACACGACGGAGGGATTCTCGCACACGCGATTTACGATACACCCGCCGGTGAAATCGAACGACCGAGTGGACGGATGAACGGACTGTTCACCGCCTACGGCGAGTCCGCCGACGTCGTAGAGACACTCCTCGACACTATCGCGGACTCGACGTTGACCGGCGACGTACTCGAACTCCAGGAACGGTTCGATTCACGAGGGAGACAGGTCGCACCGGGGTCGGTCGCACGGGAATTCTTCTTGGAGTACGACCCGGGAGACATGATAAATCCGTACCTCCTCGAACAGGGGTTCGTCCACAGCGCTCCGGCACGGATAGAAGACGGAAGAGAACTGTGGCAAGTCTGGTACGCCGGCGAACGAACCGAGATTCGAGACCGAATCGACGCCGTCATGGACAACAGTGGGGCGGACATCGAGGTCCAGTCGATAACGTCCGCGTCGGGGGCAGAACCGAAGCGGGAGCGACAACTCGACACGTTGACCCAGAGTCAGCGAGAGGCGTTCGAACTGGCGCGTGAGCAGGGATATTACCGCTGGCCACGCGAGGTATCGACCCGCGAACTCGCGTCGATGCTCGACATCTCGAAGACGACGCTGCTCGAACACCTGCGAAAAGCTGAATCGAAACTGCTGGACCCGCAGTAACGAATTCAAAAACGGCCGAGAGAGCTGAACGTTCTCAGACGCCGACGACTGCTCGCAGGGCGAACAGCGCGTTCTCCTTGCGCTCGCGCACGCGACGATAGAAGTACTGGAACCACTTGTCACCGTAGGGGGCGTACTGCCACACGTCGACGCCCTCGGCGGCGAGTTCGCGCTGTGCGTCCTCGCGCACCCCCATGAGCATCTGCACTTCGTAGGGCGTCCCGTACTGGTCGTGCAGTTCACGGGCGTACGAGAGCATCGCCGGGTCGTGACTGCCGACGGCGACGCCGTCGTCGAACTCGGCGAACATGTACTCCAGCAACTCGCGGTACACCTCGTCGACTGTGGCCTTCTTCTTGTGGGCGACGGACGCGGGTTCGTTGTACGCGCCCTTGACGAGTCGAACCTTTCCGGGGACGGACGCCAACCGTTCGAGGTCGTCCGGGGTTCGCTTCAGGTTCGCCTGGACGCAGACGCCCACGTTTCCGTCCGTCTCGTGGCCGAGGTCACAGACTGCGTCGAGGGTGACGTCAGTCGTCGTATGGTCTTCCATGTCGACCCAGACGAAGATGTCTTCTTCGGAGGCGGCCTCCACGATTCGGTCGAGGTTCTCTCGGAAGACACCGTCACTCGCGTCGATGCCGATTTGCGACGGCTTCACCGAGATGCACCCGTCGATATCCGCCGCGGCGACGTCGCGAACGAGCGAGACGTACGCTTCGGCGTCGGCGTCTGCGCCGCGTCGGTCACTGTAGTGTTCTCCGAGTAGATTCAGTATCCCCGAGACTCCGTCACGGTTCAACGACTCGACGTGCGAGACTGCACTCTCGGCCGTCTCACCCGCCACGAACTTGTTCGCGATGGGGGGTATCATCGCTCCCGTGTTTTGAGAGTCCCCTCCTAAAGGGGAACCCTACCAAATAATTCTGAGTATTATACTCTGGAATTTACGCAATACTCGCGCTCGCGTACACGAATTCGGTCGCTCCCGACCATGGGCGGTTACAGGTATATTTACGACAATCGGCGAGAAGTCCATGTTATGACACCGCAAGACATAGACCGCAGAACCTTGCTGAAGCTGTCAGGACTGTCGCTCGTCGGCGCGACTGCCGGTTGTCTCGAAGGCGAAGACGAAGAACCGGCCACCACCGAGCAATCGGGCGGCGGTGGCGGCGGTGGCGACGACACCGAAGAGACGACGACTGCGAGCGACGACGGCGGAGACGGCGGTTCCTCGTACACCATCGGGATGGTCGACTCGCTCACCGGGTCGCTCGCACCGTACGGCGAGCGCAACACCCGTGGCCGCGAACTGGCACTCGAAGCAGTCAACGAAGTCGGCATCGGCGACGATGGTGCCTCGCTCGACATCTCCGTCGAGGACGACGAGAGTACGAACCAGGGCGGCGTCAACGGTGCTCAGAAGCTCGTCAACCAAGACGGCGTCCCACTACTCATCGGGTCCGTCGGTTCCGGTGTGTCCATCGCAATCCACGACAGCGTCACGAAGGACGCAGGCGTCGTACAGATTAGCCAGAACAGTACCAGTCCCGAACTGACGACGCGTCCAGAACTGAACCGCATGAGCCCGTCCGGTGCGGCGAAGGGGACGGCACTCGCCAACCTCGTCTACGACGATGGCCACGAGAACGTCGCCGTCACGTGGATCAACAACGACTACGGGACCGGCCTGTCCGACGTGTTCGCCGAGACGTTCGAATCCGAACTCGGCGGCACCGTCTCCTACAAC
>NZ_LOPV01000662.1 GCF_001469865.1 Haloferax profundi
AAATTGAACAGTTGGTGTGGAGGTATTCAGAGTAACCGTTGTTTCGGTCTGACCAATGGTGGCCGGAACTGTCGACTCAGAACGGTCGTAGAGCGACGTCGGGCGTGGAACGTACGCGATACTTAGGGTGGTTGCTTCAGTCGAAATGAGCGTTGGGCGATAGCGTAATGAGAACTCACCAGTTGTATCAGTGGAGACCTTGTGAGTCTGTCTTCCAACAGTGATCTTGATGGTCCGGTTCGAAACGGGGCCTTCACCTACTGCTTCGAGTGACCCACGAAGTAACACCGGTGAGTCATATGCAATTTCAGACCGGTTGGCCGATACTGAGAGAGTCGTCGAAACAAATTCGATTTCTCGAATCTCAGCGGCTGTTGTCGTTGTGTTGTCCGAGAGCTGTGTGACTGTCTCAGTCGATTCAGTTAGATTTGCAGATGTCTCATTCGTGAGCCATCTAAAGTCAGACGCTAGATTCCTCCCAGATTCGTTGACTGCTGATGCATGACGAGACAGTTCGCGAGCTAACTCGCGGGCTCGGGTAGTGTTACCGTTTTCACGAGCTTCCTCGTACTCTGCTTTGGTCTCTTGAAATTCAGTGAGTGACTCAACAAATCGTTGTTGCTCTTTTTGCGAGGAATTAAATCGAGATGCAATCTTATCGTCTTGCTCCGACTCAGTTTCCCTCGTCACGTTGACGTATTTTGAGAGCCAATCAGGGTACGAGTTGTTAAGCTGCGAACACGCTGCTCTATCAAGCGTCCGTGTCCCATTGGCACAATTAATGAGTGTCTCGCTCATTCGGCCACTGAGCCAGCCTTTGACCGCAGAAAGGTCTCCGTTTTCGTCCGTTTCGTCGGGGTCTTCGTGCTGTGTCGTGGAATTGTTCTGTGTCTCAGGCGTGCTGACTTGCAACGCGGTTCCATGGTGTGTGTCCGGTACATCGCCGTTGAGCTCTGGCTCGGATGCAACTGCAGCACCAGGTGCGATTACTGAGCAGAGGATGAGAAAGATGAACGCCACAGAAAATGCCCGGCTCGAAATCACGTGATTGAATTCTCTGACGAATTCATAAAACATCTTCTGTCGACAAATCACAGTGAGTCCGAGAATCTGATCGCCCAACATTTTAAGTCGTCTACCAAGTCTGTAGATACATGCGGGTTACGAGGCGGTTTTGGGAAGCTTCTGGGGTAGGGGGCTTTCTCTGTGTTCTTGCGGTCGTTTTACAGCGCCCGTTCCTGGTTGGTGCAGCAGGGGCCATAGCTGTCTGGCTCTTCATCCAGCAATATCGATTCACTCACCAGCTGAAGCACATTGCTGACGAGCTGTCTATCTCGCAAACCATTTCGAGAGGTCAAGTCCTCACTGATGAGCCGTTTCTTGTAACCCTTGAGTCGTCAATGCAAGACGTGCCTACAGGGATCGAAATTACTGCTCACTCTAACCCACCACTCATTGCGACAACTGACAAAACAGAACCACAGTCAGTGCATCTTTCTCGAGAAGACAATGCCTCAGCAACATCGTATCAAGTGACAATTCCAACTGCGGGAGTCGTGAGGTTCGAGCACCCAGAGGTTGTGATCCAGTCAGCAGGTGGTTTCTTCGAGGAGTCTCTACGCGTTGGAGAGGCTACGAAGGTAACTGTTGAACCGCGGACACCACGGAGGATTCATATCGGTGAAGGTGGACGACAAATCTCAACAGGGTATGGTGAGCACACCTCCGACCAGCGTGGGTCAGGTATCGAGCCCGCAGAGATTCGCCAATACGTTCACGGCGACGACATCAGTCGGATCGACTGGAAAGCAACTGCGAGGCTGAACAAACCCCATATTCGTGATTATCAAGTCCCAACCGCTCAGCAAACGACGCTAGTTGTTGACCACCGATCTTCAACAGGAGCCAGGAGTGTTGACGGCTCGGAATTAGATTATCTACGAGAAGTCGCTCTCGCATTTCTCAGCAGTGCAGCCAAATTAGACGATCCAGTTGGGCTGTACACAGTCGATGACGAGGGCAGTACCAACATCATCCGGCCACAGGCGAGTGAAAAACAATACAGGCGTCTTAAACAAGTCCTTCACAATCTCTCCGCATCAGGTCACGATGAGTCAGAGAGATATATCGACCGTACTCAAGTTGGACACGCACGCCACTTTGCAACTGAAGTTCACTCTGATTCGTCAGCATTTAGTGAGACGCTTGATCCGTATCTCAGAGCGACTAACCGTTATGGCGAACGGTTTGGTGACAAACCTCTGTTT
>NZ_LOPV01000663.1 GCF_001469865.1 Haloferax profundi
GGGCCCAGCTGAGCGACTTGAAGTCGTACTCGCCCGACAACAGCAATCCGAGAATGCGGTGACTACAAACTAAGAAATCATGAGCCGCCAATCTACTCCACCAAAAAGGGGGGCAGCGACTATTGCTCTCGGAGGTATTAGTACCGTACTTATTGGTACAGTTGGATATCTTGAAACAGGGATATACGGAATTGTGGTTGCAGCCGCACTGGGGCTACTTTGGTTGCGAGTGCCTGCCATCTACGTTTTTGCACTTGGCCAACTGGGGATC
>NZ_LOPV01000664.1 GCF_001469865.1 Haloferax profundi
CTCGCCAGTATGGCTTTTTGCAGAGCTTGGCGTTGCGATGATGTTAGTAAGCGGGATTTCTGGACTGGAAATAGAGGGGTCGGTGCTACCGAAGACTGCGACGGCCCTGTTGCTGTGTGTCATCACAGTGTTGGCACTTCTAGTCCCCTCTCCTACGGTATGGCATCTCGTTGGGGGTGTCTGTCTACTGAGTGCAATCGCTATTTATGGCATGCACCGATATCAGCGAGTAACGATGGGTCTCATAGAGGTGGTGAATGAATGAGTAATCAAAACGCATTAGACCGCGAGACTGACACCACACAGTCGTCTGAAGAGGAAGATCTCGCAGCACTGCGTGGAGAAGTTGAGCTTCTGCGTGAAGAAAATCAGCAACTCCGCAATGAGTACCTCCGGGCGAGACAAGCAACGTATCGTAAGTCTGCTGTGGGACTGTTTGGACTTGGACTACTCGCACTCACCGGTGCGGTTATCTTCCCTGCAGTTCGAACCGTGCTCCTCGTGCTTGCAGGAACTGGAGGGTTCGCTGGTGTTCTCTTGTTTTATCTCACTCCAGATCAGCTGGTTCCTGTCACAGTTGGTGAGGCGATATATGACGCGTACGCAACACTTGGTGAGCAATTGAAATCTGAACTTGGACTCCAAGATGTTTCTGTCTATACACCGGTGTCAAAGACTGGTTCGAGTACTGTTGGAGTCCGTTTGTTTATCCCACAACCTGCCGAATGGAAACTCCCAAAAAATAATCTCAGCACGCTGTTTGTCGCTACCGGCGATGCCGAGCGTCGTGGTGTGGGAATTACACCTTCGTCGGCAAGACTCTACAGAGAATTCAAGCAATCCGTTACTGGTGAGTTACAATCAAACCCCAGTGAGCTCACACAGCAGCTAACAGACGGGGTCATAGAGCAGTTTGAGCTTGTACAAGCAGCCAGCTCAGAGGTGGACGCCGAAAACGGGCGAATAACTGTCCGAGTGACTGCACCATCGTACGGGAACCCATCAGCATTTGATCACCCGGTCGTGTCGTTTTTCGGAGTTGGATTGGCCGACACACTTGACAACCCGGTTCTATTGAGAACCGTGGTTGCTGATGGAGATGAGTTCGTGATCTCGTTCGAAACGGAAGAACAAGTCTGAATTAGGAGTATCCGGCTCCGATCACTCTTCAGGCTTTTTGCCACCATCGCCAACTGCAGGAGCAGGCTGGGCAAAATCGGCGTCATTTGGTGGTGAGATTGTCGAAAGAAGGTCTTCGATGACTTTCTCCGTCGAAATACCGCCAATTTCAGCGTCGGTACTGAGGACGAGACGGTGTGCGAGAGCAGGGACAGCGAGCTCCTTGATGTCATCCGGGATGACATAGTGACGTCCGTTGATTGCGGCCTGTGCCTTCGCTGCTTTCTGTAGTGCGAGTGCACCTCGTGTAGAGACACCGTGTTCAACATCAGGCGACTCACGAGTTGCGCCAATGATATCCAAGATGTAGTCACGAACAGGTGTCGACATGTGAACGTCGGTAACAGCCTGTCGGGCAACTAGGATATCATTAGGTGTCACAACATTTTCAATATCTCCAGGGCCGAGCTTTGGCTCGTAATTAAACCGATCGAGAATCTGAGCTTCGTCTTCGCGGTCTGGAAGGTCAACAGTGATTTTGAACTGGAAGCGGTCTCGCTGTGCTTCTGGGAGACCGAAGGTCCCCTCCATTTCGATAGGGTTCTGCGTCGCAATGACCATGAATGGCGATGGAAGGCCAAGTGTTTCGCCCTCTATCGTCACCTGTGCCTCCTGCATCGCTTCCAGGAGGGCACTCTGTGTCTTGGGAGTCGCTCGATTAATTTCGTCAGCAATGACGAGATTTGAGAAAACCGGACCACGTTCGAGTTGGAACTCACCTGTGTCTTCGCGAAAGATCTTCGTGCCCGTGACGTCAGCTGGGAGAAGGTCAGATT
>NZ_LOPV01000665.1 GCF_001469865.1 Haloferax profundi
CGTGCAAAGACGTTCGCAAGCGTTGTTTTGGCAACGCCTGGGACGCCTTCAAGGAGCACGTGACTGCGTGTAAGAAGCGAAACAGTGAGTCGGCGGATTGGTTCTTCCTGCCCAATGAGGACCTTGCTCGCCTCTGATTGGATCTCAGAGTACAGCTGGGCGGGGTTAGTCATCGTCACCTTCTTTTTGTCCATCGTTCATAACTCCTGCCATCAATTTTCGAAGTTGATTCTGACTCCACTCAGGATACTTTCGGTGGAGATAGTCGGCGATATCATCATCCGTCGAACTCCCGATTGTCGTCTGTGATGTATCTGAAATCAATTCTTCAACGACAGTACGGTGGCGGGTTACTATCCCGATCACAGTAAGGCAGACTACGCTGACGAGAAGTTGCGCAATCGGCGTAGCACGAAGCCACAAGAGAAGCGAAACAAGCGGTGGCACGCTACTTGTGTGGCTGTAGTCGACGATGACATCAGAGCGTGTCGCAAAGATGTTCCTCACGAATTGTTGATTCCCCTCTCGTTCAGCCATCGCATTGATGAATATCGAGGGATCACTCACGACAACAACGGAGCCATTCCCGATCGACTCTCGTGTGACAACTGGTCGAGAACGGAGTGACTCGGAGTCATCAAGTTCGTGATTTCGATTGGAATCGATGTATGCGTACCCCGAGCTTCGAGCAAGAACAGTTGCATTACCAGCCTGGATTGACGTGCCGTGGTTGAGAGTAAGTCGGCCAACTCCCGAAAGGATAGACTCATTTTTGATTTCGGTTGCGACGGTGATGTTCGGGCTGCGATAGTAATTCGTCTCGTCACGAATGAGTTGCCCGTCAACTCGTGAAGAGGCACCAAGTGTGTTGAGAAGTGAGTTTGTATGAGGGTTGAAATCTTCAGCAATGACAAGGGTGCCACCATCGGAAACAAATTGTCTGAGTTGTTCCTGCTCGCTATCGGAGTAGGCAGTGTCCGGCGACAGTATCACAACGAGTGCATCTGGGTTGTTTGAGTAGCTAGTAATGTCCGATGTCGTTGAGAAGTCTGCCTCTGCTGTATCGGCGATGTCTTGGAGTTGCGTTGCGCCGTCCCATGCAGAATTGTACGCACTGAACGACGCAGTCGATGTTGAACCTGCAACAAGGATTGTGACGACGATTAGAACTGCTAATCCCCCGACCAACCAGCGGACATATTGCTCAGTATTTGCCATCAGTCAGAACACTCCTGGTGGAAGAATCTCCAAGATCCGCTGGACCACGATATAGCCGAAGGCAATCAATCCGAGAAGAATCACCCATAGAAGCCGGCGGCGCCACTGCGGTGTGACGTGAACAGGAGCCGTTAGTTCAACGTTGATGAGAAAGCCGATAAGCGAGATCACAAAAAACAGCTCTAGTTCAAGCGAGTCCAAAAGAGACAGAATAAGCGCAGCAACAAGCATCACTCCGACCTGGGCGTGGACGAAACGATGCCGCCGTGACGTGACCATGATGATTTCTGAGACTGGATGTATGTTCAAACTGTCGTCCTGTCCAAGGCGTTGCTATGTGTCCTCTGCAGGCTCCAGCGTATTGAGGACTTTGAGTGAGAGTTCGTCCGCAGAGAGTTCTCCACTTTGGTACTGTTGGAACCATTCGGCTTTCGCATACCAACTCCCGAATGGGGAATCTGGACTATCCAATACTGTTGCATTGAGTCGTTCAGCAGACCAGCCATCAGCAAGATGGCGGAAGAACCCGCCTGCAATTGACCCAACTTCACCTCCAACTGCTTGGTAGTTCTCTTCGTTGGAGATGTATATTAGTTGAATAGCTCGCTTCGAGGGAAACGCTTTGAGTTCTTCAACAGTGATTTCCTGTTCAGCAAGGTATGACTTGAACTCGAGTCCTTGTTGGATGAATGGAGAGGGCGTTCCTGTGGACGTTTCAGTGGCAGTAGACTGCGGTGAAGATTCAGCCCGTTTTCCCGAACTAGTG
>NZ_LOPV01000666.1 GCF_001469865.1 Haloferax profundi
TCCCGAACTAGTGTCAGTCTGCGAACAACCACTCGCAAGAACAAGTGATACACCACCGATTCCACCAAGGAACTGACGACGCTTCATGATATTACTGGTTATAGTGGTATCACATCAATATTGGCCTGTGAAGTTGGGTGAGGGATAGAATTGGCAGACAACAATACATTGAAGTATCCCCCATAGTATCATATCTATACCAACACCAGACATCAGCCGGGATTTTCAGATTAGATATTTCTATCTTTGTGAATATATTAATCACTTAATTTTCGCCGGAACAATCTATTGTGAATACATAAGTATTTTAACGCTTGTATCAGTTGGATGTACCATGAGGCCCACAACTAGCAACAGGACTAAACTATTGAGTTTGGTT
>NZ_LOPV01000667.1 GCF_001469865.1 Haloferax profundi
TTCTATCCATGGTGGTAGGACCCGTTAGCGCGAGCGCCCTCGCCTCACAAGATGCATCGGCCTCACTCGACAGTGGAGGTGTGTCCCTCGGTGGGACGACAACTCAGGCTGTCAGTGAGGATCTGAAAATCAATAGTACAGACAAGATTTCAATCTGGCAATATGGTATCCGTCCACTCAGGGCGCATATCACGCCATGGCAATACACACAGGGGGCAGACGGCGATGGGTTCGATTCCGTCCAAAGCCCGAAGACGACGGTCCAAAGTACGTCGATCTTCCTTGACGCTGGGGATGTTGGAACACAACTCAAGAAAAACGAGTTCTATGTGTTCGAAAACGGGACCCCGGTGACAACCAGCTTCGACGGCAGTCCCGTCGGAAAGCCCGGTGTTATTGAGGGTGAAAAGATCCAGACCGTTGCAGTTCACCTCGAAAAGGGTTCCAAGCAACCTGGCTCGATTGGTGACGTTGCATCACTGATCACGTCTAGCGAAGATACGAACAGTCGTATTGTCGAGACGACGACCGGTGACTCGGGTACGAACTACTTCCAGTTCACGCCCGATAACTCTGGTCAGTATATCTTTGCAACAGTTCTTGTCGAAAACAGTAGTAAGACAGGTCTCGCACCCGCAGCATCAGGAAATCTGACCGCTCAGAGCGACGTGACCATCGTCGGATTCGACTATTTCATTGTCCAGGAAAGTAGCTCACAGGTCAAGACCCCTGGCGTCGCTGCGACCGGAAACGATGTCACCGTCGACGTCAACGCTACGGGCCTTAACAGCGATACTGTCTCACATACTGTTATCCTGCTTGACGAGAATACACTCAGCGAGCAAGAGCAGTCGATTTCGCTCAATGGGTCGAATCTTGAGAGCATCAACTCGAGTATCGAGGATGTTGAAGGCGCAACCGACATCGAAGAGGGTGCAAACCTCTTCGGAAACGAGTTGCCACCGAGTAGGTACAACGGAAACACAAACATCATCTCACTGTTTGAGCGTCTCACCGGCGATTCAACGCAGGTGAATCCTACCGGAGATGCAACAATCTACACCTCGGTCAACACTACGGTAGGTAACCCTAGCGAGTCGGTTACGCTGCGGACGACCGAGAACTTCGCTCCTGGTGAATACTCCGTCATCCACTTCGCAACTGC
>NZ_LOPV01000668.1 GCF_001469865.1 Haloferax profundi
GGGACCAAGACGGTCAGTAACAAGGACACCGTCGAACTCGTCGAAGGCGTTCAACTGAACGTCGAAGCGAGTTCGGTGGAAATCCAGCAGGGCAACAGTGTCACTCTGAACGTTACTCGCGCGGATACGGGCGAGCGCGTCTCGGGTGCCAACGTCACCTACAACGGCAAAACGTTCACCACCGACGCAAACGGCCAAGTTACCTTCACGCCTGTCGAAGGCGGTACTGCTGAAGTGACGAAGGACACCGAAGGCGGCACTGCCTTCGCGAAAACGAGCATCGACCTCTATGTCATCACCCCAGAGATGGACCTCATCGACTACAATGTCTCTTCGACGTCCATCACGACTGCTGACACGCTGACCGTTAACGCGACCGTTCAGAACTTCGATTCCTTCGACGGGAAGTTCAATCTCGACCTGAAGAAGGACGGTCAAGTTGTCGATTCCAAGACGGTCACTGTCCCTGCTGACAGCACCGTCACGAAACAGTTCGAACTCACGTTCGACGCAAAAGGTACGTACGACATCACGGTCAACAACGCACCCGCGACTGCTGTCGAAGTCACCGGTGTTCCGGATATGGAGTATTCGAACCTCCAAGTCCCGAGCCAGGTGTCCCCGGGTGAGAACACGGTCGTGAGTGCCGATATCGTCAACAACGGAACCGGTGCGGGCGACTACAACGCATCGCTCGTCATCGATGGTGACGTTGTTAGCTGGATGAACGGCACGCTCACGCCAGGCGAAGAAACGACTGTCACGTTCGAGAAAGCACTCGGGCCAGGCACCTACGACATTACTGTCGGCGAGCTTCCTGCTCAGACAGTCTCCGTCCAGAAGCCTGCAAACCTTGAGTACTCGAACCTTCAGGTCAACGACTCTGTCGTCGGCCTCGAAGACGCAGTTGAGGTGAACGCAACCGTCACCAACACCGGTGACGTCTCGGACACGTTCACTGCAACGCTCTCGGTCGATGACGAGATTACGCAGACGAAGGAAGTCACGCTCGACGCGGGCGAGTCGAAAACGGTCTCGTTCATCGTTTCCGACCTCGGACTGGGCGCACACACGGTGCGTGTCGGTGACCTCTCTCCGGAGACGGTCACGGTCAAAGCACCTGACTTCACAGCCTCGATTAGCGCACCAACTGATGTTAAGAAAGGCACTGTCCCAGTCACGGCGACAGTGAGAAACATCGGTAACGTCGATGCGACCGATGTCGATGTCATCGTCGAAGCGCAGGCCGCATGTGCCTGTGGCTGGACTGAACTCTCCAGTAAATCGGTTGATATCGATGCTGGCGATTCCGTCGAAATTAGCACGACGCTCTCTCGGAATAAAACGCGCAATTACACCGTCCGTGTGGTTGCCGATCCGTCCAACGAGTTCGTCGAAGCAGATGAGGACAACAACGCGAGTAGCCAGGAGGTTACTGGCGGCCCACTCGCCAAGGGTGTCATTTACGAAGGCGATGACGACCGGGCTGCAAATGACCCGGTTTACGTAGCTAACGATGACCCTGACGCTGAAGACTGGATCGTCGGACAGAACCTTACCGACAGCCAGGGTCGGTTCCTCGTCCCCATCCTGAACGACACACCGCAGACCATTGGATACGTTCAGGCTGACGCGACTGGCCTGTACAATGCTGACTTCCCACGGGACCAGTCGCCCGACATCTGGACGCTCGAAAACACCACCGGCAGCGATGGCATCCTCGATCTTCGTAAAACCCACCTGCCACAGACGGGTGTACTGAACATCGCCGTTGTCGACCAAGACGGTGAGCCCGTTCAGAATGCGAGGATTGCCGTTCTGCACAAGAAATTCGGAACGCGATCTGGCGTCGTCTTCAATTCGAACGAAGACGGACTGTTCCCCGTTGGTGAAAACAACCGGAC
>NZ_LOPV01000669.1 GCF_001469865.1 Haloferax profundi
AACAACAGCAAGTTCATCAACCGGACGTACACGCGGAACCTCACCGTCAACCAAGATGGCGACGACATAACGTTCGCCCTCGCAGAGGGTGCCGATCTCTCGCCCAGCCTCGATGTTGACCGGAAACAGAAGTTCAATGATGGTGTCACAGCAGACGTCACCGTCTCGAACGATGGACTGGTCAATGTCTCTAATTCAACGGTCGACCTGACTGTTGAAGGCGCCAATGGCGCGACCGAGACGTACACGAAGTACACGGGCAACCTCTCTGCACGTGACGATGCAACGAACAACTCAACGACGCTTACCTTCGACCTCAGCGACTTTGCCGCGGAGAACCTCCTCGGTGACCTCGGTGATGGTAACGCGAAGGTGACTGCAGTCGTTGACTCTGCGAACGACGTTCCTGAAACGGATGAGACGAACAACCGTGTCGTCAACTCCACGCGCGTCGTCTACGCTGACCCGGCCGTCAAGATTGAAGGCCAGAGCACGGTGCTTGACCGTCAGCAGAGCACGTTCGTTGTGTACACGAAGAACAACGGGACTGCAGCAACTGGAGAGTTCAACGTGACCGTCGACTACGACGACGGAACCACGGAGAACATCACCATCTCGCAGCTCAACGCGACTGAAGCGAATACGTCGACGCTCAAGCACAACTTCGATGTCGAGAAGGGCGGCGACAAGGTCGTCAGCGCAAGTGTCTCTGACGGCGTTCCGTTCGACAACAACGAGAGCACGAAAGACGTCACGGTCAAGGCCTACCAGCTGAGCATCAACGATGTTTCAGCACCATCGACGGTTGTGAACAACTCGACGTTCACCGTCCTCACCAGCGTAAAGACGAACTATCCGTCTACGGTTAACGCGACACTCTCGCTGC
>NZ_LOPV01000670.1 GCF_001469865.1 Haloferax profundi
GGGTCTCGAGCTCGCTGACGGCGAAAACGCAGAGCACACGGTCAAGACGTCCGCAACTGGCGGTGTCACCGCGTGGAAGGTCCGCGCAGACACGACCGAGGACATCGAAGAAGCACAAATCGATGTTGATGTCGAAGCCTTCAACGGCGACGAGACTGACACGGCGTCGACGACCACGAACATCACGCTCCCGAAGGTCATCCACCGCACGACGAACTCCACGTCGCTGAAGACCGCCGATGAGACGAAGACGCTCGCACTCAACGTCTCGTCTGCGACGACCTACGAGCACAACCTCACTGTGAACGTGCAGGCAGGTACGGACGGACGGACGCTGCAGGGTCTCGAATACCTGTTCTACTACCCATACGGGTGTGTCGAGCAGACGACGACCCAGATGATGTCCGCACTCCGTACCGACCAGTACTACCGCGACGGTGAGATCCCAAGTACCTACGACCGCGACCGGTCGAACACGACGATCGAGAAAGGCATCAGCAAGCTTGCTGACGAGCCGACGCCGGGCTTCTACGCCAACATCTCCCAGCACGACAACGGTGCATGGAGCATGTTCGGCAACAACCCGAACGGCGACCTGTTCTACACGATCTACGCCCTGCAGGGTGTGAGCGCAGTCTCCGATGACAGCGTTCAGAGCAGTCGCACCTCGGTCAGTGACAGTCTTCAGAACATCGACCAGAGTGGTGCAACCCTCTGGCTGGCAGACGAACAACAAGCAGACGGAAGCATCCGTCAGACTGGATACTTCCTGCGCGATCGCGTGTCCGCAACTGCGTACACGACGGTTGCCATTGACCGCGCTGATGACGACCTCAACGCGACCGCCAAGGCGGCCGCCGATGAGTTCTCCGTCAACGCAGCGGTCTACCTGATCAACCAGCAGACCGACAACGGCAACTGGTCTGCCGGAAACAGTCGTTCGTACTACAGCACGTCTGGACGCTCGGTCCAGAAGACCGCCTACGCAGTCCAGGCACTCGCTGCGATCAACGAAAGCGACGAACTCCGCAGCCAAGTCAACGACAACCTGACCGACACTACGGTCAGTGAGTCTCTCGACAGCGGTGTCCAGTGGCTCGTTGAAAACCAGAATGACGACGGTTCCTGGGACGGCTACTGGAGCTCGCCGTACTGGAACAACGTCGGTGAAAAGGCCCGCGCAACGGGTAATGCCGTCTTGGCACTCAACGCCGCGGAAGGCTACACTGCAGCCGGTCCGACTCAGAATGGTACCGTCTCAGATGGTGTGAGCTACCTTGTTGGAATCTACCAAGAGGGTGGTTCGTTCGGTAACACCCGCGCGACGGGTGTCGCCATCGATGCGCTCACCACTGCAGACCAGCGTAACGCTGGTGCGCAAACGGTGACCATCGATATCAACAGCACAGTCAATGAGACGGTCACTGTGGACGGCGACTCGCCGACTGCCAGTGTGACGTTCACCACGAGCGAGCTCAAAACGCTTCGTGACGACGGTGAAATCACCCTGAGTGTCGAGAACGAATCCCTCGTCATCATCGGTGCCGAGTCCGAACAGCTCGTCAACGAGCAGGAATACGAGGATTCCAACTAAGCAGAAACGATGACAGGAAAACTCACAACCACGTTGGCCGCGCTCTTGGTGGTGGCATCGATATCAGTCGGTGTCGGCCCAGGGGTTGCTGCCGCTGCAAGCGACCCGTTCACGGTCACGATTGACGCACCGAGTGACCTCAGTACAGACGGGGACCAAACGATCGAAGTAACGGTAACGAATAACGAAGCATCGGATCTCCTCAACCCAGTTGTTGAGGTTCCGATCAGCAGTCCGGTCTCGCTCGCAAGGGGTGCTGAAGACACGGTCTACGTGAACGACACGAACGACCTGCGTGAAGCGCAGGTTCAAGAGAGTTCGTTCACGTCTGGCGACGCTATCGTCGTCAACGGTGAGGTCGTTCCAGCAGGCGAGTCCCGAACGTATCACATCAACGTGACTATCTCCTCGGCAGGCTCGACGTCTCTGTCTGCCGACGTTCGTCCGCTGTACAACACGGATAATAACGT
>NZ_LOPV01000671.1 GCF_001469865.1 Haloferax profundi
CCAGGGTCAGTCGTCGTACAGTGGTATCCTCACCGAGATGGCCTCGACGGACGCCACCGCCTGGGTATTCCTCACGTACGCGAACGAATACACCGTCATGGTCAACGAAGGGTTCGACCAGGGGTACAACACCGCCGTCGACTACTACGGTGCAGAATCGACCGTCGCCGACTCCATCATCGAGAACACGCCGGAAGGCAGCATGGACGGCATGAAGGGTATCACCGAGAGTGCCCCACAGGACCAAGAGAACTACCAGAACTTCGTCTCCGCGTTCGAGTCGGCGTACGACGCGACACCGACCGTCTGGTCTGCCTACGCCTACGACGCCGTCACCGTCGCCGCTCTCGCAATCGAGGCGGCAGACGAGTTCAGCGGCGACGCACTCGCATCGGTCGTCCGCGACGTGACTCGTCCGGAGGGCGAAGAAGTGTTCAACTTCGAAGAGGCAGCGGCAATCCTCAACGACGGCGGTTCACCGAGTGACATCAACTACCAGGGTGTCAGCGGTCCCGTCGACCTCGACGAGAACGGCGACCCGCCGGGATACTACCAGATTTACACCGTCGAGAACCACGAGTACGTCTTCGGCGACTACATCACCAGCTAATCATGCACGTACGCACCGCGCGCCAACCGTCTGAACGAAGGGGGTCGAAGCGGTGATTCCGCTTCAAATCAGCCCGTTCCAGTACGTCGTCAACGGCGTGGTGTTCTCGAGTATCATCGTACTCGCGGCCATCGGCCTGTCGTTAGTCTACAGCATCGCGGACTTCGCGAACTTCGCACACGGTGACCTCATGACCGTGGGCGCGTTCTCGGCGCTGTTTTCGGTGTCGTTCCTGCAACCGGCACTCGGCGACGCGGGCGTGTTCGGGCTGCCGTTGTGGTTCTTCCTCGC
>NZ_LOPV01000672.1 GCF_001469865.1 Haloferax profundi
CTCGATGTCAGTGGTGTCGGGACGATTGACGCAAGTGTCAGCGGTAACCCGAGTGCAACCGTCAAAGTCGACGGCGAAGACAAGGGTGCAAACTCCGTCAGCGAGACGGTTCTCGAAGGCGACCACACAGTCAGCGCAAGTCTGAGTAATGCTCCTGAGTTCACGCTCGGTGTTGGCATCTCTGAGACTGAGTCTGTGACCTTCGTTGATGGCGACAGTGACATTCAAGAAGTCGCATACACGGGTAGCGAACACACACTCGTCGGTGACAGTAGTTCTGAGACCAACGGGGACGCAACGACGCCGGTCAACACGACGATGAAGTTCACGTTCTCGAAGTCTGACGGG
>NZ_LOPV01000673.1 GCF_001469865.1 Haloferax profundi
CGCAGCACCTGACAAGCCGAGCCATGGTGTCAGTGATGTGACGACTGACGCCAACATCATCAAGCAAAGCGACGTCAACGGTGACACGCGTCTCCGCCTCAACGAGACCGATTCGGCCACGGAAGTGACCGTCGAGTACGAAGGCTACGAACTCGGAAACGTCAACGAGGACGGTACGGTTGACGCGGATGACGCATCTGACATCGCCAAGAACGTCACAAGTGGCAACGATGCCGCCTACGGCGACGTGAACGGCGACGGACAGGTAACTGCAGTGGACGCAATGCTCGTTCAACAGTACAGTGAAGGTAACATTGGTGCAGATTACAACCAGGGAGGTGCCTAAGATGAATCACACGAAGGTACTCGCCCTCGCGATGTGTGCCGTCATGCTCGTCGGTGCAGTTGGCATGGGCGGTGCAGCGACCGGGAAAACTGTCTCGGCCGACACGGTTAGCTCACTCCAAGAAGGAAACAGCGACTCGGCAGCGGCGCTCACAGCGTACAATGTCGACGACAGTGATGGTGTCGGCTCCTACGAGCTAAAGATCAGCTACGACGACAGCAAGGTCGATATCAGCGTGTCCGGCAACAGTCGCTTCGACGTCGAAACGACTGACCATGGAAACGGTGAGATCACCGTCGTTGGATACACCGGAAATACCTCTGGTTCGACTGGGAACATCTCGCTGGCGGATCTGACTGTGACCGCACAGTCTGTCGACAGCGACAAATCCGCAGACATCAAAGTTGAGGTCGAAGATATCACCGACACGAAGGGGAACCTGCTCTCGCACACCGGTGACACAACCACGCTGCAAGTCAAAGCAGAATCGACTGACGACGATGACGACGATGACGACGATGACGACGATGACGACGATGACGACGATGACGGCGGTAGTTCCGGTAGCGCCGGAGGCGGTGGTGCAGTGACGACCACTGCGACGTCCACTACGTCCACGCCGCAGACGACTACCACTACGACGACGACTACCACTACGACCACTACAACGACCACCACCACGACCACTACAACGACGGCTGCCACGACGACGACTACCACCCAAGAACCGACGACTACCTCAAGCGGTATTCCCGGCTTTGGTGTTGTTGTTGCACTCGTCGCCCTGGTCGCACTCGCGCTAGTCGCCATCCGTCGCGACTAAGCACGAACTCCATTCCCCCCTCCCCTTTCATATTTTACAGTCTGAGCGGCAGCGCTCTGCAGAGCTTGCTTCGGAGTCCAAGCGCAGAAGCACTCGCTTTGCTCATCCATCAAGTGGGTTGAACCACACGTACAAAGGTGTCAGAACAGACCGACAGCAGAACACTGCGTTGCACGAATCTCTCATACTGCGGTTCGTAATCCAATCATCCTTCCAGAAATCGAGAGCACAGACGATGTTGCCTACCGTGTCTCCTCTCAGACTAGACCACGTGAACGCTCCTCGGACGAGCGATTTGAATAAGCCGGAGTTCTACAGCACTTCGTGACATCTGAGTAACATCCCACCCCACGGTAAACGGCTGGATTCTCTCCTCAAGAAAAGAGAGTACTGCTTGTTTTCGTGGAGGTACATTTCCCGATAAAAGTGGATTCAAATCACGATACGCAGTCGTACTCAGAAGCTATCGTTTTTCGAGTTTGGAGACGCCGATAACGATGACAAGACAAAGGAGTGCAACGCCACCGAGACTCCACGCCGGTGCATCAGTTTGTGTTGTCGTCTCCGTAGTCTTTGCAGGAGGCTCAGTCGTCGACTCCGTAGGCACCTCTGTTGAGTCAGTTGTCTGTATGGAAGTCTCTTCGTCGTCTGTGGTGGGCGTTTCGCCGTCTGAATCTGAAGTACTAGTCGTCGTGGTCTCGTCTACTGATTCAGGTGTCGCTGTCTCTCCAGACGCTGTTGTTTCCTCCGGTAGAGGGGTTTTTGTTGGTGTTTCAGCTGCGCCACCGGTTTGAGAACCTGATGAACCACTGGTCGTCGTAGTGGTAGTTTCATCAGCAAGCGATCCATCTCTGACGACACTCACTGTCTTCTCGTCACTTAGCCCGATAAGCTCCTGCTCCCCAAAGACCTCGTTGTCGGTCTGGACACCAGTATACAGTTGGTAGTCTCCAGTCGAAAGTGAACTGACGTCAACTTGGGCAGTATATGTGAGTCCCTCTTTTTGCGTTGCTGCCGTTCGTACAGTATCCGAATCGTCCCCGAGGACGACTTCGACACTCGCAGGCGGAGAATCGACCTGGTTGCTGACCTTGGTGAGTTGTACGT
>NZ_LOPV01000674.1 GCF_001469865.1 Haloferax profundi
TCGATCTGCGAATCAGTTTGTTGCTCGACTTCGTAGCCACTGATAACGAACGGCTCGACTGCGTACACCTCTTCTGTCCCGTTCATAAGTGCAATCCCATACGTTCCTGGGTCATACCGGTCAAGGTAGAACCTCGCAGAGCCGTCACCACCATCAACGTATTCGTTGTCACGGAGGCGTTGCTGGCTATCGACGAGGCGAATCGTATAGGAGGTATCTGCTGGCGCCGTAGTCGAAACGTCAATATTTCCATCGACGGGGGCTTTGCCAACAGCAGCAATCGTCTGGTCTCCCCACTTCGTGGATATTTCGCGGTCAGGAACGTCTACATCACCGTCAATGCTCACTGAGAAATCACCACTCTGAGCAGCCGATAACGGGGCAGTAACCACACAGCCGAGGAGAAGTATCGCGAGGAAGGCTCGGAATCCAATCATCTGTTCTACCCAGACGTAGAGAAGTGGTGGATAAGTGTATTTTCATGAAATGGCGACACTTCAAAAGCCGATCTGTGAGTTCCGTTTAGCTGACTCGAAGGAGGGTTCCGACATCGTAGCGCACGAACGCATAGCCAG
>NZ_LOPV01000675.1 GCF_001469865.1 Haloferax profundi
ACTGCATACAGCAAGTGCGAGCGAACCAACTCCGCCAGCAACGACAAGTGTTGGCGAAAACGGGACGGAGAGGCGGATACCGAAGATAACGAGGACGTTCAGTTGCTCAAGGAGCCACAACAACGTCACTGCGGTGGTAAACGAAACAATCGTTGCAGGGATCGCCAGACGAACCGCATCAGTAGCAAGCATCCACAAGATCCGCCTTCGGCTTGCACCCGTCGCACGGTGGATACCAATAACACGACGGTTTGCATGCACTGCCTGTGCAAACGTTGCAGTCGTCCCACCGATTGTACTGAGTCCGGCAAGCGACACCATTACGACGAATAGCAACTGGACGTTCCCAAACACGTTCTCAATAGCCCGACTAATTCCCGTCCCTTCGGAGTACTCACCCTGGCTTGCAAGCGTAGCCGCAACACGTTCATCACCGGTAACACGGTACGTTGTCGTTGTGAGTACAGTCCCATCAGAAACCAGTCTCAGGTCGTACGTCCCCGGTGCGAGCTCCTTGTCGAATCCGATTTCAGAGGCAGGGATCGTTATCTGAGAGACGTTCCCAGCAGTGAGCTCGACTGTCCGGACTTCAGAGCCACCAGGGGTCACAAGCGTAATGTTTCGAACAAAGAACTGGCCCCATGGATTTGCCACCTGAATAGTCACATCGGGTTGCGTAAGCCTCGTACCAGTTGGTGGAGACACAGACAGCCTCCCGCTGATATGCTGTGGAGCACCCTCTTTCACTGTGAGAGTGTGTTCTTCGGACACATAGCCGGGCTTCGAGATTGACAGCGTGTACGTTCCCGGTTCCTCTGGGACGTGCATAGGGACGCCACCCCGTTCGTTTGTCTTCGCACTTCGGCCGTCAAGCGTTACAGTTGCTCCAGAGACAACTGACTCGTTTGGCGTTGTTGCAGGGACGACAATCGTTGCCCCTGGTGGCACAGTGGCTGGATATTCCTTGGGGAGTTGTAAGGTGTTTGGCCGATATGCGGTCACTGACCGGGTAACCCCGTCTGCACTGATTTCGTACGACCCAGCCGTTATGAATTCGGTTGTGAATGTGAGTTGGGTCGTCGAGCCAGGGGTGACGCGAACTTCTTTTTCCAGGGTCCGATTGCCAATTTGGATGGCGACGCT
>NZ_LOPV01000676.1 GCF_001469865.1 Haloferax profundi
GGTTGCCGGTTCACTACCGAGATTCTGGACTGTTGCCGTTAATTGGTATGTCGTGTTCGTTCGGATAGTGGAGTCACCAGCAAGGCTGGTTACTAAGAGTCCAGATGACTGATTTTCAAGCGACTGGAGTTGCTCTGAGGCATCTTTCGTACGGATAAGGTGAACAGATCCTGGACCTGTCGCTAACGGCTTCGTGGTCTCAAGTGGGACGACAAGTTGGTCGTCGGTCACGCCACTCCCAGTGAATGAACCGACGACAGTCACTCGACGAACGCCCGGTGTGACGCTCCCCCCGAGGGTGAC
>NZ_LOPV01000677.1 GCF_001469865.1 Haloferax profundi
CGCCGACATCGACACCAAGAGTCTGAGCAAGGCTTGCTCCGATAACCGCCTCGTCAGCAGCCGTTGGTGGATGTCCCTGAGTGATTGACGCGTCCGTAACCGAACTGAACGCTGAATAGTTTGCCCCTCTGATGAGATAGGGTTCTGTTCCCCGCGACTGAGCATAGACAACCTCTGGACTCGCTTCAATTCCATGAGACCGAAGTACCGTTGCATAGTCCTCGCTGATTCGGCTGTTCAATGGGTGAGCAGCACCACTTTCGACAATCGTCCCGCTCGACGTCGTTGCCAGTGGGGCGATTGCCCCACCAATTGCACCCGTAAGGAGAATGATCAACATGAATACCGCGAGTGTTGCTGCCGTTGGGACAAACGCTCGCCAGTCCACAAGTGTTGGGGCGAGCAGGTTTTGTACACGTCCAAAGACTCGGGGCAGCGACCGTGACGTATCGTTACCACCACTGAATGTTGGGTCACCTCGAACAGTAGGGATAGATGCAAAGGCCCCTGCGGCAAGTCCCATCGCGAGGAGAAACCCACTGATTCCGAGAAGTGTCGTCGCAATCTCTGGCGAAACGTTCGTTTGAATCGACACAGGGAGACCGGCATATGTCGCGATGTTAATCACCGCGTTCGTTGCAACCACGCCAATAGCATACCCGAGTGCGATTCCAGCAGTTGAGAGAATCAACACTCGAGTCAAGAGAACCGCAAAGAGGCGGCTAGGTGATGCACCAGTCGCGCGTGCGATACCGATGAGTCTCCGGCGGTCACGGATCGACATTCGGGTGACATTGTAAACGACGACGAGAATCAGGAGTCCACCACCAAATGCTGCAACAGAAAGTGTTCGAACGATCTGGGTGATTCCACCGGCGAGAAACGGGAGAGCTGCAATAAGTGGGATATCAGTTGGTTGTGTCTGGCTTGGTGTGGTCCCGGGGTTGATCACGAGAGCCCCCGGAGATCCGAGTTGCTGGACTGTCGAAACGTCGGTTACGTACCACTCTGCAGGGAAAATCGTCTCTGTGACGCGATGAGGGTACACTGTCGTCGACAACGTCTGTTCAGAGCCGGACAGCTTCACTG
>NZ_LOPV01000678.1 GCF_001469865.1 Haloferax profundi
TGTTACTGGGCCTGACACACCGGACTGCGGCGCAACTGGGAGTGATGCTTCTTGCCAAGAGACAGATGCACTCTCAATAGAAGCAGGAGCGTCCGCAGGGATTCCGACAATGCGATGTGACTCGCCAGTTGAATCAGTCACAGTCGTGAGTGCGATCACAACGTGTTCAGGTGGTGCGTCAGAGGTCGCCTCGTCGAACGACTCATAGTGCGTGACTGACGCTGAACTATCGAGATCAGAACTGAGTGTTCCCGTATATGTCGCCGCAGTCAATAACAGCAGAGTTGACCCAAGGAGAAACGCAGTCGTCACTGCAATAACCGCAACGCTCAGCCACTCACGGCGCGACCACTTCGAGAGGAGTACCGTGGCGTAGCGCATATTACGGCAGCGTGCGGTTCATTGTTGCAGGAAATCAACGGCCTCTGATTGTTTCGTCAGCGAGCCATCTTTCAAGACGATTGTCTCTTCGAACCGATCCGAGAGGGCAGGGTCGTGACTAATCAGTACCAACGCAGTGTTTGTCTGATCTTTGATCCGGAACAGAAGATCAAGGACCCGCTCGGCGGTCTCGGGATCGAGTTGGCCTGTTGGTTCGTCTGCAAAGACGACGTCAGGCCGGTTGGCGAGCGCACGGGCAATTGCGACGCGCTGCTTCT
>NZ_LOPV01000679.1 GCF_001469865.1 Haloferax profundi
CGGGATACTGGTCCGCTAAATCCGAAATACCCAGTGCTTCAAACAGCGTTGCGAGCCAGTCTTCATCTCGGCTTCGTGTATGATCTTGGGGGAGCGCAGCATTATCCCAGGCAGTGAGATCGGGGATGAGTTGAAAATCCTGAAACACAAACCCGATGGTGTCGCGTCTCAGAACCGCACGCTTTCGTTCGGGAAGCGCGCTCGCATCATCGCCGT
>NZ_LOPV01000680.1 GCF_001469865.1 Haloferax profundi
AGCTCAGAAGACCAAGCACGTTGAACAGAGTCGTCTTCCCTGCACCGCTTGGTCCCTGAATGAGGAGGGAGGTATCTCTCTCGACAGTAATTGAAACGTTGTCGAGAATGACGGAATTACCTCTTTCGACAGTTAGCGAATCGCCACGCAGTACGGGATCCGTCATCGTTACTCACCGTTTCAGGCTTCACATATGTATAGTGTGTGGGTCGAGTTAGGCGGTTGATACAGAACCGGTGTCACACACCACGTTTCCGGTGGGTTGTGAGATCGTCACAGGATCGTTTCCTGTGTTCGCATAGATGACGTTTCGGTCAGCAACCCATGCGTCGTACGTAGTTTGACTAACTGTCTCTGGTGCGGCCGGGAAGAGATGTGCACCAGTTGTCGTCCACGATCGCTGTGAAACAGCCGTGCATTGCGGGCTCGGCCCACCGGTGAGCCAGTTTGCGACATCGTTGATTCCGACGTCTTCTCCGAAGTAGAGTATACCAACACGCGATAGGGAATGGTCAGTCACCCACTGTGTGTCTGTGGCTGTTGAAACGAACTGCACACTCTCGAATTCAGACTCATAGGTCGTGCTGGGAATCGCTGCAGTATCCATTGTGAGATACGCAAGTGGCGTGGTTGCGAGTGTTGCGACGAGAACAACAACGACAAGTGTGACACGAAGTGTGCGTCTCGCCGTTGACTGTGTTGGTTGCGTGAGGAGCCGAACGAGCACGTACCCAACGAGTACAGCAGCGGGGAAGTGAAGGAAGGTCTGTGCCCGCATGACCGTGTCATAATATTCGGGTGTCAACGACGCGGTGAGGCCGAACCCAATGATCGTAACTGGTGCAAGGAAGATTGCAGTCAGAACTGCACCACCTCGATACGTCGAAAAGAGATCCAACCCGAATGCAGCGGTCACCGCGAACACACCAAGAATGCTCACGAGTGCGAGGATTACCTGTGGCGTCGCAGCCGTCCCGGGGAAGATTGGTGAGAGCGTGTTGAGCCCAACAACGGCAAAGAAGCCACCAACAACCGTGAGGTAGGAGACCTGCTTGATGCGAAGACTCGTTTGTTGTATCCATACGATGCCAATCGAGAGGATAATGAGCCACGCTAGAAAGAGCCCAGGATACGCAGAGACACGACCAACATAGGGAACCGTGAGCGTTGTTGCTGTTTCTGCGTACTGGTAGTACGAAAACATATATGCCCAGAAGGCAAGCGCCAGTGCTCCCGGGCCAAGTATCGAGGTG
>NZ_LOPV01000681.1 GCF_001469865.1 Haloferax profundi
TCGCGCTCGCGTTCGGGATGTTCGCTGCGGCAGTCATCGCCGTCGTCACGGACCGAATCATCTACAAACCGATGAAAGGGTCGGGCTCCATCGGACTCCTCATCACGAGTATCGGTGTCGCCCTCGTCTATCGGGCGATGGTCTTCCTCTCGTTCGGGTCCGACTCCGAGCGCTACGGAGTGACTCGTCAGGGACCGATTCCGTGGGTCCGCGAATCCTTCGGGGTCGCGGTCACACCGCGTAACCTCGTGGTCGTCGGTCTCGCGACGGTCCTGGTCGTAGGACTGCACCTGACGCTGACCCGGACGACACTGGGTCGGAAGATGCGTGCGACCGCAGACAACGCGGACCTCGCACGAATCAGCGGCATCCGCACGCGGGAAGTCATCATCGCGATGTGGCTCATCGGTGGCGCACTCGCCGCCGCGGGCGGCGTCTTCCTCGGACTGGAAGAACTCGTGCGCCCCCGCATGGGCTTCGACATCCTGCTCATCGTGTTCGCCGCAGTCATCCTCGGCGGCATCGGGTCCGTCTACGGTGCGATGCTCGGTGGCTTCGTCATCGGGATGGTCCACGAACTCGTCCCGCTTTTCAACCAGTGGGGAATCATCCCGGTCGGGTCGCGGTACGCCGCCGCAGTGGCATTCGTCATCATGGTCGCAATCTTGCTCGTCAGACCGAGCGGAATCGTAGGTGAGAGCGGATGAGTGTCGCAACCTGGGTGAACGAGACACTCGTTCGTGACAAGTCTGAGCGCCGCATCTTTGCCGTACTGGGACTCATCACGGTGCTCCTCGTCGTCGGCGTCGTCACCGGCGTCGTCGGGTTGAGCTTCCTGTTGTTCCAGGTTTCACTGGTCGGGATGTACGCGCTCCTCTCGCTCGGACTCAACGTCCAGTGGGGGTACGCCGGCCTCATCAACTTCTCAGTCGCGGCCTTCTGGGGCCTCGGGGCCTACTGTGCGGCACTCTTGACCGCACCCAATTCACCACTTGGGCTCGGCCTCCACCCGGTCTTCGGGTTCCTCGCGGCAATCGTCGTGAGCGCCCTCGTCGCGATACTCATCGGTATCCCGACGCTGCGCCTCCGTGAGGACTACCTCGCGATAGCAAGTCTCGGGCTGGCGGAAGTCATCCGCCTCATCATCCTGAACGAACGGCAGTGGACCGCCGGGTCGAGCGGAATCAGCGGGATTCCCGCGCTCATCCCGTGGTTGCCGCTCACGAGACTCGCGACGACTGCTAGCGTCGTGGTCGTCCTCGGGGTACTCATCTACCTGTTCCTCCGGCGGACCCACCGGTCGCCGTGGGGGCGTGTCTTGCGGACCATCCGGTCCGACGAAGACCTCGCGAAGGCACTCGGCAAAGACACGTACCAGTTCAAGATGCAAGCGTTCGTCATCGGCAGCGTCATCATGGCCATCGCTGGGGCGTTCTACGCGCACCTGAACCTGTACCTCGACCCGTCCGACCTCGTCCCCTTGACGACGTTCTACATCTGGATTGCCGTCATCCTCGGTGGGACCGGGTCGAACCGCGGGGCAGTCGTCGGTGCCGCCGTCGTCATCGCCATCCGCGAGGGGACCCGATTCATCAACGACGTGCCGGCGATTGGGTCGCTCGGACTCGACGTGGCACCGCTTCGACTGCTGTTCGTCGGTGTCCTCATCATCCTCATCATGCGCTACCGGCAGGATGGACTCCTTCCGCCGAAGGACGAACTCATCTGGCCGGCAGCGAAGGACAAGGCTTCGGCACCCAGCGGTGGGTCGCCGAAACCACAGACCGGAGGTGACGACTGATGTCCGGTGACGTCTACGAGGGCGCACACCTCGGAAAGGCCGACGCCGTGTTGAAGACGGTCGGTCTGGAGAAGGCGTTCGGTGGCCTCGTCGCCACCGATGACGTGTCCATCGAAGTCGAACGCGGGACCATCACGGGGATGATTGGCCCGAACGGCGCGGGGAAGTCCACGCTGTTCAACCTCATCTCCGGGTTCTACGAACTCGACGAGGGTCGCGTCATGGTCAACGGCGACGACGTAACCGAGTTGGAACCGCACGAACGCGCCCGAAAGGGACTCGTTCGGACCTTCCAGACGCCTCGGCGTCTCGAAGGGATGTCTGTCCGCGAGGCGATGCTCGTCGGCCCCGGCCCACAGGCCGGTGAGTCGGTGTTCTCGCTGTTCTTCTCCGGTGACGAGGTCACTCGAGAAGAGCGGGCGAACATCAAACAAGCACGGGAACTGCTCGAACGCTTCGAGATTGGACACCTCATCGACCAACCGTCGACGGACCTCTCGGGCGGGCAGTTGAAACTCGTCGAGTTGGCGCGCGCCTTCACGACGAACCCGGACATCTTGCTGCTCGACGAACCGGTCGCCGGGGTCAACCCGACGCTGGCGAACGACATCAAGCGGTTCATCCGCGAACTCAACGAGGAGGGCCAGACCTTCCTCATCATCGAACACGACATGCCGTTTATCATGGACCTCGCCGACCCCATCATCGTCCTCGACCAGGGGAAGGTGCTCATGGAAGGCACGCCAGACGAAGTCCGCACGGACGACCGAGTCATCGAAGCGTACCTCGGGGGTGCTGGCCCATGAGTAACCGCGCACTCGACGTGCAAGGCGTCGACAGTGGCTACGGTGAGGTGCAGGTCCTTCGCGACTTGACGTTGCACCTCAAGTCAGACGAAATCGTCTGCATCATCGGCCCGAACGGGGCGGGGAAGTCGACGGTCCTCAAGACCGTCTTCGGACTCCTCAAACCGTGGACCGGAACGGTCGAACTCGACGGCCGAGACATCGCCGGCGAGGACCCAGAAGACCTCGTCAGAACCGGCATGGGGTACGTCCCACAGGTCGACAACGTGTTCTCGTCGCTCACTATCGACGAGAACCTCAAGATGGGCGGCGTCGCCCGGAAAGAGGGCTTACAGGCACGTATCGACGAACTGTACGACCAGTTCCCCATCCTCGACGAGAAGCGAACCGCGAAGGCGAAGACGCTCTCTGGCGGCCAACGCCAGGTGCTCGCGTTCGCCCGCGCACTCGTCATGGACCCCGACGTGCTCCTCATCGACGAACCGTCGGCCGGTCTCGCCCCGAACATCGTCCAGTCGGTGTTCCAAGACGTCCAGAAGGTGAACGAACTCGGTACCTCGGTGTTGATGGTCGAACAGAACGCCCGTGAGGGTCTCGCCATCTCCGACCGTGGGTACGTCCTCGACCAGGGCACCGTCGCCTACGAGGGCCAAGCCGGCAGTCTCCTCGACGACCCCGAAGTCTCGCGTCTCTACATGGGTGGCGCAGACTACGAGGGCGTCGAAGGGGAGTAAGTCGGTCCGACGCAGTCACACTTTTGTCACGACCACCGACGACGAGAGCGATTCCCTCACCAGAACTGTTAGCCAAGTATAATTTATTGAGAGGTAGCTACCAACAAAATTATCAATTCCCACCCGGTGGTATCTCTCGGATAGTCACGAACACACGTCATTCAGAGGTAGATGGTCATCTTCAGAGAACGTTATTCCAGGACGATTTCTTCCGCATTGCCTGCCATTCTCGGCGTGGTCGCACTCCTCGTCGGGTGGGAGCACGCACAGGATAGCGAACCGCTCGTCGGACTCCTACTGGGCGTCTTTCCGATGGTGCTCGTCGGTGTCGGCCTCGTCTTTGCCGGTACCTACTTCTATCGGAGTACGCTTCCGACGACGAACGTCTGGAAACTCGATGCGTGGGTCGTTGCAGGCGCACTCGTCGGTGCGGCCATCGGGGGACTCTTCGTGTCGTATCAGCAGACACACGGCAACACCACCGTCCACGCGAACTATCTCATGGTCAATACAGTCCTCGGCGGCGCGGGCATCAGCACGGCGCTCGGGTATGCGACGGTGTTGCGGGCGGTGGAATCCGAGAGACTGGAGACGACGGGCGAGATTCTCGATACTGTCCGAGAGATCAATCGCCAGATTGCGACGACCGACGACCGCGAGACACTCGAACAGGCGGTCTGTGAGACGTTGGCCGAGGCAGACCCCTACGTCTTCGCGTGGGTCGGTTCCGTCGAAGACGACGAACTCGTCCCGAGGGCGTCCGCAGGCGTCGAGGACGGGTACCTCGATAGCATCACGATAACGATTTCTGACGGGGCGACCTCCCGCGGACCAGCAGGGACCGCCGCCCGAACGCACGAATCGGCAGTCATGCAGGACATCCACGAAGACCCGACGTTCGAACCGTGGCGCGACGCAGCACGCGAACGAGGGTATCAATCGAGTATGGCCGTCCCTCTCGTTGACCACGGGACGCGCTACGGTGTCCTCTCCATCTACGCGGACCGAAAACATGCGTTCGACGGGCGTGAGCGTGCGGTCCTCGAAGAGGTCGGAGATACGCTCGCCAACTCGATTGCGGCGAGCGAGACACGACACCGTGAGGCCAGGTTGTTGAACAGTATGGACGACATCGTCGTCGTCTACTCGCTCGAACGTGGTGAGATTCTGGGTGCGAACACCACGGGGTTCGGCCGCCTCGAATACGACGAATCTGTGCTCCTCGGCGCACATCTGTCGTCGTTCGTCGTCGACCCAGACGAAGACAACTGGTTCCACGACGTGGAGTCGTCTGACCGGTTCGTCTTCGAGTCGACGTTCGAGACTGCAAGCGGTGAGACGTTCCCCGTCGAAGTGAGTGCCGTCTCGATACAGTACGAAGGAGAGCGCGCGATGCTCACACTCGCTCGCGACATCACGAGTCGGCGAGAACACGTTCGAACGCTCCAGACCTACAGGGAAGCCATCGAACACGCTGGCCACGCCATCTACATCACTGACACCGACGGCATCATCGAGTACGTGAACCCTGCGTTCGAAGAACAGACGGGGTACACCGAACAGGAAGTCGTCGGGGAGACGCCGTCGTTGCTCCAGTCTGGTCGGTACGACGAGGAGTTCTACGAAAACCTCTGGGGGACGATACTGAACGGCGAACAGTGGCACTACGAGGGGATGGTCGACGCCCGAAAAGACGGGTCGGAGTTCTACGTCGACCAGACGATTGCGCCAATCGTCGTCGACGACGAAGTCGTTCGATTCGTCGCCATCAACCGCGATATCACCGACCTCAAAGAGTACCAACGGACACTCGAAGACCGAAACGAGCAGTTAGAGTTGCTCAACGAAATCGTCCGCCACGACATCCGAAACGACATGCAAATCGTCCTCGGGATGAGTCAACTCCTCGAAGACCACGTCGACGAAGACGGACGCGGTCGGTTGGCGTCTATCACGGAAAAATCAGACCACGTCGTCGAACTGACACAGACTATCGGAGAGTTGATGGCGACTCTCCTCACTGACGAAACCGACGGGACGACTGCAATCTCACTCTCTCAGCCCCTGAACGCAGCAGTCGACGAACTCGCCCACGCGAACCCCGGAGCAGAGATTCGAATCGAGGGTAAAATCCCGTCGACACCGGTGTGTGCAGACGAGATGGTCGAATCGGTCTTCAGGAACATCTTGAACAACGCGATTCAGCATACCCACGCCGACGTTCCCGAAGTGGTGGTGTCCGCGACAGAAAGCGACGACGACGTCACCGTCCGAATCGCAGACAACGGACCGGGAATCCCCGAATCACAGCGCGACGATATCTTCGGCAAAGGCGAACGAGGGCTCGAAAGTAGCGGGACGGGACTCGGGTTGTACCTCGTCCAGACACTCGTCGACCACTACGGAGGGAGCGTCACTATCGGCGACAACGACCCATCTGGAGCGGTCTTCGAGATTCGACTCGAGAAAGCAGCGTAATCCGACGACACGCACGCTGGACCGTCACGTGACCCGCTTTTCTATCTCGCCTTTGAGCGCCGCGGCGTCGAAGTCGTGGTCGGGACGGATGTTGACGAAGTCGAGGAAATCGACGGCGTCGAGGAGTTCGGTCGGGTCGTACACCGTCGCTGCGGCGACGACAGCGTCCTTCGCGCCAACGAGTGGTTCGAGGGCCGCCAGCGCACACGCCAAGTCGTACGAACGCGCGTCGTGCATCCCCTCGTCGTTGACGTTGGTCGCGTCGATGAAGTAGATGCCATCGTCGCGGACGAGGACGTTCTCGGCCCGCAGGTCACCGTGAGCGAGGTGGTTGTCGTGCATCTTGTGGAGGGCTGAAAAGAGGTCCGGCGCGAGGGTGAGCACTTCCTCTCGTGGTGCCGTATCGAGCGTGTGGAAATCTGGCAGATACTCCAAGACGAGGACTCCGAGTCCTTCGACTTCGAACGCTTCGACGGGGGCGGGAGCGTTCAATCCGATTTCACGCAGGTGCTTCGTGGCTTCGAGTTCGTGTTCGGCCATCTGGAGGGGCGTTCCGAAGTGCTCGAAGAATCCTTCGGTGCCACTAGAGAAGGCACCCAAGTTTCGCCCGGTGGTAAACAGCGCGTGGACGAGTGAGTTCTGTTGAGAGACGACCTTCACGAACCACTCGTCGTCGACGACCATCGGCGTCGAGAGCCAGTTGTCTGCTTCGAGAAAGCGAACGTGGAGGGTCTCGCGGTCGTATCGGCGTGTCAATTCACGGACGACAGCCTCGAGACGAGGCCACCCGACACGGCCACGGACGAGCCGACGGAGGTCCATGACCCCTCGTATGACGAGGGATGGCTTAACGTCGTGGGCTCACTCCGACTCTTGTCGGACGGTCAACACAGGGACGGGAGAACTGCGGACGACCCGTTCGGCGACGGACCCGATGAGGTAGCGGTCGAGGCCACTGCGGCCGTGTGTCCCCATCACCACCAGGTCGATGTCGTCTCGGTCTGCGAACTCGAGTATCTCGCTCTCGGGTGTTCCTTCCGTGACCGTCGTCTCGACGTCGATGCCGGCCGCACGGGCCGTGCGTTCGACGCGTTCGAGGACGTCCCGACCGCTGTCGTGCAGTGCGTCCCGGACCTTCCCGAGAGAGACGGCAGGCGCAGCGTGGCCGACTTCCCGAACGTCGGCGACGTAGAGGGCGTGAATCGTCGCGTCGTACATCTCGGCGTGGTCTAACGCGTGGTCAAGTGCGGCGTCAGCACACTCGCTACCGTCGGTCGGAAAGAGGATGTGAGAGTACATACGAGACGGTCGTTCTCGGACGGTGAAAGAAGCGGTCGGACGTTCCCACACACTGAGAGCGAACAACCTTCATGGTCGTTCGATTGGTTTATGTCCCGTTCGGCGATAGTTGCTCTCATGGACTTCGACCTTCCGGCGGAACACCGGATGATTCGTGACACCGTCCGCGAATTCTGCGAAGAGGAAATCGCCCCTATCGCGCAGGACATCGAGGACGAACATCGGTTCCCCGCGGAGATTTTCGACCAGTTGGCCGAACTGGACGTGATGGGCGTCCCCATCAGCGAAGCGTACGGTGGTCTCGGCGGTGACCAGTTGATGTACTCGCTCGTCGTCGAAGAGTTAGGTCGCGTCTCGGGGGGTATCGGCCTGTCGTACGCGGCACACGTCAGTCTCGCCTCGAAACCTCTCGAACTGTTCGGCACCGACGCACAGAAAGAACAGTGGCTCCGCCCCCTCGCGACTGGCGAGCACATGGGTGCGTGGGCGCTCACGGAACCGGGGTCGGGAAGTGACGCGAGCGATATGGACACGGTCGCCGAGAGAGACGGCGATGGCTACGTCATCGACGGAACGAAGCAGTTCATCACGAACGCGAACGTCGCCGGGTCGGTACTCGTCAAGGCCGTCACGGACCCCGGCGAAGGGTACGACGGTATCTCTACGTTCATCGTCGACCCGGAGAACGACGACGGGTTCGAAGTGACCACGGTGTGGGACAAGATGGGACTCAACTGTTCGCCGACGTGTGAACTCTCGTTCGACGACTGTTGGATTCCCGAAGACCGTCTCCTCGGCGAGGAAGGAGAAGGCTGGAAGCAGACGATGAAGACGCTCGACGGCGGACGCATCTCGATTGCAGCCCTCTCTGTCGGCCTCGCACAGGGTGCGTACGACCACGCGAAGGAGTACGCCGGCCAGCGCGAACAGTTCGGGCAACCGATTTCGAAGTTCGACGCCATCCGCGACAAACTCGTCTCGATGTACCGCAAGACCGAGCGTGCACGCCTCCTCACTCACAAGGCGGCGACGAAGTACGACGCTGGCAACCGGGTGAGCCAGGAGTCTGCACTGGCGAAACTCGACGCTTCGGAAGCAGCACGAGAAGTCGCCGAAGACGCAGTCCAAGTCCTCGGTGGGTACGGCTACACGACGGACTTCGCGCCGCAACGATACTACCGCGACGCGAAGTTGATGGAGATTGGAGAGGGGACGAGCGAGATTCAGCACCTCGTCATCGGCCGACAACTCGGTCTCTGAGGCTGTCGCTGCCGAACAGCGAACTGGTCGGCCTCCGTCTACATGCGATGTCGGTCGGCCTTCGCCCTCGCTTCGACGTCAGTCGTCCTCGTCGTCCATCGACGCGAGTCGAGCGATGTACGAGAGACTCTGGACGTGGTCTTCTTCTGTCGGTGCGTCCTCGAAGTCCGACGGCACGGTGAACGAGAGAATTCGCTCGTGAATCGTGTCGTGAGGGTCGTCGCCAATCCAGCCGATGTCTCGGTAATACGAGACCATGAGGAGTGCCCCGCGACCACCGAGACGTTCGACGAGGTGGACACACCAGTCGAGAAGCACGTTCTCGGCGCGCGGCGTCCGTGGAATCGATTCGAGGTACACCCCGCCGTCCGAGGTTATCATCGCAGTCGTCGCGAGGAGTCGGCGGTAGACGGTCTCGCGCCAGGTGTGGTCCACAGGGTCGTCGACCCAATCGAACGACGCATCGCTCCGTCCATCGACAGCGTGGTGGAGTTCCGCAACGTCGTTAGGTCTTGGGTCGAGCGGCATCTACTGGTGGTTCTGTATCCATCCCGATTAAGCGTTCGGGCCGTTTCGAACATCGTGTAGATTAATCGACAATGCGTCGAGAGTGACTCCCCTGAAGTCAGGCGATTCAAGTATCGATAACCGTGTGAGAGAGTGCAAAATGTCCCCCCGATAGCGTAATTCTCTCGACGCAAATAACAGGTTTCGTACTCAGCCGAATAGTATCAAAATCGATATCTAGGGCGAACTGCTTAAGTTACAGACACGAGTCACGTGTACTGTCGCACCGATGTGATATTCATCGGAGATGACTGAACGGACGAGAGTTACAGATGTGTACCACACCCCACTCATGACCAGCGTCGGACTGTCACCATACGTGTATGCTCTGTTCGCCGCGGGCATCCTCGCAGGTGTGGTCTCGATCGTCGTCCTGGGGCGGTTTCGACTCTACTCTCGTCGCGTTCGGTTACCGTTCGCGTTTCTCTCCCTCTCGGCGGCTATCTGGGCGACTGCGTACGGATTCTCTCTCCTCGCCTCGACACCGAGTGCAGCACAGTTGTACGTCGAAGTCGCGTGGGTGAGTGCCACGCTCGTGCCGAGTTCATGGCTGGTCTTCACCATCGTCTACGCCGGTGAGGCACAGAACCTCACGCAGCGGACCGTCGCCCTCCTCTCTGTCGAACCGGCGGTCTCGATTGCTCTCACGCTGACGAACAACTTTCACGGCCGCTTCGTCTCACCAGTGCTTCTCCAAACAGGGTTCGCCGAGAGTCTCTCAGTCGGTGGAAGTCCGCTGTTCATCCTCCACGTCGTCTACACGGCCGGTGTCTCGACCGCGGGCCTGAGTATCCTCGCGAAGACGGCACTCGCGAGTACCGGTGTCCACAAACGACAGGCAGGACTGCTGACGGCGATGGGTGCAATCCCGATTGGGACCTTCGCGACGACGCTGTTTTGGCGGCCCATCACACCTATCGACCCGACGCCCATCTCGTTCGGTATCAGTTCTGTACTCGTCTTCTGGGCGTTACTCCGGTACCGACTGTTCGACATCACACCGATTGCCCGTAACGCCATCCTCTCGGAGATGCGGGACGCGGTCGTCGTCCTCGACGACCACGATAGGGTTGTCGAGTCGAACGGTGCTGCGTCGGCGCTCCTCAAACTCGCCGTCTCAGAATGTATCGGCCGGCCCATCCTCGAAGTCACTCGTCGACCGTCGGAAGTGCGGGCAGTCCTCGAAGGACGTGACCGCGTCGAGACGACCGTCGAGGCCGAGGACGAACGGCGCTACTTCGAGGTCAGGTGTGGACCCGTCGGAGAGCAGACCGAGAATCGTGCTCAATTACTCGTCTTCCACGACGTGACCGACCGTCGACGAACCGAAGAAGAGTTCCGCGCACTGATCGAGAACTCTCGCGACGTCATCACGGTCGTCGACGAGTCGGGCGTCCGCAAGTACACGAGTCCATCGATGGGCGACGTCCTCGGCTACACGCCAGAATCACTCGTCGGTGAACACGTCGAAGACATCGTCCACCCAGAGGATAGAGAGATGGTGATGAGTCGGTTGAACGAGGCCATCGAGGGTGACGGTCCCGTCCGGGCCGAGTTCAGGATTCGCCACGACAACGGCACGTGGCGTCGCTTCGAGACAGTCGGTGTCAACCTCCTCGACGACCCCGCGGTCGGTGGTATCGTCCTGAACTCCCGTGACGTGACCAACCGCTACCGGTACGAACAACGACTCAGAGTCCTCAACCGCGTGTTGCGTCACGACCTGCGAAACGACATGAACGTCATCCTCGGCCACGCAGACCTCCTGCTCGACGAACGAATCCCCGCCGAGACGAAAGACCACGCGCGGACGATAAAGCGCAAAGCGCGGTCACTCGTGGAACTCGGAGAGCAGACTCGACAGATCGATACGACGCTCGACCGAGGGTCTGACGGCCTCACGCCAGTCGAAATCGTCGACCGAATCGAGACACAACTCGACGACATCGAGTCCGATTACCCGCGAGCGATCATCCACCGTGACCTCCCCGGCGAGCAATGGGTCTACGCCGACGACCTGGTCGAATCGGCACTCAAGAACCTCATCGACAACGCACTCGAACACAACGACCGAATCCTCCCCGAGGTGAGTGTCACCATCGAGTCGTCTGCCGTCACC